>JBKJSN010000042.1:0-62366 GCA_046595815.1 Mycobacteriales bacterium
CGAAGCTGGAGCCGAGGAACAGGCCGAGGCCGATGAGCACCCAGGAGGTGCGCTCGGTCGCGATGTAGAGCATCACGACGAAGATGCCGAAGAACAGCAGGCTCGAGCCGAGGTCGCGTTCGCGCACCAGCACCGCGATGGAGGCTGCCCAGGCGAGCAGGATCGGGCCGAGGTCCCGGGCCCGCGGCAGGTCGATGCCCATCACCCGGCGGCTGGCCAGGGACAGCACGTCGCGCTTGGCGACGAGGTAGCTGGCGAAGAACACCATGAGCAGGACCTTGGCGACCTCGCTGGGCTGCACCGTCATCGGGCCGATGCGGATCCACAGCCGGGCGCCGTTGATGGTGGCGCCGATCCCCGGCAGGGCCGGCAGCATCAGCGCGACCAGGCCGGCGGCGGCAGCGGTGTAGGAGTAGCGCTGCAGTCGGGTGTGGTCGCGCACGAGCGCCAGCACGGCGATGAACACGATCAGGCCGATCGTGGTCCACAGCAGCTGCAGGGGTGCGTCGGCCCGGGGCAGCGCCGCGCCGGTCGCCCGGGCGCGGTCCGCCGAGGCGAGGTCCAGCCGGTGCACGATCACGATGCCCAGGCCGTTGAGCATCGCGACGGCGGGCAGCAGGATCGGGTCGGCGTAAGGCGCGAGGTACCGCAGGGCCAGGTGCGCGCCGCCGTACAGGATGGCGAGCCACAGGACGTAGCTGAGGGTGCTGCCGGTGACGGTCCCGTGCAGGCCGATGCCGACGGAGGCGTGCGCGATCCCCGCGACCACCAAGGCCGCGGACAGAAGGGCAAGCTGCGTCGCGCGGCCGGTGCGGCCGGGGAGCGCGGGGGCGTGTGCGGTCACGGGCACGCAGTGGGTGTCGGCGAGGGCACGGGGCTGGCAGCGGTCTTGGTCGGCGCGGCGGTCGGGGTCGGGCAGGCAACCGCGATGAGGCGTTCCACGATCGCGCGGGCGTCGGCGGCGTCGTTCGCGACGATGCCGTCCGCCAGGGCCTCGCGCTCGACGTCGGTGAGCCGCTCGGTGCCGAGCGTGCTGCGCTCGGACACCCCGTGCAGGTCCACCCCGGCGACGCTGCCCTTCACCCCCCGGAAGACGACGACGTTGCCGGAGTCGATTCCCACGAAGTACTGGGAGCGGACGTAGGCCCAGGTCGCTGCGGTGCCCGCGAGCGCGAGCACCAGGAGCACGGCAAGGACGACAGGAGTACGGCGGCGACGACCCACGACGGCCGGCGGTGTGCGGCGGGGGGCGGGCGGGGTGTCGCGGCCCTCGGCGACGCGGGCGCGGCTGGCGGCCGACTCGGCGATGCCGGGAGGTGCCTCCTGCGGTGCCTCGGCCGCCGCACCGCCCACGACGGGCGGGTCGTCGGGCTCGTCGTCAGCGACTACATCGGCCACCAGGACCGTGATGTTGTCGGGGCCGCCGCCGCGCAGGGCCAGCTCGACCAACCGGTCGCACGCCTCCTGCGGATCCTCCAGGGTCAGGGCTTCTGCGAGGGTGTCGTTGCTGCTGACCGGACCGGTGAGGCCGTCGGAGCACAGCAGCCAGCGGTCACCGAGGCGAGTCTCATGCACCGACAGGTCCGGCTCGAGGTCGTCGTGACCGTCGAGCACCTTGGTGATGACCGAGCGCTGCGGGTGCGTGCTCGCCTCCTCCTCGCTGATCCGGCCGCTGTCGATCAGGCTCTGCACGAAGGTGTGGTCGTGCGTGATCTGGGTGAGCTTTCCTGCGCGGAGCAGGTAGACCCGAGAGTCGCCGATGTGCAGCAACCCGAGACGGTTTCCGTTGAACAGCAGGGCATCCAACGTGGTGCCCATGCCGGTCAGGTCGGGATCGCCGGCGACCATGTCGCGCAGGTGGGCGTTGGCCGTGCGGGCGCTCTCGCGCAGCGCGCCGGTCAGGTCAGAACCCGGCGCATCGGCATCGAGCGGCGCGACTGTTGCGATGGCGACGGCGCTCGCGACCTCCCCCGCGGCGTGCCCCCCCATGCCGTCGGCGACCGCGAGCAGGCGCGGTCCGGCGTACACGCTGTCTTCGTTGCTCGTGCGCAGCAGACCGGGGTGCGAGCGCACGCCGTACCGGAGCCTCATGCCCTCACGACCGGAGCTCCATCGACGTCTTGCCGATCCGGATGGCGGTGCCCAGGGGTACGGCGGTCGGGCGGGTCACCTTCGCGCGACCGAGGTAGGTGCCGTTGGTGGAGCCGAGGTCCTCGACGAGCCAGCCGCTCTCGCCCGGCACCAGCCGTGCGTGGTGGGTGCTGGCGTAGTCGTCCGCGAGGACCAGCGTGCAGTCGTGCCCACGCCCCAAGGTCACGGGGGTGTCCGCGAGGGTGATCGTCGTGCCTTGCAGGGGGCCCTCGGTGACGACCAGCTGGCGGGGTGCGCCGCGCCGCCGCTTCGCCTTCGGCTCAGGCGTCGCCCGTGCTGGGGTCGGTGCAGCGGGGACCGTGCGACCCCAGAGGTCCTCGCGGACAGCCCGGACCACGAACAGCACGAAGACCCACAGCAGCGCGAGCAGGCCGTACTTCACGAGCGCAACGACCAGGGCGCTGCCCATCAGCCCTCCGTCCGTACGGTCATCTCGGTGGTGCCGACCAGGACGCGGTCGCCGTCGCGCAGACCTGCAGTCTGCACCCGCTGTCCGTTGACCCAGGTGCCGTTCGTGGAACCGAGGTCGTGTACCTCGGCTCCGTCACCGACGCGTCGGACCTCGGCGTGCCGCCGCGACACCCCTGTGTCGGTGAGCTGCACGTCGGCCTCGGCCCCGCGCCCGATGACGAGTACGTCGATCAGCGGGTAGCTCGTCCCGGCGAGCTCCAGGCGCGGACCTGGGCCGGGCTCGGGCGTGGGCTCGGGCGTGGCCGCGCCAGCTCCCGCGACGACGCTGCTGCGGATCCGGAAGGCGCCGGTGTCGAGGTCGTCGACCTCGCGCAGCTCGACCTCCACCGGGCCGACGAAGGACCAGCCGTGCTCCTGCGCCGACTCCCGAACCATCGCGGCCAGCTCGGTGCGCAGCGGAGCGTCGTACTCCTTCAGCCGGTCTGCGTCCGCGGGACCGAGCTCGACGACGAACGCGTTGGGCACCAGCACCCGGCCGGCCGCCACGATGGTCTTGCGGTCTTCGGCCTCGCGGGTCAAGGCGGCGGCTACCTCGACGGGTTCGACCCAGCCACCGAAGGCCTTGGTGAACGCGCCCTGCACGAGATCCTCGAGTCGTCGCTCGAAGCGTTGCAGGACCCCCACGGTGAAACCCCTTCCCTCGGCGAGGTGATCGTATCCGTGAGGCTGGTAACGTTGTCGATCGCAACTCGGGCGAGTGGCGGAATGGCAGACGCGCACGGTTCAGGTCCGTGTGTCCGAAAGGACGTGGGGGTTCAACTCCCCCCTCGCCCACATTGGAGCCGACCTCAGAACTAGGCCGGGTTCCACCTCAAGACCCGCAGGTCCATCGGCCTGCGGGTTTCGTCGTTCCTCGGGGCGGCGCTCACCGGACCAGGGCGCCGCGGGCCGCAGCCATCCTGAGCTGCTCGAGCTCGACCGACTGCTGGTCGGCGCGCGCGGCCAATGCGTCCAGCCGGGCTGCGTCGAGGCGGGGGTCGGTCTCGGCGACCATCCTGAGCAGGCGCCACGCGGCCCGCTTGCCGAGTACGGCGAGGTGCAGCGCTTCGAGCTCGAGGACTGAGCTCAACGGCGAGCGGGGCTTGAGCCCGCCGTGGACGGTGAACCGCACGAGCTTCTCGGCGACCCAGCCACCGGCCATCTTGTAGTGGCGCACGCTGATGTCGAGAGCGGTCATGATCTCGAGCAGGGCTTGGCGCTCCTCGCCAACCTCGTCGGCCAAGCGCGCCAGCGCCTCGCCGTACGCCGTGCCATGATGCTCCCCGGCGACCCAGCGGAACAGGTCGATGCCGCCAGTCGCCCCGGCGAGGTGGTCGTTGAGGTAGACCGCGAGCTGGGCCTGCTGCCAGTCACTGCCCGGTGTGTCGGTCACCTGGTCTGTCACCTCCCGTGAGGCTGAGCGTGGGTTGGCACATGTCGCTCAAGGATGCTCCTCAGCAGCGTGACATCGATCGGCTTGCCGAGGAAGTCGTCCATGCCGACGTCCTTGCACCGAGCCTGCTGCTCAGGCAGGACATCGGCGGTCATCGCGATGACCGGCGTGCGCCCGTTGCGCGACAGGCGGTCCTCGGTTGGCTCAGCTTCGCGACGGCGAAGCTCCAGGGTCGCCTCGAAGCCGTCCATCTCCGGCATGTGGCAGTCCATGAGGACGGCGACGTAGTCATTGCGCTCCAACGCAATGAGGGCCTGCCTGCCGTTGGTGGCCACGTCGACCGCGTATCCCAACTTGGTCAGCATCCCCTTGGCTACCAACTGGTTTACGACGTTGTCCTCTGCGACGAGCACGCGTCCGCGGTCGGAACCGGGGGGCGTCGTCGCGGGGCCGATACGGTCCTGCGCCGGGGTGAGCGGAGCGACGCGGGCCGGAGGTGGAGCCTGCTCGGCGCGCCCCGAGCCGAGCCGGAGGGGCACCGTGAAGCTGAAGGTGCTTCCCTCTCCCAGGACGCTCTCCACGTCGATGTGGCCGCCCATGGCTGTAACGAGCCGCTGGCAGATCGCCAGCCCCAGGCCAGTCCCGCCGAAACGCCGGGTCGTCGAGGCGTCGGCCTGGGTGAACGGTTCGAACAGGTGGCTGAGCTGCGAGTGGTCGATGCCGATCCCGCTGTCGCTGACGGAGAACCGGGTGAGCGCCGTGCCGTCCTTCGACACCGTTGAGATGCTGAGGCGCACCGTGCCTGCGCTGGTGAACTTCACGGCGTTGGAAGTCAGGTTCAGCAGGATCTGGCGTAGGCGGCCCGGATCTCCGCTGAGCGAAGGGGGTACGTCGGGGGCACAGTCCGATTCCATGACCAGGCCCTTTGACGACGCGCTCGGGGCGAGTAGCAGTGCGATCCCCTTGATGAGATCGCGCGGATCGAAGTCCACTTGCTCCAGCACGACCCGCTCCGCCTCGAGCTTGGAGAAGTGCAAGATGTCGTCGATGATCGCCAGCAGCGACTTGCCCGCCCCCTGAACTCCGCTCGCGAACTGGTGCTGAAGGTGGTCGAGCTCGGTGTCCAGCAGCAGCTCGGTCAGCCCGATCACACCGTTCATCGGCGTACGGATCTCGTGGCTCATCGTGGCGAGGAAGGCCGACTTCGCGCGTGAGGCCTCGATGGCCTCGTCTCTGACGCGGGCAAGCTCTTCCTCAGCCAAGGTGCGCTCGGTGATGTCCTGACAGATCCCGCGAAGCCCGGTCACGCGTTGCTGGTCATCCAACGCCAAGGAGGCGCGCACGTAGACCCAGCCCAGCGATCCGTCGCCTCGAACGATCCGGTGCTGGCGCTCCAGCGCCGCCTCGCCGTCCAGCGCCCGTCCCAGGTCGTCGACGAAGGCGGTCCGGTCGTCCGGGTGGGTGAGCTCGAGGTACGCCGGGAGGGTTCCCGAGAAGGTGAGCGGGTCCGTGCCGTGGATGCGGTGCAACTCCTGGGACAGCTGGACCCTGTCGCTGCTGACGTCCCACCACCAGGTGCCGACGTGGGCGAGCTGCTGAGCCTCGCGCATCCGCAGTTCGCTCTCGGCGAGCGCTGCCTGGGCGAAGTCGCGCTCGCTGACGTCTCGGCCGATGATGCACACGCCGGAGTTGTGCTGAAGCGGCGCCATGGTGACCGACAAGGGAACGGGCATTCCGCTGAGGTGTCGTGCGGTGAGGTGCACCCGAGCGATGCGCTCTCCGGTCAAGACAGCGGCGACCCGCACGCGATGCTCCGCGACGGACTCGGGGGCCAGGAGCCGTTCGCTTGGCTGGCCAAGGATCGTGGCGGCGTCGTAGCCGAGCAGTCGAGCCGCGCCGACGTTCCAGGAGGTGATCAGCCCGGAGGGATCCAAACTGAAGATCGCGTCCTCGGACTCCCGGGCAGCGACTCTCGCCAGATCGGCACTGGCTTCGTTCACCTAGCCCCCGTTGCGCTCGTTCGACTGGACGAGCCGGCGCACCTTGGACAGGACGTCCTCGCCCTCACCCGACTCGGCACTCGGCTCCTGCAGCAGGTCCGCCAGCTGGCGCAGGGCGTACTCGGTGTGCGAGCGAAGCGCTGCCCGGAGGGCCGCGAACTCCTCCGAGCGCAGCACGTCCTTGCCTGCGGTCAGGACCTCGTCGTACCCCTTGGTGCCGCCGCGGGCGCCCAGGGCCCAGCCGGTGAAGAACGCGAGCAGGATGCCCATCGTCGGCCTCAACCCTCTCGTACGGCTTCGAAGTGAAAACGCACCGTCACGTCCGGAAAGATCCGCAGCATGAGGGCAGAAGGGAGCTCGATCGCGAAGTCCCTGATGTCGATGATCTGTTCGCCGCGTACGCGCAGCCGCGTGGCATCGACGAGGCGGATGTCAGCGCTGCCGGCCAGCGTCCGGGTCGTGCCATGGATGGTCAGGTCACCGGTGAGCGCCCAGTTCGTCGAGTCCAGAGCCTGCGCGCCCCGGAGCTCAAGGGTGATCGTGGGGAACAGGCGGGAGTCGAGGCGCTCGCGCACCTGGGCGTCGTAGAGCGAGTTGCCGCTGGAGAGTGAGTCGACCGGGACCCGCAGCGCTGCAGTGGCGGGCAGCTGGGTGTCGATCGCGCCGTCGGTGACAGCGACCTCCGCCGTGCCGGTGACGTGCGTGGTCGCGAACTCGATCGGACCGACGCTGCTTCTGGTGGCCACCAGAAGGGCAGACATGTCCGGGTCGAGGACGAACCTCGACCGAGTGGATCCCAGGGGGGCGGGCATCGCGGCGGACACCGACTGACCGTAACGCCGGGTCGTCCCGAGGGCTACCGACTCACTACATCGACAGCGGGTAGTTGCAGAGCGGGGGCCTGAGTCCCGCGAGCGCGTGGTGGATGCCTCCCTTGGCCTAGAACTGCGGGTGTGCTCCGGCCTCATCCGGGAAGAAAGCCCCTGACAGCAGAGCAGGTCAACCAGAAAGAAGGTGTGGGGTATGACCACCATCCAGCAGTCGATGGACGTCGAAGTGCCGGTCAGCACGGCGTACAACCAGTGGACGCAGTTCGAGGAGTTCCCCCAGTTCATGGAGGGGGTCGAGAAGGTCCAGCAGGTCACGCCCGACCGGCTCCACTGGGTCACCAAGATCGCGGGTGTGGAACGGGAGTTCGACGCGAAGATCACCGAGCAGCACCCTGATGAGCGGATCGCCTGGCGCACTCTGGACGGTCCGGATCAGGCGGGCGTGGTCACCTTCCACAAGCTCGAGCCGAACAAGACGCGGGTGATGCTGCAGCTGGACTTCGAGCCTGAAGGCCTGGTCGAGCAGGCCGGCGACAAGCTCGGCCTGGTGAAGGCGCGCGTCAAGGGTGACCTCGACCGCTTCAAGTCCTTCATCGAGGAGCGCAACACCGAGACCGGGGCCTGGCGCGGGGACATCTCCTAGCCGAGTCCAGCGACCTCGCGGGTGCGGTTGCGCACCAGGTCGTTGTACGCCTCGCCCGGGCCGATGTGGTCCCAGAGCGTTGACGGGTAGAACGTGACGTACATCGTGCGTCGGCCCCCGATGGTCTTCGGCCTGGGCGAGGCGTGCATGACGTCCTGAACATGCACGGTCACGTCCCCTGGGAGGGTGTCGACCTCCACCACCGGAGCGTCCGTGAGGCGACTGTGCCAGTCGACGGCGAGGGCCTGGCCGTGGCTGCCCGGGACCATCAGCAGGTTGCCGGTCTCGGGGCTTGAGCCGGTGAACTGGATCCCGATGCTCACCGACGGACAGAAGATGCTGTGCCCGCCCATGCCGCAGTCCTGGTGCCAAGGGATGTTCGACAGCCCCTGTGTCTTGCCCGGCACCTTGATGAGGACGGCCGTGCCCTCCATCCGATCCGGCGCCAACTGCAGCGTCGAGTCGAGCAGCCTCCCGAGTCGGGCGACCCGGGGGTCGTCCTGAAGCGATGCCAGCAGTGCCGAGCGTTGGCTCGCATAGACCAGCCGGCACAGCTGCTCGTGGTCGTCCTCGTCGGTGACCCACCAGGAGAGGTCGTCTCCGGGTGCTGCCAGCGCGGCGAGCCGGTCGACCTCGGCGTTCGCGGCTGCGACCTCGTCGGGAGTGAAGACCCCGCGCACGTGCAGGTACCCCATCGTGTCGAGCTGGGCACGCAGTTCCGCGTCGCTGTCGGCCAGGGTGAAGCTCGCATGCGGGTCGCGACCCCGGAGGTCCGTGCGCGCAGGCTCGTACGGCGGAACGCCCGTGAGGACGTAGCGCAGGGCGACCTCCCAGGCCCCGAGATCGGCGAACGATCCCCGGTCGTAGGTGAGGTCCCCCGACAGTTGCAGGTTCACCGGCGTCCGCACTTGGGACACCAGGTCGTCCCACGCAGCACGGCTCAGCCGGATCACAGCCTGCGCGTCGTCGGCAGCCCCCACTTCGGTGACCACGGACCCCTCGATGGCCCGGAAGGTCACCGCCTCAGCGTCGATGTGGAAGCAGAGTGAGCCCTGCAGCCCGCGGGCAGCCGTGGCGAGCAGGGCGGGGTCGGTCGTGATCGTCGGCAGCAGGCTCATCCGGACAGTCTGCAAGACAAGTCTTGCATTGCGCAAGAGCTATCTTGCATCTCATGGCGAGCGGCACCCGGGAGCGCATCCTCGACACCGCGCTGCGGGAGTTCGCCTCACGCGGCGTCGAGGCTGTGGCAGTTACCGACCTCGAGGAGGGCGCCGGCCTGAAGCCGGGCAGCGGCAGCTTCTACCGGCACTTCCGGTCCAAGGACGACGTGCTCGCCGCCGTGGTGGACCGGGAGATCGAGCGGGCCGAGGCTCGGCGCGAGGTGCTTGCGCCTGGCGTCCTCGTGCAGGAGTACGCCGGGGCACTGCAGGCCCTAGATGCATTGCGCCCATTGGTCGCCCTCATCGTGCGCGACGGGACCCGGATCCCGCATCTGGACCGGGTGCGTGCGGTGCTGGCGGAGGGCGGCGTGCTGCTGGACGCCAATCGGCTGCAGGAGCGGATGGACGCCGGCGAGGCCCCGGTGCGGGACGCTGTCGCCGTCGCCGCCGTGGTGCAGATGGCCCTCGTTGGCCATCACCTCGCTGAGCAGTTCTTCGGAGCGGGTCTCGGCGTCGACCGGGACCGGTTCGTCGCTGCGCTGGCCGACCTGGTGGGCCGCTGACCCGTCGTACCGGTCCCTACTCGGCGGCGTAGGACTCGGGGTCGCTGTGCTCGCCGGTCACGAGGTAGGTCACCGCGTGGCTGATGGAGGTCGCGTGGTCGGCGAGCCGCTCGTAGTAGCGGCCGACGAGGGCCAGGTCGATGGTGGCCTCGACGCCGAAGTCGTTCGCCCGGTTGAGCAGCGCCTGCAGCAGCGAGGCGTGCAGGTCGTCGATGGTGTCGTCGTCGGCCAGCAGCTGGGCCGCGAGCGTCAGGTCGCGGGTGGCGATGACCGTCCCGGCCTTGATGGCGATACGGGCCGCAGCCTGCCCCATCTCGAGCATCGTGGAGCGCAGCGCGACCGGGACCACCGAGGCCGGGTGTCGCCGGCGCGCGACCTTGGCGATGTGCACGGCGTAGTCACCGCAGCGCTCGAGGTCGTTGGACATGCGCAGGCCGGTGAGGATCGCGCGCAGGTCACTGGCGACCGGCTGCTGCCGGGCGAGCAGCATGACCGCGGACTCGTCGATGCGCTTGTAGAGGGCGTTGATCCCCTCGTCGCCGACGATGACCGCCTCGGCCGCCTCGAGGTCGGCGTCGAGCAGGGCGGTGGTCGCCTTGCTCACGGCCGAGCCGACGAGGCGACTCATCTCGATGAGGCCGTCAGCAACCTCGGCGAGCTGCTCGTGGTACGTGTCCCGCATGGTGGGGCCTCTCTGATGGGTCGGAATCAGCCGAAGCGGCCGGTGATGTAGTCCTCGGTGCGCTTCTCGGTGGGGTTGCTGAAGATCTTCTGCGTCGTGTCGATCTCGACCAGCCGGCCGGGCTCGCCAGGTCCCTCGATGGTGAAGAAGCCGGTCGTGTCGGAGACGCGGGCCGCCTGCTGCATGTTGTGGGTGACGATGACGATCGTGTAGCGGTCCTTCAGCTCGGTCATCAGGTCCTCGATGGCGAGCGTGGAGATCGGGTCGAGTGACGAGCACGGCTCGTCCATGAGCAGCACCTGCGGCTCGACGGCGATGGCCCGCGCGATGCACAACCGCTGCTGCTGCCCGCCGGACAGGCCCGCGCCGGGCTTGCCCAGCCGGTCCTTCACCTCGGTCCACAGGTTCGCCCCGCGCAGCGAGCGCTCCACGGCCTCGTCGAGGCGCTGCCTTCCCTTGATGCCGTTCAGTCGCAGGCCCGCGGCGACGTTGTCGTAGATGGACATGGTCGGGAACGGGTTGGGCCGCTGGAACACCATGCCGACGGTCCGCCGAACCGCGACTGCGTCGACCGACGCGCCGTACAGGTCCTCGTCGTCGAGCAGGACCGAACCCTCGACGCGGGCGCCGGGGATGACCTCGTGCATGCGGTTCAGCGTCCGCAGGAAGGTGGACTTGCCGCAGCCGGAGGGGCCGATCAGGGCCGTCACCGACTTCGGCTCGATCGTGAGCGAGACGCCCTCGATGGCCTTGAAGGCGCCGTAGTAGGCGTCGACGTCGCGGGCGACGATGCGCTTGGCCATGGATCAGCCCTTCAGACGGGTACGGCGGGCGATCAGCCGCGCGATGAGGTTGAGCAGGAGCACGAGCAGCAGCAAGGTGAGAGCGCCGGCCCAGGCACGGTCGAGCGCCGACTGCTGCGGCTGCCCTGCCTGGGCGAAGACGTAGCTGGGGAGCCCGGCCTGCTGCCCCTGGAACGGGTTGGTGTTGATGGAGTCGAAGTTCAACGCCGTGAGCAGCAGGGGCGCGGTCTCGCCGGTGACACGGGCGATCGCGAGGACGACGCCCGTCGTGATGCCGGACATCGCGGTCGGCAGCACGACTCGCACGACGGTCTTCCATCGCGGGATGCCCAGGGCCAGGCTCGCCTCGCGCAGCGAGTCGGGCACCAGGCCGAGCACGACCTCCGTGGTGCGGACCACGGTCGGCAGCATGAGGATCGCCAGGGCCAGGGCGGCGGCGAAGCCGGAGAAGCCCTTGCCGAGCGCGAGCACCCAGAAGGTGAAGACGAACAGGCCCGCCACGATCGACGGCACGCCGGTCATCACGTCGGTGACGAAGCGGACGGCAGGGACCAGTGGACCGCGGCCGTGCTCCACGACGTACACCGCGGCGAGCAGCCCGATCGGGATGGCGATGAGGCTGGCGAGCCCGACCTGCTCGAGGGTGCCGATGATCGCGTGGTAGGCGCCACCCGTGTCGTCGCGCGGACCGATGCCGCGCATCGAGTGGGTGAGGAAGTTCAGGTCGAAACGGGCCGACCCCTTCTGCACCACCAGGGCGACCACGGAGAACAGCGGCACGAGGGCGACCAGGAAAGCACCCCAGGTGAGCACGGTGAAGGCGCGGTTCCTGATGACCCGCGAGCGGGAGGTCTGCAGCAGCGTGGTGCTCACGACATCCTCCGCTTGGCCGACCGGATCACGATGGCGCGGGCGGCTGCGTTGACCAGGAAGGTGATGACGAACAGCACCAGCCCGGTCGCGATGAGGGCGCCGCGCCCACTGGAGGAGTACTCCCCGAACTTGGTCGCGATGTTGGCGGCGATGGTGTTGCCGCCGGGGCCGAGGATGCGGGCGGTGATCTCCGGGGTGAACCCCAGGACCAGGGCCACCGCGATGGTCTCGCCCAGGGCGCGTCCGAGCCCGAGCATGATCGCGCTGACAATGCCCGGTCGGCTGGGGGGGAGCACCGCCGTACGCACCGCCTCCCACCGCGTGGCGCCCAGCGCGAGCGCGCCCTCGATCTGGGCGGTGGGGACCTGCAGCAGCACCTCGCGGCTCAGCGCGGCGATGATCGGCAGGACCATGATCGCGAGCACGATGCCGGCCAGCAGGATGGACTTGCTGTAGCGCCCGCCCGTGTCGCCGAAGAGGGGGAACCAGCCGAAGAGCTCGTTCAGCGTCTGGTTGAAGCCCTGCAGGTGACGGTTGAGGTAGGCGACGCCCCACAGGCCGTAGACCACGGACGGTACGGCGGCGAGCAGGTCGACGAGGCTGCCGAGGAACCCGGCGATCCGGCGCGGGGCGAGCTGGGTCACGAAGATCGCGACGCCCAGGGCGATCGGCACGGCGAGGACCATTGCCACCAGGCTGGTCAAGATCGTGCCGAACGCCAGGACCGCGATGCCGAATGACGGCGGGTCGGCCTCGGGCAGGAAGGTCTTGGTGGTGAGGAAGCTGGTGCTGTTGTCGCGCAGGGACGGGACGGCCTGCACGACCAGGAACACGCCGATCGCGGCGATGACCAGGACGAGGAACGCGCCCGAGGCTCCGGTGAGGGCGAAGAACACCCGGTCGCCGCGCGCGCGGGACTCGCCGCCCACGCCGGACGGTGCCAGCTCCTTCGCCTCAAGGGGTGCGGTCATGTCCTGCTCTCTGTTGTGCCAACGCGCTGCCGCGGGCCCCACCCTAGAAGGGCGGAGCCCGCGGCAGCGCAGCGGTGCGGTGTCAGGTCAGCTCAGCGCCGCGACGGCGGTGGTGACCTGGGTCGCCAGGGAGGCCGGCAGTGGCGCGTAGCCGGCCTCCTCGGCGGAGTCCTGACCCTCGCCCAGGGCGTAGGTGAGGAAGGACTTCAGCAGGGCGGTCTTCTCGGTCGCCTTGCCCTTGGTGCAGACGATCTCGTAGGACACAGCGGTGATCGGGTAGCTGTCGCCCTTGACTGCGCCGAACTCGATGCCCACCTGGATGTCGTTGCCGACAACCTCGGTCTTCGCGCCCTCGAGGGTCGCGCTCACCGTGGTGCCCGTCAGGGCCGCGTAGGTGCCCCCGGAGTTCTGCACCTTGGCCGAGGCCAGCGTGGTGCTGCCGTCGACGTAGGACTGCTCGACGTAGGTGATGCCGCCCTCAGCGGACGCGACGGCCTGGCTGACGCCGTCCGAGCCCTTGGCTCCCTGGACGCCTGACGGCCACGACAGCTCCTTGTCGGCACCGAGGCGCCAGTCGGCACCGGCGGTCTCTTTGAGGAAGGACGAGAAGACCTTCGTGGTGCCGGAGGAGTCGTCGCGGTGCACGGCGGTGATCGCGGTGCTCGGCAGGGTGAGGTCGGGGTTGTCGGCCTTGATGGCGTTGTCGTTCCACTTGGCCACGGTGCCCTGGAAGATGCCGGCGAGCGTCTTCGGCGACAGCTGCAGGTCCTTCACGTCGGGCAGGTTGTAGGCGACGGCGATGCCACCCGCGGTGACCGGCAGGTGCACGGCCTTGCTCCCGCACTTGGCGTCGGCGGCGGCCTGCTCGTCGGGCTTCATGGTGGAGTCCGAGCCGGCGAAGTCGATCGTGCCTTCGGCGAGCTGCTTGATGCCCGCGCCGGAGCCGATGCCCTGGTAGTCGAGCGTCGCCCCGGAGCACGCCGCCGTGTAGCTCTTGATCCACTCGGCGACGATGTTCTTCTGGAACGTCGAGCCGGCGCCCTTGAGGTCGCCCGTGGCGCAGTCGATGTCCGACGCGGTGTTCGTGGCGCCGTTGTTGTCGCTGCCGCACGCGGTGAGGGAAAGGGCGCCCACAAGGAGCAGCCCGCTGAGCGTGGTGGTGCGCGAGACCTTCACGAGGTCGTTTCCTCCGTCTGTCGGGAACCCGGTACCCCCGGGTATGGCGAAGACGTTAGGGAAGCAAGGTGGCCGGATGCCTTGTTCGAGGTGAACGGAAGATGAACACGCGCCCACCAGTCGAGGGGTCAGCGTTCGAGCTTGTACCCCAAGCCGCGGACGGTGAGCAGGTGCTGCGGCTGGGTCGGGTCCGGCTCGATCTTGGCCCGCAGGCGCTTGACGTGCACATCGAGCGTCTTGGTGTCGCCGACGTAGTCGCTACCCCAGACGCGGTCGATGAGCTGGGCGCGGGTCAGGACCCGGCCCGCGTTGCGCAGCAGCAGCTCGAGCAGGTCGAACTCCTTCAGCGGCAGCTGGACCGGCTCGCCTGCGACGGTCACCAGGTGGCGGTCGACGTCCATCCGCACGGGCCCGGCCTCAAGCGCGACGACCTCCTCCTCGGCCACCTTGCCGTGGCGGCGGAGCACCGCACGGATCCGTGCAACGAGCTCGCGGTGGCTGAACGGCTTGGTGACGTAGTCGTCGGCCCCCAGCTCCAGGCCGACGACCTTGTCGACCTCGGAGTCGCGGGCGGTCAGCATGATCACAGGTACGGCGGAACGCGCACGCAATTCGCGGCAGACCTCGGTGCCCGACAGGCCAGGGAGCATGACGTCGAGGAGCACGAGGTCGGCTCCGTCACGGTCGAACGCCTCCAGGCCGGCGGGGCCGTCGGCGGCCACCGACACGTCGTACCCCTCCTTGCGGAGCATGTAGGCGAGGGGCTCGCTGATGGAGTCCTCGTCCTCGACGACGAGTACGCGGGTCATGGGCTCTCCTGTTGGTGGGGCTGCGCGACCGGCAGACGCAGCGTGAAGGTGGAGCCGTAGCCCTCGGTGCTGCGCACCGAGACGGCGCCGCCGTGGTTGGTCACGACGTGCTTGACGATGGCCAGGCCCAGCCCGGTGCCTCCGGTGTCTCGGGAGCGGGCCGGGTCGGAGCGGTAGAAGCGCTCGAAGACGCGGTCGAGGTCCTTTTCGGCGATGCCGATCCCCTCGTCCACGACGTTGACCTCCACGACCTCGCCGTCGCGCCGGGCGCCGACGACGACGCGGGCGCCGTCGGCGCTGTAGTTGACGGCGTTCTCGAGCAGGTTGCCGATGGCGGTCGTGAGCTGCGACTCGGTCCCCTGGACGTGCAGGCCTCGGTCGCCGCTGCGGACCACCGTGATGTCGCGGGCCTGGGCGCCGGTGCGGACCCGGTCGACGGCCTCGGCAAGGACCCGGTCCAGGCGTACGAGCTCCTGCGGGGGCTGGGCCTCCGCGCCTTCGAGGCGGCTCAGCGCGACGAGGTCCTGCACGAGCATGCCCAGGCGTCGGGCTTCGCGCTGGGAGCGGGTCGCGAAGGAGCGCACGGCGGCCGGGTCGTCGGCGGCGTCGACCAGTGCCTCCGCGAGCAGGCCCAGGGCGGCGGCCGGGGTCTTGAGCTCGTGGGAGACGTTGGCGACGAAGTCGCGCCGGACGTCCTCCAGGCGTCGGGCGTCGGTCACGTCCTCGAGCAGCACCGCCACGGTCCCGTCGCTGATGGGGGCGAGCCGCGCACGGAAGACCGCCGGTGGCCGGCCGGGGCGCTCCAGCGGGGAGGACAGTTCGGCGTCGTAGGGCTGCGCGTGGACGCGGGTGTCGCGCACGAGCTGGCGCAGCTGCGGCAGGGCGGCCAGCACGCCGTCATGGACGAGCCCGAGGTCGCGGGCCGCCCGGTTCCCCAGCAGGACCTGCTCGGAGGCGTCGACCACCAGCACCGCGACGGGCAGGGCTTCGAGGACGGCGCGGGCGCTCGGTCCGGAGGGTCGGCCGGGCGGGCTCGGGACGCGGCTGTTGCGGCCGCCGAGGGCCATTCCTGCGAGCAGGCCGAGGGTCGCGGCGAGCACCACCAGAGCCAGCCATGCAGCGACCACGTGATCAAGGCTAGGTGCGAGGTGAGCCCGTTGTGCCCCGGGTGCCGAGAGTTCGACGCCCGTTCACCCTCCGTGCACCCGTCCAGCGCATCCACCCCGTCGGGCTGTGCCGGTTTTGTCGGTGTGCCCCGTCAGGCCACGCCGACGAAACCGCCCCAAGTCGGGGGAGGGGGGAGGGGGGAGGTTTCAGTGCGCGCCCGGTCGGAGCATGGCCGGGTGCAACAGCGTGGCGTCCCCGCGTCGGTAGAGCGCAGCCGGACGCCCGCCCCCCGGACCCGGTGAGGTCTCCCGACCCGTCGGCACCAGGAAGCCTGGCGTGCCTGAGGTCTTGCGGTGGAAGTTGCGTGGGTCCAGGGCCACGCCCCAGACCGCCTCGTAGACCCGGCGCAGGTCGGCGACGGTGAACTCCTCGCCACAGAAGGCGGTCGCGACGGGTGAGTACTCCAGCTTGGCGCGGGCCCGTTCCACCCCGGCTGCGAGCACATGGGCGTGGTCGAAGGCCAGCCGGGCGGGCTCCACCGCCTTCACCGGCACCCACGCCACCCAGGTCGCGCCGACACCCGGGGTCGGCGCCGGCAGGTCAGGGGCGAAGACGAGGTAGGCGACGCTCACGACCCGCATCCGCGGATCGCGAGCGGGGTCTCCGAAGGCGCCGAGCTGCTCGACATGGGCGGCATCCCGCCGTACGCCGGTCTCCTGCTCGAGCCGGCGGACCGCAGCCTCGTCGAGATCCTCCGCCGGGCCGACGAAACCGCCCGGCAGCGCGAGCCGACCGCGGAACGGGTGGGTGTCGCGCTCGACGAGCAGCACCGACAGCACGCCTTCGCGCACGGTCAGCAGCACCACGTCCACGGTGACCGCGAACGGCGGGTAGGCCCGCGGGTCGTAGGCCCGGAGGAACTCCTTGTCGTCCACCCGCCCATCCTGCCCCTTACGTCCTCAGATGTGGTGAGGCGTGCGCGGAGGGAGTGAGGACGCAACGATGGGGGGCGTGCCGGAGCTGCCTGAGGTCGAGTCGCTGGTGACGTTCCTGCGCGAGTACGTCGTGGGCCGGGTGGTTGCCCGGGTCGACGTGCCCGGGATCCATGTGCTCAAGACCTACGACCCTCCGCCCTCCGCCCTCGCCGGGTTGGAGATCACCGGCGCGCACCGGCACGGCAAGTTCCTCGACCTCGACGTGAGCGGCCTGCACCTGGTGGTGCACCTGGCCCGGGCCGGCTGGTTGCACTGGCGTCCCGCACTGCCCCCGGCTCCACCGCGGATGGGCAAGGGGCCAATCGGGATGCGGGTGCACCTGGACGACGGGAGCGGGTTCGACCTCACCGAGGCGGGGACGCAGAAGCGGCTGGCGGTGTACGTCGTGCGCGAGGCCACCGAGGTCCCCGGCGTCGCGCGGCTGGGCATCGACCCGCTGTCGGAGGCCTTCACGGCCCAGGCGTTGGCGGGGCTGCTGGCCGGCGAGCGCAGTCAGATCAAGGGCGTCCTCACCGACCAGTCGCTGATCGCAGGGGTGGGCAACGCCTACAGCGACGAGGTCCTCTGGGAGACCGGGCTCTCGCCGTACAAGCCGGCGGGGAACCTCACCCCAGCGGAGGTCGCTGCGCTGCACACTGCGATCGTCGCGACTCTGACAGAAGCGGTACGGCGGTCTGCTGGGCTGGCGGCCGGGGAGTTGAAGGCGGAGAAGAAGTCCGGGCTCAACGTGCACGGGCGCACGGGGCTGCCCTGCCCTCGATGCGGGGACGAGGTGCGCGAGGTGTCCTTCGCGACCAAGAGCCTGCAGTACTGCCCGACCTGCCAGACCGGGGGCAAGCCGCTCGCGGACCGGCGGATGTCGCGCCTGCTCAAGTGAGGTGTGCCAGGCTCGGGGCGAACAGCGACGGGGAGGGCACGGTGGCACGGATCGACCCGGACGGCAGGTGGCGCCTGCTGGCTCTCCCCCCGTTGCCGAAGGACCTGCTGGAGGTCCTCGTCGGCGACCCGCGCATGGAGATCGTGGTGCCGGCAACCCGCGACCAGGCGGCCGCGGAGGAACTGCTCCCGACGGTCGACCTGGTGCTCGCCGACTGGACGCAGGACTTCCGCATCGACGACCCGGGACCGCGCGTGGTGTTCGTGCAGGTACCCCGAGCCGGCGTGGATGGGATCGACCTCGATGCCTGCGCCGCGCGCGGTGTGCCGGTCGCGAACTGCGCCGGCGCGAACGCCGTGTCGGTCGCCGAGTGGTGCCTGTCGGCCACCTTCGCACTGCTGCGCCGGACCGTGCAGGCCGACGCCGCCGTACGGCGGGGCGAATGGCCGCAGACCTCGCTCGGCGCACGGGAACTCGCCGGGATGCGGGTCGGCGTGGTCGGCATGGGGGCGATCGGCCGACAGCTCGCGGCCCGCTACGTCGCCCTGGGGTGCGACGTCGTGCACTGGTCGCGGACGAGGCGCGACGACGCGGTCGTTCCCTGGGTGGAGCTCGATGAGCTGACGGCGACCTGCGACGTGGTGGCCCTGGTCATCGCGCTCGGGGACCAGACCCGCGGACTGTGGGATGCCCTGCGGTTCAAGGCGATGAAGCCCGGGGCACTGTTGATCAACGGCGCCCGCGGTGAGGTCGTGGACGAAGGCGCCCTGCTGGCGGCGCTGCAAGCTGGGCAGCTCGGGGGTGCGGCGCTGGACGTGTTCGCGGTCGAGCCGCTGCCGCTGGACTCGCCGTTGCTCGCCGCTCCCAACCTGCTGATCTCCCCGCACATGGCCGGTTCCAGCGGCGAGGCGGCGATGCGCATCATCGGTCAGTCGAAGGCGAACCTGGCCCGCGTGCTCGACGGACTGCCGGTCGTGGATGTGGTCAACGGCATCGCGGCGGGGGTCGTCCGCCGATGACGTTGGTGGTCGCCCACCGCGGATCCTCGGCGGAGCACCCGGAGCACACGCTCACGGCGTACGAGAAGGCCATCGCCGACGGCGCCGATGCGCTCGAGTGCGACGTACGCCTGACCCGTGACGGCGTGTTGGTGTGCGTGCACGACCGCCGCGTCGAAAGGACCAGCAACGGGCGCGGGTCGGTCTCCGCGTTGGAGCTCGCTGACTTGAGCCAGTTCGACTTCGCATCCTGGAAGGGTCGTGACCGCGACGCGCTGCTGGAGGCGTCCTGGCAGGAGGCGGACCACGCCGGCGGTCGGGTGCTCACCTTGGAACGCCTGCTGCAGCTGGTGCTCGACCTGGACCGCCGGGTCGAGCTGCATGTCGAGACCAAGCACCCCACGAGGTACGGCGGGCTGGTCGAGAAGGCGCTCGTCGACCTGCTCGAGCGCTACGGCCTGGCCCGCCCGCTCACGCGCTCCGACTCGCGGGTGACGGTGATGTCGTTCGCCGCGACGTCGCTGCGCCGGATGCAGGTGATGGCGCCGATGCTGCCCACGGTGTTCCTCATGGAGCACGTGCCGCTGCGGTTCCGCGACGGGACCCTGCCGGCGCGCTGCGGGGTGGCGGGTCCGTCGCTGGCGGTGCTTCGCCGGCACCCGCACTACCTGGATCGCGTCCACGAGCAGGGCAACCGGCTGCACGTGTGGACCGTGGACGAGGGCGAGGACATCGCCTACGTGCTCGGGCTGGGGGTGGACGCGGTCATCAGCAACCACCCGAGGCGGGTGCTGCGGCAGCTCGACAGGGTCTGACCGCCGTACGCTCCGATCATGACGACAGGCGCAACGAGCGAGGTCGGCCGGCTGCGGACGGTGCTGCTGCACCGGCCGGGGGCGGAGCTGTCCCGGCTGACCCCGCGCAACAGCGCGGACCTGCTCTTCGACGGCATCCCGTGGGTGGGCCGCGCCCAGGAGGAGCACGACGCCTTCGCGCAGCAGCTGAGGGACCGCGGGGTCGAGGTGCTCTACCTGCAGGAGCTGCTCGAGCAGACCTTGGCGGTGCAGGCGGCGCGCACCGAGCTCGTCGCGGCCGCCGTCGCCCCTCGGCTGGTCGGGCCGGCGCTTGCCCACGTGCTCCGGGACTGGCTGCAGGAGGAGGCGAGTGAGGACCTCGCTGCGCACCTCATCGCCGGCATCACCCATGACGAGTTGCCCGCCTCCGCCACAGGGGGGTTGGTGGCGCGGATGTCACGCGGCTCGGATTTCGTCGTACCTCCCCTGCCGAACGTGCTGTTCACCCGCGACTCCAGCGTCTGGGTCGGCAGCCGCGTTGCCGTCACCTCGCCGTCGATGGAGGCGCGCGCCCGCGAGGCCTCGCTGACGCGAGCTGTCTACTCCCACCACCCCCGCTTCGCGGGCACCCCCCTGCTGTACGGCGGTTCGCCGGCCGAGGCGTGGTTCGAGGGCGGCGACGTGCTCCTGCTCGCCCCCGGCGTGGTTGCCGTGGGCGTCGGGCAGCGCACCACACCCGCCGGCGTCGAGGCCTTCGCCCAGCGTGCCTTCGCTGCAGGGGTCGCCGAGTCGGTGCTCGCCGTACCCATCGCGCAGGAGCGCGCGACCATGCACCTGGACACCATCTGCACGATGGTCGACGTCGACAAGGTCGTGATGTTCCCCGCGGTCGCCGACACCTTGCAGGCGTGGACGCTGACGGCGGGCGACGTGCAAGGCCCTGAGCCGTTCCTCGTGGCGGCCGCGAAGGCGATGGGCCTGCCTGAGCTGCGCGTGGTCGACACAGGGCTGGACCCCGTCACGGCCGAGCGCGAGCAGTGGGACGACGGCAACAACACCCTCGCGCTGGCCCCTGGCCTGGTGGTCGCCTACGAGCGCAATGTCGTGACGAACCAGGCTCTCGAGGCGGCGGGTGTGGAGGTCGTGCGCATCGCCGGCAGCGAGCTGGGCAGCGGACGCGGAGGACCCCGTTGCATGTCGTGTCCGGTGCTCCGAGACCCCGTTCCCTGATCCGCTAGGCCCTGGGAGGCGAACGATCCTCGTGAACCCTTTGCAGCGCAGCCGCTCCTCGTTGGTCCTCGCCGTGCTGGCGGCCGCTGGGCTGGCGTATGACGCCTACGTCCACCTGCACCTTGCCAGCGCTTACGACGGCATCGGCGACACGATCACGCAGGGCGGACTGTTCCGCCTCGAGGCTGGGCTCGCGATCGTCGCCGCCCTTGCTGTCCTGCTGTCGGACAGTCGACTGGCTTGGCTCCTCGCGGGATCGGTCGGCCTCGGTGGTGCCGCGGCCGTCGTGCTCTACAGGTACGTCGACGTCGGTGCCATCGGCCCGATGCCCAACATGTACGAGCCGGTCTGGTACGGCGAGAAGACGTACTCCGCGCTGGCTGAGGGTGGCGTAGGGCTGGTCTGGATGGCGCGAGAAGCCTTGCGCTACAGCGCTTCTCGGGTCAAGGGCTAGAGGTCTGCGGGCATCCCGATCTGGGCATAGAGCTCCAGCGCGATCCCGCTCGGGTCGCGGAAGGCGAGCAACGCCGACCCGGTGACCGGCGTGATGCTGACCCCGGAGTGCTCGACACCAAGCTCGTCCAGCTTGTCCGCCCAGGCCTCAAGGGCCGCCTGGTCGGCGACGCCGAAGGCGAGGTGGTCCAGCCCGGTGCGGTGCTCGCTGAACTCGTCCTGTGCGTCCGGGTGGTGGTGCGTCGTCAGGGCGACGATCGCCCCGCTGGGGTGCATCAGGATCTGCCGGTCGAAGTCCTCGGTGTTGAAGGGGAACAGCGGACTGAAGCCCAGCACCTCGCCGTACCACTCCACGGAGCGCTCGAGGTCGCGCACGTTGAGGGCGATGTGTCCGATGCCGCTGAGCTCTGCCTGGGTCATGGCGCCAGTCTGCAGCAGGCAGAGCGGTCGTCAGCGCAGGGTGAGCTGTCGGTTCAGCAGGCCGGCCCGCGCCCGACGCTCGTCGGCGGTGAGGACGCCACCGGTGAGGGCCTCATCCAACCGTGCCCGGAAGGCCACGGCCGGCTCCTCGACGGCAGCAGGCTCCCTGTCGACGGGCAGGTCCCAGACGGGCACCAGCACGCCGTACGCGCGGAAGGTCCCGACGAAGCGGGTGCCCTCGCCCAGGGGCAGCCCCCCGGCGACCGAGAGCCGGGCGAGCGCGTCGAGCAGCACGTCCTCGTCCTCCGGCAGCACCCAGCGCAGGTGGCTGCGCTCCTTCATCTGGCACCAGTAGGCGCTGGTGACCGAGGCGAGGCGAGCGGTGGGCACGACGGAGGCGTTGGCCCGCTCGAGGGAGGCCGCAGTGTCCCCGCTCGGGTCCTCCTCGCCCTCGAGCCAGTAGTCGAACCCGTCGTGCACCGTGACCTCGATGGGCGTCTCGTCGAGCAGGTCCTGCAGCCGCGGGCCGGGGCCGGGCAAGCCCGTCGGGACGATGCTGGTCCCGGGCTCGGCGTCGAGCAGCTGGTCGAGTACGGCGGCCAGGTCGCGGCTGGCGTCCCCGGAGCGGGACGACACCTGCAGGCCCAGGAAGCGCCGTCCGCCGCGGGTCACCATGCCCGGCCACTGCATCGGCAGCACCGTCGAAAGGGTGACCGGCACGTCCGACCCCCTCAGGCGCAAAGGCGCGGTGGCGGCAGGGACGATCTCCCGCAGCGCCACCCACTCGGTCTCGTCGGCCCGTCCTGCGAAGGGGCGGGCGACGAACACGTCGCGCTGCTTGGCGGGCTTGTCGCCCCTCTCGGCCTTCCTGCGGCTGCTCATGCACGCGACCCTAGCGAGGACGCCGGGGGCGACGAGGCGCGCGCAGACGGGTGACGTTGTCCACGAAGTGGACCTTGCGGACGTAGCATCCGGATGTGCGCGTCTTCCTCACCGGAGGGACCGGGTTCATCGGGGGTGAAGTCGCCCGGCTCCTGAGGGAGCGAGGCGACGATGTCCGCGCGCTCGTACGCACCCCGGCCAAGGCCGGCGCCCTGCGTGAGTTGGGCTGCGAACTGGTCGAGGGCGACCTGGCGGACGAGCAGGCGCTGCGTACGGCGATGGCCCGCTGCGACGCCGTCGTGCACGCCGCGGCGGTCTATGAGATCGGGGTCCTCGACAGCGACCGTGAGCGGCTGGTGGACGCCAACGTCCGCGGCACCGAGCGGGTCCTCGGGGCCGCCCTGGCTGATGGCATCGCGAAGGCGGTGTACGTCAGCACCGTCGCGGTCTTCGGCGACACCCACGGCGAGGTCGCGGACGAGGACTGGCTGCGCCCGGAGGGGCAGGCCTTCACCAGCGCGTACGAGCAGACCAAGGTTGAGGCCCACGAGCGAGCCAGGCAGATCGGGGCGCAGGGCCTGCCGCTCGTCGTCGTGCAGCCCGGTGTCGTCTACGGGCCCGGAGACCACAGCGAGGTCGGCGGGCTGTTCGAGCGCCTGCTGAAGGGCCGGCTGCCGCTGGTGCCCTTCCCCGAGCTGGGCGTCACGCCCGTGCACCGCGACGACGTGGCGGCCGGCATCGTGCTCGCCCTCGACAAGGGCGTCGCGGGCGAGTCCTACGTCCTGGCCGGCGAGCCCACGACGATGGGCGAGCTGCTGCGCGAGCTGGCCGCGGTCTCCGGCAAGCGCGCTCCCTTCGCGGCCCTCCCGGCGTTCCTCGTCAGGGCCATGGTCCCGGTGGGTAAGCACGTCGGGCCGTTGCTCGGTTTCCCGCCCAACCTGCGTGAGCTGCTGACCTCCAGCCACGGCGTGACCTTCTGGGCCTGCAGCGACAAGGCACAGCGCGAGCTGGGCTGGACCCATCGGTCGCTCGACGAGGGGCTGCGGACGGTGCTGCCATGAGCGACGAGCGCAGCCTGTTCCTGCCACTCCAGGAGCTGCAGCCGCGGCCCGCCCCCGACGACGAACTGGTGGGGGGCATCGCCGCCTGGGCGGAGCGCGTCACGGAGGCGCAGGAGACGGCGGTCCTGCTCAACGAGCGCGGCCGGGTCGTCGCGGTCAGCACCGGTGCGGCCCTGGCGCTCAACCTGGACCCGACGACCTGCCTGGGCAAGCCGCTGCTGGAGCTCGTGGTGCTCGTCGACTTCAGCGAGACCGGCGTACCCGTGGACGACGCGGACGTGCAGCTGCCGCCGCTGAAGGCATTGCGTAGCCACACGATGGCCCGTGGGCTGATCCGGTTGCGGCTGCCCGGCGGGGTGCTGGTGACCTATGACTGCGTGGGCGTCCCGCTGGGCGGCGAGACCGGCGCGCTGGCGTTCTTCGCCGAGGTCTGAGCGGCCAGCAACACCTGGTGCGCCGGCAGCCCCAAGGCCTGCGCCGCGCGGGCCACGTCCTCCCACTCGGGTGTGCTGGTGACCAGCTCCCCGCCGTACCACGCGTGCTTGACCGCGATCGGCTGCCCACCGACCTCGACGGTGGTGTACGCGCGCTCCAGGGCGTGCTTGGTGACCGGGCTCTCGCGCAACCCGAGGCTCGTGGTGTGGCGGAAGACGACGGCGCGTACGGCGGGAAGACAGGCCTGCGGGACGAGGGCGGACACGGTGTGCGCCGGCCGCCCCTTCTTCATCAAGATGGGGGTCAGCCAGGCGTCGACGGCCCCGGCCGCAAGCAGGTGGTCGAGCACGTCCGGCCACAGGCGTGGGTCGAGGTCGTCGACGTTGGCTTGGAGCAGGTGCTCGGGGGCGCTGCTGCTGGTGTTGCTGGCCCTGCCGAGGACGAGCCGCACCGCGTTGCAGACCTCGCCGGGGTCACGGCTGCCCGCGCCTGACCCGTTGCTCGTCGCCGTCATCGCCGGGAGCGGACCCCAGTCGTCGACGAGGGTGGCGAGCAGGGCGGCGCCGGTCGGGGTGGTGCTCTCAAAAGGTGCTGGGCCGGCCTGCACCGGGACGCCTTCGAGCAACCGCAGGACTGCGGGCGTCGGCACCGGGAGCGGACCGTGCGCCCCTCGGGTAGTGCCCGCGCCCAGCGAGACCGGGGAGCAGGTGAGCCGCTCGAGGGACAGGTGACGGAAGCCGGCGCAGACCCCGACCACGTCGGCCAGTGCGTCCAGCGCCCCCACCTCGTGGAAGTGGACCTCCTCGGCGGTGATGCCGTGAACGGCCGCCTCGGCCTCGGCCAGCCGCCGGAACACCTCGTGCGGCTGCTCCGGGTGCGTGAGGCGGTCGAGCAGGGTACGGACGTCGGCCCAGGTCCGAGGCGCAGTGCCGACCGCCTGCTCCGCCGCGATGCCGCCGACCAGCACGCACACCTTGGTCGCGGAAAGCCCTGCGCGGGTCACCGGCTCTGCAGTAAGGACCAGACCCAGGTCGAGCTGGTCGACGTCGGCCTGCAGGGCGGCCAGCGGCACGCCGGCGTCGACGAGGGCGCCGAGCAGCATGTCGCCGCTCGCCCCCGCCTGGGCATCGACCCAACCGATCACCGGACCTGCACCCGCCTGGCGACGCGGGCGGCGAACACCCCTGCACCGAACCCGTTGTCGATGTTGACCACCGTGACCCCGGGCGCGCAGGAGTTGAGCATCGCCAACAGGGCGGCCAGGCCGCCGAAGGAGGCGCCGTACCCGACAGAGGTAGGTACGGCGACCATCGGCGTGCCGACCAGCCCGCCCACGACGCTGGCCAGGGCACCCTCCATGCCGGCGACGACGATGATGACGTCCGCGCGGTCTAGGACGGAGCGGGCGGCCAACAGCCGGTGCAGGCCCGCGACGCCGACGTCGTCGACCCGCTCGACGCTGGCCCCGAACGCGGTCGCCGTCAACGCCGCCTCCTGCGCAACGGGGCCGTCCGACGTACCCGCCGCGACGACCGCCACGGTGCCCCGGGGCTGCGGCGCCGTGCCGACCAGGACGGTCGGTCCGTCGCCTCCCAAGGCCGCGGCAAGCTCAGGGCTGCAGCGCGTGACCAGCACCCGGTCGCTGTGCTCGCGCAGGGCCGCGACGTTGTCGAGCACCTGCTGGGTGGTCTTGCCGGCGGCGTAGACAACCTCAGGGTCCCCCGTGCGCAGGGCACGGTGGGTGTCGACGAGAGAGTGGGCGAGTTCGGCATAGGGCGCTGTGGCGAAGCGGTCGAGCGCGTCGTCGGCAGTCAGCATCCCGGACGCGACGGCGTCGAGGATCTCGCGTGCGGTGTCCCGGTCCACGGGTCGCACGGTAACGCTCCCGGTGCCGGGGCGAGCCGTCGGTAGGCTCCTCACGTGACCCTGGAAGGCCAGACCCTGTCGACCGTCGCCCTTGTCGCTGCGGGCGCTGGTGGCCTGTCGCTGCTGCTCGCGCTGGTCCTGGGCTTCAAGCTGCGTCGGCTGCGCCGCGCACACGACGTACTCACCGGTGGTGACAGCGGCTTGACCTTCGTCGATGCCGTGAAGAGCCAGCAGGTCGAGACCCAGGGACTGCGCAAGGACGTGCAGCGCCTGCGCGACGACCTCGCCGCCGCACGGGCGGACCTGTCGGACGCGCTCCGGCACGTCGCCGTGGTGCGCTACGACGCCTTCGGGGACATGGGTGGCCGGCTGTCGTTCAGCGCGGCGCTGCTCGACGACGCCGGTGACGGGCTCGTGCTGACGAGCATCAACGGCCGCACCGAGACGCGCTCCTACGCCAAGGGGGTCAAGGGCGGGGCGAGCGACCACTCGCTCAGCCCGGAGGAGCAGCAGGCCATCTCCTACGCCACCCGCAACGCCACCCAGCCCGAGCTCGTGCCCTACGTCCCACCCCGCCGGTCCCGGCTCCGCAAGCACTGATGCGCTACGCCTACCTCGGCCCGGCAGGGACCTTCGCCGAGGCGGCGCTGCGCACCCTGACGGGTGTCTCCGAGGCGGTGCCTGCGGTGAGCGTCGTGTCGGCGCTCGACGCGGTCCGGGCGGGTACGGCGGACTGCGCGGTCGTGCCGTTCGAGAACTCCGTTGAGGGCTCGGTCCCGACGACCCTGGACGAGCTCGCGGGCGGCGAGCCGCTGCACGTGGTCGGCGAGGTGGTGCTCGCGGTGAGCTTCGCGCTGCTGGCCCGGCCCGGCATGCCGCTTGGTGAGGTGCGCACGGTGGCGACCCACCCTCATGCGCAGGCTCAATGCCGACGGTGGCTGGCGGCGCACGTCCCCGGGGCTCAGGTCGTGCTGGCCCCGTCGACCGCGGATGCCGCTCGGCTCGTGGGCGAGGGGGTGTACGACGCAGCCGTCGCGGCTCCGGTGGCGGCCGAGCACTACGGGCTGGTGCCGCTCGCGCAGGACATCCACGACAACGAGGGCGCGCAGACCCGGTTCGTGGTCGTGGCCCGCCCCGGTGCCGACCCGGCGCCAACGGGACGCGACCGGACCACCGTGGTGCTTTTCCTGTCCGATGACCACCCTGGCGCGCTGCTGGAGATCCTCACCGAGTTCGCCACCCGCGGCGTGAACCTGACGCGCATCGAGTCCCGGCCCACCGGCGGCGGCCTGGGGCGCTACTGCTTCTCGGTCGACCTCGAGGGGCACCGAGAGGAGCCGGCGGTGGCCGCAGCACTGGCGTCCCTGAAGCCGCTGTGCAGCGACGTCCGCTTCCTCGGCTCCTACCCCCGGGCCTACTGACCCCTCCCAGGCCCCTCCCGCCCGCCCCCCTCCCCCGAGCTGGGCGGTTTTGTCGGCATGCCCCCGCCCGCCACACCGACAAAACCGCCCAACTCTTGGGCGGAGGCGGGGGTGCGAGGGACGCCGATAGCCTGTCGGGGTGATCGACCTCAAGCTTCTCCGCGACGACCCTGACCGGGTTCGCGCTTCCCAGCAAGCCCGTGGCGACGACCCCGCCCTCGTCGATGCGCTCCTGGCCGCCGACGAGGCCCGCCGGTCCGCGGTCACCACCGCCGACCAGCTCCGCGCGGTGCAGAAGGAGGTCAGCTCCTCGGTGCGCGGCGCCTCACCCGAGGAGCGGCCCGCGGTGCTGCAGCGTGCGAAGGCGCTCGCTGCCGAGGTGAAGGCCGCCGAGGCGACGCAGGCGTCGGCGGAGGAGGCCCTTCGTGCGGCGCACCTCGCGGTCCCCAACGTGGTGCACCCCGAGGTGCCACCCGGGGGCGAGTCCGACTTCGTCGTGCTGGAGCAGGTGGGCGAGCTCCCGTCGTACCGCTTCGAGGTCAAGGACCACCTGGCGGTCGGCGAGGGGCTGCGGGCCATCGACACCGAGCGGGGCGCGAAGGTCAGTGGCTCCCGGTTCGCCTTCCTCACCGGACCGGGCGCGATGCTCGAGCTCGCGCTGATCAACCACGCGATGGCGATGGCGCAGCAGGCCGGCTTCACGCCGATGATCGTGCCGGCGCTGGTGCGGCCGGAGGCGATGGAGGGCACGGGGTTCCTCGGTGCGCACGCGAGCGAGGTCTACAAGCTCGCGGACGACGACCTCTACCTCGTCGGGACCTCAGAGGTGGCGCTCGCGGCGTACCACTCCGACGAGATCCTCGACGGCCTTCCGATCCGGTACGCCGGGTTCAGCAGCTGCTTTCGGCGCGAGGCCGGGTCGCACGGCAAGGACACCCGCGGCATCATCCGGGTGCACCAGTTCGACAAGGTCGAGATGTTCGCCTTCGTGCCCCTGGAGGATGCAGAGGTTGAGCACGGGCGCTTGCTGGACATGGAGAAGGCGTTCCTCACCGACCTTGAGCTCACGTTCCGGGTGATCGACGTCGCGGCCGGGGACCTGGGTTCCAGCGCGGTCCGCAAGTACGACTGCGAGGCGTGGCTGCCGTCGCAGGAGCGCTGGCTCGAGCTCACCTCCACCAGCAACTGCACCGACTTCCAAGCACGCCGCCTCGGGGTGCGGCATCGCGGCGACAACGGCGTGCGTCCGGTCGCGACCCTCAACGGCACCCTTTGCGCCGTGGGCCGCACGATTGCGGTGCTGCTGGAGTTCCACCAGCGCGCGGACGGCTCGGTGCACGTGCCGGTCGCCCTGCGCCCGTACCTCGGCGGCGTCGAGGAGCTGCGGCCCGTCCCCGAGCGATGAGCGGCCGGCCGCGCGTTGTCGCCTCCGACCTGGATGGCACGGTGGTGCGGTCCGATGGCACGGTCTCCGAACGCACGCGTACGGCGATGGCTGCCGTCGAAGCGGCGGGCGCGAGCTTCGTCATGGTGACCGGGCGGCCCGTGCGGTGGATGGCCCAGATCGCCCAGGAGACAGGGCATCGCGGGCTTGCCGTCTGCGCCAACGGCGCGCTGCTCTACGACCTGCACACCGAACAGGTCGTGCGGTCCTGGCTGCTGTCGTCGACGGCTGCGCGGGACGTCGCTGAGGCGCTGCGGGCAGCGCTCCCGGGGATCGCCTTCGCCGTGGAGCGGTTGCACCTGGGGTTCGCCCACGAACCGGACTACGTGCCCCGATGGGACTCCACCGATCCGCTGACGCAGGGGCCAGTGGAGCAGCTGTTGTCTGAAGACGTGGTGAAGCTGCTCGCCCGGCACGAGTCCCTTGGCTCCGACGAGCTCCTTGCTGCTGCGCGGTCCGCCGTACCGGAGGGGGCTGAGCTGACGCACTCCTCCAGTGACGGCCTGCTGGAGATCAGCGCGGCCGGGGTGTCGAAGGCGAGTGGCCTGGCGACGGTGTGCGAGGGGCTGGGCGTCGAGGCGGCCGACGTGGTCGCGTTCGGCGACATGCCCAACGACCTGCCGATGCTGTCGTGGGCAGCTCGCGGGGTGGCGGTGGCCAACGCGCACCCCGAGGTGCTCGCGGCCGCTGACGAGGTGACCGGGTCGAACGACGACGACGGGGTGGCGGAGTACCTCAGCCGCTGGTTCTAGAACACCCGGATAAAGACGGCAGTCCCGGCAGATCCGATCATCGACCCACGCTTTGGCACGAGTTGGATGCGATGTGTGCCCGGGGTTGTCGTCAGCAGCACACCCCTGGCGGCGTCACCTCCCGGGAGCCATCCAGTCCGGGGCACCCCGTCCACGAGGACCCGGACGGCTTGGAAGCTGATCTCGGCGCGTGCTTTGCTCCAGCGGACCTCGAGCAGCCGTCCCCGGCTGAGTACGTCCGGTCGCGCATCCGGCGCCCAGTCCCTCTCCCGGTACACGGCCGAGACGTTGGCCGGCAGGATGCCGGCTCGGTGCAGTGCCTGACCCACGCGGTGGGCCAGCAGCGTCTGTCCGGTCGCGTTGGGGTGGACTCCGTCGAACGTGTGCCGGACCGGCGACCAGAGAGGGGTCTCGGAGCCTTCACCGGTTCGATTGTGGACCAGCGTGACCGCCCCTGTCGCCGCCCAGAGGGTCATCGCCTGGTTGACGCGGGCGCTGGTGGCGTCGCGCTGGGCTTGACCGGTGTTGGGCAGTTCGGCCAAGACGATGGGGAGGTCTTGACGCTCAAGCCGCACGCTGTTGATCAGCTGCTGCAACTGCAGGATGACGACTTCTGCCGGGTCACCGTGGAACACATCGTTGATCCCGAGCTCGAGGATGAGCACGTCCGGCCGGTAGTCGGCGAGCAGGCCCCTGATGAGGGGGGAGAAGTACTCCGTTGTCGCGCCAGCAAGGGCACCGTGGTCGCTGTCCCAGCTCCCCTCTCGCTCGTAACGTGTGCCGCCACTGGGCGTCCGGGACGGCCCCACGAAGTCAGCTGGCACGCCCTGCCTTTTGAACTCGCGCGCGAGCCAGTAGCGCCAAGTCCAGTCGCCGCCGTAGCCGTGCGAGATCGAGTCGCCGATGACGAGGACGCGCGTTCGCGACTGCTCAGCGTGCGCTGCGCCGGCGCCTAGCAGCAGCGCAGCCACGGCGAATGCCGCCACAGCCCGCACGCAGGTGAGCCCGGACGCCATCGTGTTTCCCTTCACTCCCGAGGACATTTCGCGCCGCCGCGGTGCCCCACCGTAGGTGACAACGCCTGGGCGGGCCCCTAGGGAACGGGCCCACGCCTGACGTAGTGCCTCAGCCGCTGGTTCTAGAGGTACTGCCCGGTCTGGCCGAGGCCGGCCTGCGGGGCCTCTGCCCCCTGGCCGGGCGGCAGGGCGGGGTGGCGCATCTGCTCGAGCTGGACACGGGCGGCCATCTGCTGGGCGAACAGGGCGGTCTGGATGCCGTGGAACAGCCCCTCGAGCCAGCCGACGAGTTGGGCCTGGGCGATGCGGAGCTCAGCGTCCGACGGCGGCGTGCCGTCATCGCTGAAGGGCAGGGTCAGGCGCTCGAGCTCCTCGCGCAGCTCGGGGGCCAGCCCCTGCTCGAGCTCCTTGATCGAGCTGGTGTAGATGTCACCGAGGCGCTGGCGAGCCGCGTCGTCGAGCGGCGCCGCGCGGACCTCTTCGAGGAGCTGCTTGACCATCGAACCGATGCGCATGACCTTCGCCGGCTGTTCGACCATCTCGGCTGGGCTGCGTTCGTCGCCACCGTCCTGCTCCATGACGACCTGCTGACCGTCCTCGCCCACCAAGACCACCCGCTGCTGCTCCCCGCTGTCACCGCTGTTCATGCCCTCATCCAATCATCGCCACTTGCAAGACGACTTTGCCGACGTGCTCGGAGGCCTCCACGACGCGGTGGGCCTCGGCGACTTGAGCGAGCGGCAGCACCCGGTCGACCACGGGGTGCACCTGGCCGCTTGCGACCAGCGGCCACACGTGCTCGCGGACCGCCTGCACGACGAGGGCCTTCTCGGCGAGCGGGCGTCCCCGCAGCGAAGTCGCGTGCACCGTCGCTCGCTTGGCCAGCAGCGCGCCGAGGTTCAGCTCGCCCTTCACCCCGCCCTGCAGGCCGATGACGACCAGCCGGCCGCCGGTGGCGAGGGCGGTGACGTTGCGGTCGAGGTAGGCCGCGCCCATGTTGTCGAGTACGACGTCGAACGGGCCAGCGGCCACGAAGTCCTCGTCCTTGTAGAGCACGGCGCGGTCCGCGCCCAGCTGCAGGGCTCGGGCGGCCTTCTCCGGCGACCCGACGGTCACGGTCACCCGGGCACCGAGGGCCTTGGCCACCTGGATCGCATGGGTGCCGATGCCGGACGCCCCTCCGTGCACGAGCAGGTGCTCACCGGCCCGCAGCTGCGCGAGCTGCACGACGTTGGACCACACGGTGCAGGCAACCTCGGGCAGCGCGGCGGCGTCGAGAAGGGAGATCCCGTCGGGCACGGGAAGCAGCTGGCCGACCGGCACCGCGACCTGCTCGGCGTACCCGCCTCCGGACAGCAGCGCGCACACCGGGTCCCCGACGGACCAGCCCGTGACGCCCTCACCGAGAGCGCGGATCACACCGCTGCACTCCAATCCAGGGTACGGCGAAGCACCGGGTGGAGGGTTGTAAAAACCCATGCGTTGCAGCAGATCTGCCCGGTTCACGGCCGTCGCGACGACGTCGACCAGGACCTCACCGGCAGCCGGCTCGGGGGCGTCGACCTCTGCCAGGACGAGGGCGTCCAGACCGCCGTACGAGGGAAGGGTGACGGCTCGCATCAGGCGGGGTGGACCGAGCGGAGCACGTCGGTCACGTCGAAGGAGAAGGCGAACGTGCCGTAGCTGCCGCTGCCGGTCGTGTGCGTCTTGACCGGGAGCCGGTAAGCCGGCGCGGCCCAGTTGGTGACGTCCGCGGTGTAGGTGAGGTTCTCGCCGGTGATGACGAGATGGGTCTGCAGGACGACGGTCGGCACCTGCTCGCCGCCGATGGTCAGCGTCTCGGTGCGCAGCACCTTGTTGGTGGCTGACACGGTCGTGGTCCCGTCGGTCGAGGTGGCGCGCCACGACCAGCTCGCACCGGCCTTTGCCGGCTGCGGCAGGAGCAGCGCCACCGGTGAGAAGCGGAACTCCTTGTTCACCGTCGGGCTGCTGATCGTCAGCCCGGCGAGGTAGCTGCCGGTGTCGCGGACTACGAGCTCCTGAGTCGTGTCGCCCTGGCTGTTGTGGAGCGAGGAGCTCTGCCGGCCGTCCTTGGCCGCGCTCACCGTGAGGGTCGCTGAGCCGCTGACGTCCTTGCTGGCGCCGCTGAAGGTCTGGGTGCCGGACGTGTCGTAGGTGTAGGTGCCTGCTGGGGTGCCGGGTGTCTTCCCGGGCGCCTGCGTCGCTCCTGGTGCGCTGCTGGCCTGGGCACCGCCGTTCGCCTGCTGCGTCGCGGAGGCGCTGGTGCTCACCGCGGTCGCGCCGGGGGAGGTGCCGCTTCCCGGCTGAGGCGTGGTGGTGGAGACGGCGCCGCCCGAGGCGCTCGCGGTCGCGGACGAGCTGCCGACGGGGGCCGCGGTGGTCTTCGGCTGGGACGCCGAGCACGCTGACAGGACCAGGCAGGACAGGACGAGCAGGGCGCGACGCATGCGTTCATCCTGCCTGATGGTCGAGCGGTCAGACCCCGTCGACGAACTCGTTGGCCCGCACGAGGTCGGCGTCGAAGTCGACCTCCACGGCGTACAGGTCGGAGATGTCGACCGGCCGCATGCGCAGGCCGTCCTGCTCGATCGCCGTCTCGATGCCCCGCTCGAAGTAGTCGGTCTCGTCACACGCCTCGAGGTGCGTGATGAGCGTGGCCTTGTCCGCTGCCCCGATGAAGTTGATGCCAACGGCCTCGCCGAGGGCGTCGACGACGGTCTTGGACAGCTCGCCGACGAAACCAGCCTCGTCGACGGTGTACTTGACCTCTTCTTCGCCGACCGTGGCGTGGTCGACGCAGACAAAGGACTGCTCGGCCTCCATCAGGGGCAGGACCCGGGTCAGCACCTGGGGGTCGAAGACCACGTCACCGTTCATCCAGAGCACCCCCCCGTCGTGGGAGGCCTTGAGGGCCTTGAGCAGGCTCTTGGAAGTGTTGGTCTGGTCGTAGGCCTCGTTGTAGACGAAGACAGCGTCCGGGAACGCCTCCATCACGAGCTCGAGCTTGAAGCCGACGACCACCGTGATGCGGGCCGTCTGACCCAGCGCGCTGCGGATGTTCTCCATCTGCTGGCCCATGATGCTGCGGCCGTCGCGGAGCGGCGTGAGGGGCTTGGGCCAGGGCCGCCCGAGGCGCGTACCCATGCCTGCGGCGAGGATGGTCACCTGCGTGGTCATCGCGGTCCTCGGGGCCGGGGCGGACTGGTGGAACAATGTTAGTGGCCCGGCTGCCGGGCCCTGTGAGAGGAGAACGTGCCGGCCGTGGCCTTCACCATGTCGGAATTGGCGACGTGGCGGCGAGTTCTGCTGCTGCTCGTACGACGGGACCTGCGCCTGCGCTACGCCGGGGCCTGGCTCGGCTACGTCTGGACCATCCTGGACCCGCTGATGATGGCGCTGGTCTACGCCTTCGTCTTCCAGGTGCTCATCGGAGTCCGGCAGATCGGCGAGACGCCGTACATCCTCTACCTGCTCGTGGGGATGCTGGGCTGGACGTGGTTCTCCTCAGCCGTGACCGAAGCCTGCAGGAGCCTGACCGCCGAGGCGAAGATCGTGCGCTCGGCGAACGTCCCGCGGGAGATCTGGGTTGCGCGCACGGTCGTGTCGAAGATGTTCGAGTTCGTGTTCGCGCTGCCCGTCGTAGTGGGCTTCGCGCTCTACTACACGCACGGGGTGAACTGGCGTCTGGTGTTGTTCCCGTTGGGCCTGCTCCTGCAGTTCATGCTGACCTTCGGGATCGCCCTGGTGGTGGCGCCGCTGACAGTGCTGGCGAACGACGTCCAGCGGGTGGTGCGGATCATCTTGCGGATGTTCTTCTACCTGACCCCGGTGCTCTACAGCCTCAACCACATCGCTCCCGACCAGGCCTGGATCTCCGACCTCGGCAAGCTCAACCCGATGGCCGGGGTCCTGAGCCTGTACCGCGCCGGGCTGTGGGAGCAGGACCTGCTCACCTGGCCCGTCTATGCGCTCACCACCGTCGTGTGCGTGCTCACGCTGCTGCTGGGGCACTTTGTGTTCCGGCGCTTCGAGGGCACTGTCCTCAAGGAGATCTGAGTGACCGCCGTCATCGAGGCACACGACCTCGGCATCGAGTTCTACCGCAACCGCAAGCGGAACTTCTCCGTGCGCGAGGTGCTCTTCAAGGGCCGCTCAACGTCCCCGAAGGAGACCTTCTGGGCGGTCCGGAACGCCACGTTCACCATCAACGAGGGCGAGGCCGTCGGGCTGGTCGGGGCCAACGGCAGCGGCAAGAGCACGTTGCTGCGGCTGATCGCGGGCGTCATGCTCCCCGACGAGGGCAAGGTCGTCGTCAACGGTGGCGTCGCCCCGCTCATCGAGCTGACCGGTGGGTTCCAGGGCGAGATGACCTGCCGGGAGAACGTCTACCTCACCGCTGGGCTGCACGGGCTGAGCAAGGACGTGATCGACGAGCGCTTCGACGACATCATCGACTTCGCCGAGCTGCATGACTTCGTCGACACCCCCTTCCGCCACCTGTCGAGCGGGATGAAGGTGCGTCTGGGCTTCTCGGTCGTCACCACTCTCGACGAGCCGATCGTGCTGGTGGACGAGGTCCTTGCGGTCGGGGACCGCAAGTTCCAGGAGAAGTGCTTCACGCGCATGGAGGAACTGCTGGGCGGACACCGCACGCTGTTCATGGTGTCCCACAGCGAGGCGAACCTGAGCCGGTTCTGCTCACGAGGGCTCTACCTGCGCAAGGGCGAGATCGTCCTCGACGGCGGCATCGACGAGACCCTCAAGGCCTACAACGAGGACCAGGACCGCTGAGGGCCCGAGTCCGTCAGCCTTGGGCGCGGCTGCTCCAGCCCTGCCACGCAGACTCGACCATCTCGAGGACGTCGTAACGCGCCTGCCACCCCAGGGAGTCCTCGATGGCCTTGGCCGAGGCGACCACGCGGGCGGGGTCGCCGGCACGGCGGGGCTCGATGACAGGCTCGAAGCGGGGGTCGCTCGCCGTACCCGTGACGGTGCGGATGATGTCGACCATCTCCCGCACCGAGACGCCCGCGCCCGTGCCGATGTTGAGGGTCAGGGCCGAGAGGTCGCCGGAGGCGAGGCGCTGCGCAGCCAGGGCGTGCGCGGAGGCGATGTCGGACACGTGCACGTAGTCGCGGATGCAGGTGCCGTCGGGGGTGTCGTAGTCGTCCCCGAAGATCCGCGGCGGCTGGCCGACGCCGAGCCGCTCGAAGACCATGGGGACGAGGTTGGCGCAACCGGTGTCCGCGAGCTCGGGGGCGCCGGCGCCGGCGACGTTGAAGTACCGCAGGTTGGCGAACCGCAGACCCGAGGACTGGGCGACGGCACGGATCATGCGCTCGCCGACGAGCTTGGTCTCGCCATACGGGCTCTCCGGCGCACAGAGGGTCTCCTCGGTGACGAGCTCGACGTCGGGCATGCCGTAAACGGCTGCGCTGGAGGAGAAGAGCAGGTTCTCGATGCCGGCCTCGGTGACGGCGTCGAGCAGGACCCGCAGCCCCTCGACGTTCTGCTCGTAGTAGAAGAGCGGCCGCTCGACGGACTCGCCCACCTGCTTCTTCGCCGCGATGTGCACGACGCCGTGGACGCCGTGCTCCTTGATCGTGGCCCGCAGCAGCTCGCGGTCGAGCACCGAACCGACGACGAGAGGCGCGGCCCCCGCACGGTGGGCCTCGCCGGTGGACAGGTCGTCGAGAACGACCACCTGCTCCTGCGCCTCGAGCAGGGCCCGCACCACGTGGCCACCGATGTAGCCGGCTCCGCCTGTCACCAACCAAGTCATCGCGCCAGCCTACGCGCGGCGCCGACGCCTGGGCCAACTGCGAGAATCCCTCCGTGAGCCGCCCGGGTCCTGAGGTCAGCGTCATCGTCATCGTCTTCAACGACGCTCCTCGGCTGCCGCGTGCCGTGGCCTCGGCGCTGGCGCAGACCCACCCCGGGGTCGAGATCCTCGTCGTCGACGACTGCAGCACCGACGGAACCGCGGAGGTCGCCGACGCCATAGCCGCTGCGTATCCGGACCGGGTGCGGGCCATCCACCTGCCGGCCAACAGCGGTGGGTGCAGCCGGCCCCGCAACGTCGGTGTCGAACAGGCCCGCGGTGACTACGTGATGTTCCTGGACTCCGACGACGAGCTCGACCCGGACGCGTGTCGGGTGCTGTCCGAGGCGGCCTCACAGGAGGATGCCGACTTCTCGTCCGGCCTCACAGTGCGTGTGCTGCTGTCGGAGAACGGGCGGAGCAAGCCGTGGAAGCCAGGGCTGTACGCCCAGCGGGCGGTCGTGGACGGCATCGAGGCACTGCCCGAGATGCTCAACGACTCGCTGTCGACCAACAAGTGCTGGAAGCGCGAGTTCCTGCTCTCCCATGGCCTGACCTTCCCGGAGGGCATTCACTTCGAGGACCTGGTCTTCACCGCGGAGGCCTACCTCGCCGCCCGCAGGTTCGTGCTGGTTCCGCAGCGCGTCTACACCTGGTACGTCGAGGACGGAGTCGCGCGGACTTCGATCACGAACCAGCGTGCTGAGCTGGCCAACCTCGAGGATCGCCTGGAGGCGCACCGCCGCATCGACGCGCTGTTGTTGGCCCGGGGCCTTCGCGACCTCAAGCTGGCCAAGGACGTCAAGCTCATCCGGCACGACGTACGGCTGTATGTGAACGACTTCCTGCATCGTGACGCGTCGTGGCAACAAGCGGTGCTGGACGTCCTGGGCGCCTACCTACCCACCCTGGAGCCCGCTGCCGCCGCCGACGCTGGGAAGCTGCACGAGATCGAGATCTTCTACCTCGAGCAGCGTGACGTGCCCGGCCTGCTGAGCACGGTTCGCTACATCCGGCACGGAGGGAAGATCTCCCAACCCCTGGTACGGCGAGACGGTCGTATCTACTGGGGGAGCCGCTACCTCGACACCGACCGGGGGTGTGCGGTCCTGGACGTGACCGAGCTCGGGCTGGAGCAGCTGCCGCATGCGGAGTTCCCCTTCTTCCACCTCCTCACGCGGCTGAGCGCGGAGCCGCATGGCCTGCAGCTGGAGGGCGCGAGCTTGAACCAGTTGGGCAGGCTCGATGGCGCGGACCTGGCACTGAGGATCAGCCCGCGCAAGGGCCGCGGCACCACCTGCCTGGTGCCCGTGACCGCTGTCGTTTCAGACGGTGAGGTGCTGCGTTGGGGCGCGCTGCTCGACCTGGCTGCGCAGTTCCGCCCGCTGGGGGTCTTCGACGAGCTCTATGACGTCTCGGTGCAGGCGCAGGTCGGCAGTCAGGTCAACGTCAGCCCGCTCACGCTGGATCCTGAGGTCGGTGATCGGCCGGACCTACCGGTGCGTCCGCGCCTCACCCGGCTCGCGGCCTCGCATGCGCGCCCGTACGTCACCCGGCAGGGCAACCTCGCGCTGAGGCTGGTCGCCCTGACGCCCGCCTCCCAGGCTGCGCGTCGCCTGGTGAGCACGCTGCGCCCGCGAAGGGTCAGCTCCCGCTGAGGGACCAGGTCGAGGTCACCGCCCGGCACGGCTCGCCGGCCTGGCCTGGGACGCCTACCTCGGCGACGAAACGCTTGCCCGCATTGGGTTCTGCGGCCCGCTGCTCGTCCGTGAGTTCATCCCAGGCAGTGGTGATCGCCAGCGTTGTCAGGTCAGGGCCGGTGAAGGTGCAGCTGGTCACCAGTGAGGCGCTGAGCTCCACGACGCCGGTCAGTTCGCCGGCGGCGCTGTAACGGCGCACCTGGTGCCCGCCCCACAGGGCGGTCCAGACGTCGCCGGCGACGTCGACGGCCAGGCCGTCGGGCGCGCCCTCGTCGGGGGCGAGTTCCAGGAATGGCCGCGGTTCACCGAGCGTGCCGGTGGCCAGGTCGTAGGGGTAGGCGTCGATGCGCCCACGTGCCGAGTCGGTGACGTAGAAGGTGGAGTCGTCCGGGCTCCAGCCCAGGCCGTTGGAGATGGTGAGCCCGCTGAGCACCTGCTGGACACTGCCGTCCAGGTCCAGGCGCCACAGCGATCCGGCCCCAGGCTCGTTGTCGTGCGCCTTGCTGCCGACGAACAGCCGCCCGCGCCGATCGCACTTGCCGTCGTTCATCCGTACGCCGGGGCGCTCGAGCAGCAGGTGCTGCAGCACGCCACCCTCGCCATCCACCAGGGCGATGCCGCGACCCAACCCGCAGACCCAACCGCCGCCTTCGTGTGGCACGGCGACGCCGAGGTCCTCCCCGAGCAGCAGGGGGAGCTCAACACCGTCGACCCAAAGCGCCCCGGAGGGGATGTCCACCCAGGACAGCCGGCCGCGAGCGGCATCCCAGTGCGGCCCCTCGCCGAGTCGGAAACTGGCCTGGCCCATCGGCTGCGCCGCCCATCGCCGTACCGGCCCGTTCGCCTTGCCGGTGTCGGCCCGTGGGCTCATCGCGGGGTGGGACGCCCTGAGCGGCCGTTGAGGGCGCGCTGCACCTTTCGCCGGGTGCGGCGTACAGCCCGCATCACCCGCTGCTGGGGCGCGTAGTAGGACGGGTCGAGCTCCAGCACGACCGCGCGGTACCCCTCCGGGTCGAAGGAGATCGTCCAGCCGTTGCGCAGGGCCCACGGCACGGCCAGCGGGCCCTTGCCCAGCCACGGGCCGTCCGGGCTCTCGCGCCAGGTGTCGTCGATGACCACCAGGCAGTCGCGGGCGCCGGCATGGTTGAGGCCCTGCATCGCCTGCAGGTGCATGACCTCGCACGCGTCCTGGTCGATCCTCGACCCGAGCATCTGCTCGTAACGCTGCTGGCGCTCCTCGCTGTGCTTGCCGTGGTCGAAGTCGTAGGCGTCGAGGTAGACGACGTCGAAGGCGCGCTTGTGCTCGGCGATGAAGTCCTCACCCTTGGCGGTGACGCCCGTGAAGTCCGCACCCATCTCCGCGAAGAGCTTCACGGCCCGCTCCGTGTTGAGCGGGTCCATGTCGCAGGTGGTGAAGTCCCAGCCGCGGTCCATGCAGTACCGCGCGAGGATCCGCGTCGAGTCCTGGCTCGGCAGGGGTTCGCGGGTCGTACCGACTTCGAGCATGCGGATCCCGCTGCGGGTTTGCCACTCGGGACGGCGTTCTTCCAGAGCCCGGATCAACAAGGCATGCCCGTGTTCCACACCACTCCAATGCCGAAGCCTTCGCCGATCCTAGATCACGGCTACGGCGGTGACCGCCTCGCCGCGCGCGGGCGCGAGGAGCAGGCCCTTCGGTATGCTGCGCCGGGTTCCGTCCCGCCCTCCAGGAGACTTCGTTGCCAACCGCTTCAGTGGTCATCCGTGCCCTCAATGAGGAGCGGCACATCGGGCGACTCCTCGCCGGTCTGAGCCACCAGACGGTGCAGCCGGACGAGATCATCCTCGTGGACTCCGGGTCGACCGACGCGACCGTGGACATAGCCGAGCATTACGGCTGCACGATCGTGCGGATCCCCAAGGAGCAGTTCTCCTTCGGCCGGGCGCTGAACTGGGGCTGCGAGGCGGCCACGGGTGAGGTGTTGTTCTTCCTCTCGGCTCACGTCTACCCCGTCTACGACACCTACCTCGAGCACATGCTCGCGCCGTTCGAACGACCGGAGACCGCAGTCGTCTACGGCCGGCAGATCGGCGACGGGCGCACCAAGTACTCCGAGTCGCGCGTGATGCTCAAGTGGTTCCCCGAGGAGTCTGTGTGGGACCAGGGGCACCCCTTCAGCAACAACGCCAACGCTGCGGTGCGGCGTGAGGTGTGGGCCGAGCTCCGGTACGACGAGGAGCTGACGGGTCTGGAGGACCTGGAGTTCGCGGACCGGGCCATCGGCAAGGGGCACTCGGTCGCCTACGTCGCGGAGGCTCCGGTCGTGCACGTCCACGAGGAGACGTGGGACCGGATCCGCAACCGCTACCGCCGCGAGGCGATCGCGTACGCCCGGATTCGCGGCGAGGAGAAGCTGTCCGCACTGGAGGCGGCACGGTTGGCCGTCGCCAACGTCGGCGCCGACTACTGGCACGCTCTGCGAGACCGCCAGCTCAGCGCGAACGTGATCGGCATCCCCGCCTTCCGGCTCGCCCAGTTCCTCGGTGCGTGGGAGGGCTTCCGGTCCGAGACGACCCTGACGGAGGAGCTGCGCAAGCGCTTCTACTACCCCCTCGACCTGGCTCGACCTGCGGCGCAGGCTGACCCGGGCCGCCGGATCGACTACAAGGACCACGAGGCATGACCCGGATCGTCGCTGTCGTCCCGATGCGCCACAACAGCGAGCGCGTCCCGGGCAAGAACTACCGGCCGCTCGGTGGCAAGCCGCTGTTCCATCACGTGGTGCAGTCGTTGCTGGACGTCAAGGAGATCGCCGAGGTCGTCATCGACACTGACAGCGGGCTGATCATCGATGACGTCAAAGCCGCCTTCCCCACCGTGCGCACGCTGGTCCGGCCCGAACACCTGCGGGCTGGCGAGATCGCGATGAACGACGTCCTACTCAACACCGCGGAGCAGGTCGACGCCGACGTGCTGCTGCAGACGCACTCCACGAACCCGTTCCTGTCCACCGCGACCATCACTGACGCGGTCCAGCGATTCCTGGCCGGGGAGAACGACTGCGACTCTGCCTTCGGCGTCACCCGCCTCCAGGCCAGGCTCTGGACCGCCGACGCCAAGCCGATCAACCACGACCCCGCGGTGCTGCTTCGCACGCAAGACCTGCCGCCCGTCTACCTCGAGAACTCCTGCTTCTACGTGTTCACGCCCGAGACGCTGCGCACGCGCGGCAACCGGATCGGGGAGCGCCCGCTGCTGGTCGAGGTGCCGGCAGAGGAGGCGCTGGACATCGACGAGGAGTCGGACTTCCGGCTGGCGCAGGCTGTTGCCGCGATGCGGGCCTCGACGTGACCATCCCGCGCGTCCTCGTGACGTGCAAGCAGATGCAGGTCGAGCTGCCCCAGCACGAGGAGCGCCTGCGCGCGGCGGGGTACGACGTGCTGGCCCCCGAGCTGACCGGGCAGGCCTTCTCGGAGGACGAGCTCAAGGCGTTGCTGCCGGGGGTCGTCGGGATCATCGCGGGCGACGACCCGCTGACCGCCGAGGTCATCGCCGCCGGTGCCGATCTGAAGGTGATCATCCGCTGGGGCATCGGGATGGACTCGGTGGACCACGCCGCCGCCGCTGCCGCCGGGGTGGTCGTCCGCAACACCCCCGCGGTGTTCGGTGACGAGGTCGCCGACTCCGCGTTCGGCTATGTCCTGATGCTCGCCCGCGGTCACCACCTGGTCGATGCCGAGGTACGCGCGGGTGGCTGGCCCAAGGTCGAGGGCATCTCCCTCGCGGGACAGCAGCTGGGCGTCGTGGGGCTCGGGTCGATCGGCCGGGCCATCGCCCGCCGCGGCCAAGGCTTCGCCATGGACGTCACCGCGTACGACCCCTACGCCGACGCCGCTGCGGCGCAGGCCATGGGGGTCCGACTGGTCCCCCTCGAAGAGCTGCTCCGATCGAGCAGGTTCGTGGTGCTGGCCAGCCCCCTCACGGACGAGACCTTCCACCTGATCGACAAGGCTGCGCTGTCGCTGATGCGCCCCGACGCCTTCCTCGTGAACGTGGGGCGTGGCCCGCTCGTCGACGAGCCGGCGCTGGTGGAGGCACTGGCTGGCGGGACGATCGCCGGCGCCGGGCTGGACGTCTTCGAGGTCGAGCCGTTGCCGATGGACAGTCCGCTGCGGTCCCTGCCGCAGGTGGTCCTCGGCGCGCACAACGGGTCCAACACCAGGCAGGGTGTCGCCCGTGCCAGCGATGAAGCCGTGACCAGGCTCCTCGACTCGCTCGGCTCGGCATAACCGACATGGCCAGGACCGCGCTGGTGACCGGCGCCGCAGGCGGCATCGGCGCGGCGATCTGCCAGCGGCTGCAGGCCGACGGGTTCGTCGTGGTGGGTCTGGACAGGGATCCGTCACCTGCCGCGGACCTCAGCGTCCAGATCGACCTCGCCGACCTGGACGCGCTGGCGACCATCGCGCAGGAGCTTTGTCAGGTGCACGAGGTCACCACGGTCGTGCACAACGCCGCGACCCAACCGCTGGGCGGGGTCGGCGAGCTGTCGCCGCAGACCTGGGAGCACACGTTCCGGGTCAACGTCCTCGCAGCAGACGTGCTCGTCGGTGCTGCCCGCCAACGGCTGGAGGCTGCGGCAGGGTCGGTCGTCGTGGTCGGCAGCGTCCACGGGCGCGCGACGACACCGGGCATCGCGGCGTACTCCACGACGAAGGCTGCGCTCGAGGGCTGGGTCCGTGCGGCGGCGCTGGATCTCGCTCCGCGCATCCGCGTCAACGCCGTCATCCCGGGGGCCATTGACACCGCGAAGCTGCGGGAAGGCTTTGCGCGTTGGGGGACCGACGCGGCTGCGCGCAGGGCGGTCCTGGAGGAACGGACTCCGCTCGGCCGGATCGGCGACGCGCGTGAGGTAGCCGCCGCAGTCGCCTTTCTGGTGTCGGACGCCGGCTTCTCGACCGGCTCCTACCTCGTCCTCGACGGCGGCGCGACCGTCGGACTCGCCTCGGAGTAGGCGGCCTCACACCGCCGCACCGTCGGGTCGGGGGAGTGCCGCGGGGGTATCGTTATTTGGGCCCCCGCCAGCTGAGCAGGACCGGGCGCCCATCACGAGACTGCGACGAGAGGCCTCCGGCATGCCCCAGAAGCGACTTACGGTGAAAGCCGTTCGACGCCGGTTGGGACGCGTTGCTCGCCGTCTCGGACTGCGTCCTCCCATCCCTGTGGTGATCACCCCCCCGCCTCCGGACCTCGGCGGGGTGGCGGTCGTGATCCCCGCGTACAACGAGTCCCGCTTCTTGGCGCAGGCGCTCGAGAGCTTGCAGGCGCAGACGTACCCGTTCTGGCGGGCCCTGGTCATCGACGACCAGTCCTCGGATGACACCGCGCGCATTGCAGCCGGATTCGCGCAGCGCGACCCCCGCATCCAGGTGTTCAGACTGCGGCGCAACGCCGGTCTCCCGGCGGCGAGAAACGCGGGCCTGGCCCTGGTGGGTGAGCCCTTCGTCGTGTTCCTCGATGGTGACGACGCGCTTTTCCCGGACGCTCTGGAGAACCGGGTCCGCCTGCTGTCGGAGGACCCCTCCGCCGCAGGGGCCTACGGCAAGACCCGACAGGTCCCAGCCGAGTCCATGTGGCGCCAAGAGGCGGCTTCACGCAAGCGCGCAGCGGGCTCGCATCGGGTCTGCCTCGTCACCGCGAACGGCGAGAATCCGTTCGGCATCCACGAGGTCATGCTCCGCACCGAGTCGGCACGTGCTCTCGGGGGCTTCGACGAGAGCATCCGCAACGGTGGGGAGGACGTGGATTTCTGGGCGCGGGCGCTGCGCTCCGGCATGGAGTTCGCGGGGACGGGGCGCATCGACAGCCTGTACCGCCAGACCCCCACGTCGATGGTGTCCGCCGGCGCGCTCGACCACATGCGCAGTGTGGTGGGCCTGCTGGATGCGACCTGGCGCGGTGAGGGCTCGTTCGCCGAGGTCTCGGGGCGGCCTGGGCTCGACGGCGACCTCGGTGAGGTGCTGCGGCGAGGAATGGTCGAGAACAGGTTGTTCCGCTACCTGGGCATGGTGGGGTTCGTCGAGGACGAGCAGTCGTTCCGTGCGGTCCGTAGCGAGTTGCTGAGCAAGGTCCCGCTCGCGCACTCACGCCAGGCCGCGCTTCCCCTCGTGCTGCAGGGGCTTCAGCGCTCCGCGAAGCGGGCGGGAGAAGTCGACCTCAGCGATCTGCCAGGTCGAGCCGACAGCCTGCTGTCCAAGATCGCCCATGCGTTCCCCCCCGCGGGTACCGACCTGAACCCTCGTGCGGCCCACCCCTCCTGGGCGGTCCTGGTGGAGACCAGGGCGCACGCCGTACTCGTCACCAGGGCCTTGGCCCAGACCCCCTGCGAGTCCTGGCCGGTGTTTCTCGTGGGAGACACGATCGACGCCGACATGGGCGCGTCGGCCTTCCTGAACGAGGAGCACCCTGACGCGGTGCTGCGCTCGATCCCGAAGTTCTTGCTGGACGCGGTCGCCTACGACGTCGTGGTTGTCTCTGCGCCGGTCAGTTGGTTGGGGCGAGAGGTCGCCCACGAGGCGCAGGCACGCGGCGGTGCCGTGCGGCTGCTGGAGCTGCCCTTCAGCGCTGCGGTCACCATCGACGACGAGGACACGCAGGCCTTGCAGACCGCGGCTCCTGAGGTGGTCGCCGAGCCGGCGTCGCTCGAGGAGCTATGCGCCATCGCGGCGGGCCGCAGCCGGCAAGACCAGCCTCGCCGCCCTACCACTACTCGCAAGCTCAACCTGCCGGGACGGGTCGCCGCTGAGGGCTCGATGGGCGACTACCGCGGTCTAGTGCTGCCGTCCGTCGAGCGGCTCAGGGAGCTCAAGGACAGCCGCCGTGGCGAGAAGGCCGTCATCATCGGCAACGGCCCCTCGCTCAACAACACCGACCTCGATCTGCTCAAGGGGGTTGCGACCTTTGGCGTCAACGGCATCTACTACGCAGGCCAGCGACTGCCGGAGCCGCTGACCTTCTACGTCGTGGAGGACACCGCCGTCTTCAGGGAGAACACCGAGGACGTGCTCGCCTACGGACGGACGGCCGGGACGTTCCTGTTGCCGACGCTCTACAAGTCCGCATGCGGCCCCGAGGACGACCCCGTGTTCTTCCGCATGAACGGTGGGTTCTACAAGGCTGACGACCCCAACTTCTGCCGGCCGCGGTTCTCGACCAACGCCGCTGAAGTGCTGTACTGCGGGCAGTCCGTCACGATCATCAACCTCCAGCTCGCTTACTGGATGGGCTTCAGCGAGATCGCGCTCATCGGGATGGACTTCAGCTACGCCGTCCCTGCCGGCACTGAGATCAAGGGCAATCTCTACACCTCGGCGGGCGATGACCCGAACCACTTCGACTCGCGGTACTTCGGGGCTGGCAAGACCTGGAAGGACCCCAAGCTCAACCGTGTGCTGGCCAACTACGGCCTCGCGAAGGCAGTGTACGAATCCGACGCTCGCCGCATCGTGAACTCCACCGTGGGCGGTGCCTTGGAGGCGTTCGACCGGGTCGAGCTCGCCGACTTCGTTCGAGGCTGAGGTGGTCACCGGTCACCTGGATCACCGGAGCAGGCCGCCGGAGGACGCTGTTCCCCCCTCCGCCGCCGGAAGCCCGTCACGGAAGTCGAGCGAGAACAACGCAGGTGGCTACCGCCCTGCTCTGGACGGCGTGCGGGCGCTCGCGGTCGGCTCCGTCGTTGCCTACCACTTCGGCTTCTCGTCGCTCGGTGGTGGCTTTCTCGGAGTCGACGTCTTTTTCGTCCTCTCCGGCTACCTGATCACCTCGATCCTGCTGGCGGAGTACGCCGCGCAGGGCCACATCTCGCTGTCCGGCTTCTACGTCCGTCGCCTTCGACGGCTCTTCCCTGCGCTGGCGCTCGTGATCGTCGCCGTACTCGTGGGAACCGCGTTGTTCGCCTCGCCCTTGCAACTGAGCGACCGGTTCCACGACATGGTCGCCGCGCTGTTCTACTACGCGAACTGGCACTTCATCGCCAGCGATCAGTCGTACTTCGCCGGCCTCTCCGGCGCCTCCCCGCTGCGGCACACCTGGTCGCTGTCGATCGAGGAGCAGTTCTACTTCGTCTGGCCGCTGCTGCTGTTGGTCCTGCTCCGGCTCGGAGCGCTGCGCAGGAGATGGGTGCTGCTTGTTGGGGCGGCCGGCCTCGCGCTGCTCTCGGCCATGGCCATGGCCCGCGCCTTCGACCCGGAGGCACCCTCGCGCGCGTACTACGGATCCGAGGGAAGGGTGCAGCAGCTCCTCGTCGGGGTGCTGTTGGCGGTGGCTCTGTTCGGGTTGGCGCGCACCTCGCGCAGGACCCGCCTGTGGGGGCTGGTGAGCGGGCTCGGCCTGGTGGCGGTGCTGATCAGCTTCAACCGCTACTCCGACCAGGCGAGCTACTACTACCGCGGCGGTGCACTGCTCGTCGCTGTGCTCACCGCCCTGCTGATCGCAGGTGTCGAGCGCGGCCCGTCGAGCCCGGTCGCCAAGCTGCTGTCACTGGGACCCATCGCCTGGCTCGGGCGCATCTCGTACGGCGTGTACCTGTGGCACTGGCCCGTGCTGGTGTGGATCCAACCTTCGGCGGAGGCGGGGGCGACCGAGCACCGACTGATCACAGTCCTCCGGATCGCGGTCACCCTCTTTGCGGCGAGTGCGAGCTTCTACCTCGTCGAACGCCCGATCAGGTTGGGGCGAGTGCCTTGGGTCGGCCGGAGCACGCGGCGAACGGTCCTCGCTTTCACCGTCAGCCTTGGCCTGCTGGCCACGACTGCCTTCGTCACCACCCGCCCAGGCGTGCAACAGCATGTGGTGCAGACGGACGCGCCCGGCAGTGTCATCCTGCAGGCGGCGGAAGGCTCGGTGCAGGCCTGCCCTCGCAATCCCGAGCCGTGCCAGCGGGTGCAAGGTCCTCGTGGCGCGCCGGTGGTGAGCACCGTGGGGGACTCCACCATGCAGGCCTACGATCCGGGCCTGCGGCTGCTCGCCCGCCAGCACGGCTTCCGCTATGTGCAAGGTGCTGTCGGCGGCTGCCCGATCGGCCACCGGCTGCTGGCCACGGGCAGTGGAGGGCAGCGCTTCAAGAAGACCAACCATGTCTGCTTCGAGCGGTCGCCCGACATCTACCGCAACCTGATTCAGGAGCGGAAGACGGACGTCTTCATCGCCAGCTCCTCAAATGAACAATCGCGTTCGGTTGGGGCTGACGGTCAACTGTTGCTGCCAGGGACTGCCGAACACCTCGCCAACGCTGAGGACGCGCTAGACAAGGCGGTCGTCGAGCTCACCTCTGAAGGCGCGTACGTCGTGCTGCTGCACACCTTGCCGCGTGGACCAGGCGTCGGCTGTCTCGAAACCGGGCCTGCCAGCGCCCCTCGTTGCAACATCCCGGTGGCACGCGACTCGAGCACAACTGCCTACAACCGCATCCTCGACCGCGTGGCGGCGCGCCACCCTGCTCGCGTTGTCGTCATCGACCTCGCCGATGTGGTCTGCCCTGGAGGCGTCTGCTCGCTGCTCGTGAAGGGACTCCTCATGCGCTATGACGGCGGCCACTTCACGAAGCGTGCGAGCGAGTACGTCGCGCCCTTCCTCTACGAGCGGATCCGCGCGGCCGGCGTACCGCTGCCCTAGGCGCTCAGGCGCGGCTGGGGGTCACGAGTGCGCTGTAGTTGACCGGCAGCGGCTCCCAGTCCTCCCCACCCGGCAGCACATTGGGCAGGTCCTGCACGACGGCCCACCCGGTTTTCAGCAGCATGCTCCTGATCTCCTCGACGTCGTTGTAGAGGTAGACGTGATCATCTGCCTCCATGTTGGCGACCGTCGAGACGAAGCCGGGCTTCGAGGGGGCGAGTGCAGCCGACAGCGCGGCAAGCAGAGTCTCAGGGGTGTTCACGTGCTCGACGACCTCACAGCACACAAGTGCGTCGAAGCCTTCCACCCCCCCAAGCCGTTCCAGGTCGCCCGACATGGCATCGGCATGGACCATGGTCATCCGGTCGGCGGCGACGCCTGCAGCGAGCAGTGCTGCACTGGCGTAGTCCAGCGAGCTGTGGCTGATATCGACACCGACGTAGTGGAGGTCCGGCTCGGTATCGAACATCAGGGCCGCGAGCAGCCCATGCCCCACCCCGACCTCGACGACCCTGTCTCCCGGAGAAAGACGCGGGATGAAGGACTGAACCATGAAGGTGATCATGCGTGCGTGGTTCGGCCACAGTGCGTAGGTGAGGGCCAGCCCGTCGAGGTAGTAGCCCTTCATCTTCGCTTCGTCGTTGTAGAGCTCCTCGACGAGTTCTGCGGCTCCGCCTGACCGCGAGTACTGACGCGTGCGCATGAACCGAGCCTGCAATCGCAGGAAGTCCATGCTGACGGTTGCAAACGCTTCCAGCTCAGTCTTGAGGTCGTCCCCGGAGCGGCTGGCGACATACCCGAGCGCCTTCTGCGCGCACTCCCACGAGGGGTCGTCCGCTTCGAAGTGCTTGTCCACCAACCCGCCGCTCAGGACGGGGTACTCCGCTCGAAGGCGCTCACAGACCTCGATGACCTGTTCGCGGGTGGCTTGCTCGATCATCGTGGGAGGACCTCCTCGTCGCTGATGTACTCAACCACCATGCCCGAGCGGCGCTGCACAAAGCCCACTGTTCGTGCGAATGCGACGGCGAAAACGGGTTGGCACACCGTCAGGCTGCCGCGGCCCGTCTCCTCCTCGAGGGCGCTGGCCACGTCTGGGACCGAGTAACAGAGGTGATCGAAGCCGCCGCCCCTGCCGAGCCGGCCGGCGATGGGTGAGTCGAGCCCAGGGATGGGGGCCACGAGTTCGATCGGAACGTCGCCGAGGGTGTTCAGCAGTGCGACAGTCACCCGCTGGATCGGATCGTCTATGGGCTCCACCAGGACAGTGGCACCCTCGTCGACGAAGCGTCTAAGCGCCGGGCCCATGCGGGGGACGACGTAGCCGATGTGGTGCAGCCGGGTGACCTCCATGGCCCTAGAAGCCCTGGTAGATGAAGGGGACGCTGCTGACGCTCGCCACCAGCGCAATCACGATCAGCGCCGCGAGCAGCAAGCCCACCGCCATCTCGACGACGTAGCGGGTGAGGCGCCGTGGGAGGTCGAGCTCATTGCCAGGTTTTCTCATGGCGTCGCTCTCGGGTCGGGGCCCGGGACACAGGACGAGGTCCGGTCCAGAGCCAACAGCTGGCCGCAGATCAGGTCGCTCAGGTACGTGACGAACGGGCCGTCTTCGGCAAGGTGAACAAGGTCGTTGAACCGCAGCGAAGGGAGGTCCCTTCCCGCTGCACGATGTTTCACGATCAGGGAGGGCGCGCGGTGGCGGGCAGCGGCATCAGCCAGATGCATCTCGATGTCGGCGAGCGCCTCCTCGGCTCCCGTAGCCGAGAAGATCTCAGGGCTGACGGGTGGGACGTAGGCGATGGCTGGAACACCGGATGAGGCCAATGCGGCGAGCAGGCGGTCGACCACGGTGTCATTGAGGATCGACCCGTCGGTCCGCGACTGGCGGAGCAGACCGAGCTGGCGCACAGCGCGGATGCTGTTCGGATCTGCCGGAGGACGGAAGCGCTGCCAGAACTCAAGTGGCGCGCTCATAGCCGCGACTGCGGCAAGCGATCGTGGGTCGACGGAGGCGATGGGGCCAGGGGACGCGCTCGGTACGGCGATCGGCGAAAGCTCATCCAGCTTCTCGCGCAGGTCCGCAGCCAGGCTCCAGCGGTCCTGCAGCGCAGCGACCTTGCTGCTCGCCAGCCCCAGCGCGACGTCCTTGGGTTGGTCGAAGGCGGCGAGAAGTGGCCAAGCTCGCGGGTCCTTGGCGATGTGGCGGAAGGAGACCCCGTTGAGGTTGGTCCAGTTCGTAATGGCGGTGTCGTTGAAGAGCCAGATCGGGTTGAGGTCGACGAGGATCATGTCTGGACGTGTAGCGAGTGCATCCACCGTCGCGGCGTACAGGTCGTAGATCCGTGCACCGCTGAGGAAGTACATGTCGATCTTGACGGGCTTGCCATTCACGGACGGGATGCGCTCGCGGACATCCGCCGGAATGAAGGAGTACCGCGAGGGGCTGATGTTCTGCAGCGTCGAGGGACCGATCCAGGCGATCGTGAAGGCCTTTGGATCCCTCTTCGTCTGGAAACCGCGCGGATCGTTCTTGTCGAGGGTGACGTTGCGTACCCACGGCGATTTGATCTTGCGGTTGTAGGGGTTTTTGTCGAGGTCCACGGGATCGGCCCTGAACGCGCTGCTGATGAGGAGCAGCCCGACTATGGCCCACGCGAGGATGCGCACAAGCGACAACGCGTTCGCGCCGGCGCCATCCCCTCGGCGGTCGAGCAGAGCGGCGACGTCCTTCACGTTGTAGATCAACGGATCCCCGCAAGCGCAGAGTAGACAGGAACGATCTCATCAGCCTGGATCACCATGAGCGGGAGGCTGAAGCCGAAGAACGTCACAAGGGCTGCGACCTTGGGGATCCTCAGCAGCAAGGGCTCATCCGGACGTGGCGGGCGCTTGCTCTTGACGTACCGGTGCCCGATCAGGCCGACGGCGTGGTAGAGCCCGAAGACCACCAGAGGTATCGAGATGTCATGCCACAGCGCGATGGCCATGATGGTGAGGAAGATCGCGCGGTACTGCGTGTTCTGGCGCATCCCACCGAAGGGCACGAAGACGTTCCTCTGGAAGAAGTGCGTGAGGCTCATGTGCCAGGAGTTCCAGAAAGACTGTGGGTTTGTCTTGGTGTAGGGCCAGTCGAAGTTCCGCATGATGTCGAAGCCGAGCAGCCGCGCAGCACCCACCGCGAGGTCGGAGTAGCCGGCGAAGTTGAAGAAGAAGTAGAGCGTGAACATCAGCAGTGACAGCCAGAGCACCAGGGTGGAGTTGCTGTCGTAGTAGGTGAACATCGTGGAGCTGGACTGAAGCGGGTAGCTGAGGACGAAGACCTTGAAGAGCCCGCTGATGATCAGCAGAAGCCCCTCACGCAGGTCCTGACGCAGGTCCGTCAGACCTGAGGCGACGCCGTCGCGGATCTCGGTGAACTGGATGACCGGCCCGATCAGCTGCACGGGCGGGAAGAACCCGTAGAAGAACACCTCGTCAGCGCGCAGCCGTCCGAACGATCCGAGGTAGGTCTTGATCACCAGGTCTAGGCCGCGGAAGGTCGAGAACGACAGGCCGAGCGGGACGATGATGTCCCGTGAAAGGTCGATGCCACCGATGTCCCGGTTGAGCGCCTTCACGGCGCCGTTCCCCCAGAGGTTGAAGTCGATCACGAAGCTCTCGGTGAACAGCTTCCACGTCACCATCGGGGCGATCACAACGACCATGGACATCACGAAGACGGCGGTCCCGTGTCGCCGTTCTGCGGTCATGCCGACCAGTTGCTGCACTACCCACACGAGCAGCCAGAAGACCAAGTAGAACAAGGCCAAGCGCGGCGCGACGAGCAAGAGCAGGTACACCCCGGTGAGGCCGAGGAGCAGCCGGCGGGCGACAACCGGACGGATGAGGCGGTACGCGGGAACCACGAAGACGAACACCACAAACAGGTTCGCGAAGAACTCGAACGAGTCGAAGTCGAGCATGAATGTCGTCCCGCTCTACCGGATGGCCACGTGGACCGGGGCGGGAAGGATGTCGGTGAGAGCGGCGCGGTAGACGCCGTCCCCGACCGCCCTGAAGCCATGGCGTGGGTAAAGGTCGGCGACGAGCCCGTTCTTCTGCGTCGGGACGTAACGACCGATGAGCGTTTCTGCCCCGCCCTTCGCAGCTTCGGCTGCGAACGTCGCGAGGAACGCCGTCTCAATGCCTCGACCTAGGACTCGGCAGGACATGAGCAGGGTGTCGATCTCCCAGGTGCCGCTGTCGTCCCTCGTCCCCTCGGCGCTGCTGGACGTGCGCAGGATGGCTACGCCGACGAGCCCGTAATCACCGAACTTGTCTTTGACCCTGATCGCTCGCAACACGTATTCGTCGCTCGCCAGCAACGCCCGGATCTCGGCCTCGGAACGGCGCGTGGTCGTCAAATTGAACTGATTGGTCTTGTTCGTGAGCTGCGCCACGCGGCCGACGTGCTCCTCGCTGACCTCGATGTAGTCGATGCTCAGGTCAAGCGAGGCGAGGAACTGCTCCCTGGACATGGTCTCGGCGGCCTGCCTGCGGCCGGCCTCCTGTCGGATCATGTCCGTTCGCGCGAGGTCCTCCGCAGAGACCTTCATGTTGCGGAACAGGCCGCTCGTCGCGAGCAGGTCCGGCAGCAGAGCCGTCTCCTCAGGGACCTGCAGGCGGAGTACCTCCGGCACCGAGGCTGCAATCTCTGCGAGTTCGTAGTCGCTGTCGTCGATCATCACCAGCGAGTCGAGACCGATGTTGAGCTCAGCAGCGATCTCGCGCAGGCTCTGCGACTTCGGGTTCCAATTGACGCGCCAGACCGCGATGTCCTCAGGAGCAAGGACCATGTCGTCGTGCTGGGTGAAGGCGTCCTGGACTTCCTGGGGGTTGTTCTTGCTCGCGATGGCGAGGAGCACCCCGCGGTCCTTCAGCGCCTTGAGCGTCCGCTGGAACCCCTTGAAACCGCTGCCGGGAAAGGCTGTTCCGAGTTCCAGTCCGCCAACGCCGTCCTCGCCGACCACGCCGCCCCACAGCGTGTTGTCGCAGTCGAGCACCACGCACTTGGGAACGGGGCGATGCTCGCGCAGCAGGACATCACCGAGATGGCTCCCGATGACGTGCCAGAAGCCGGTGGTGTAGGGCTGCTTGTAGGCGAGGGCCTTCACGACGTCGTGGCTGTGCTGGATGCCGACGACGAGTTGCCAGGCGTTGAGGTCTGCCCAACGGACAGGGGCGGTTTCAAGAGCGGCGAGGAAGGCCTCCAGTGCAACGGCATGCACTCTGGCGAGGCGCAACCCGACCAAGGAGTCGACCAGGTCGACACCGATCGGCCGGGGGAACGGCGGAACAGAGACGACTACTGGGAAAGTCGCAGCCGCTGCCATGGCGGCGATCGACTGACCCAATTGCGCCGCCCCAGCCGACACCTCAGCAAAGGCATCGGCGTCGCCGGCGCAGATGCGTTCCAGGGCCGAGGCGAACAGGTCCTCGAGCCTCCACAACACGACCAGGTAATCGACCGGGCCGAGCGTGCCCACGGGGTCAAAGCAGACCTGGTGGATCTGGTTGTACTCGGCGAACGAGAACTCGGGTACCACGCCCGCTTCGAGCAGGTGTGCGCCGAGATAGCTCTCCAGAGGCTCGGCAGTGAAGCTGGCGGCGACACCGATCAAGGCGTCTGTCACCTGCGCTGCGCCGCGACGGTGCGCGAGCCAGCGACGTTGAGCCGCAAGCGCGGCGGGCGACGATGTCAGAGCCCAGCCACGCCCTTCGCCTGAAGGACCTCTCGTGCGGCTCCGATGCTGTTCATCTTCATGATCTCGCGGGTCGACAAACGAATGTCGAAACTGTCCTCCAGGAGCATGACCAAGGTCATCGCCGCCAGGCTGTCCCACTGGGAGGTGTTCTGTGGCGACGTCTGGTCGTCGAGCATCGAGGCTTCCAACTGGAGTCCCTCAGCGAAGACCTCGATCAGCGAGTCGGCCATGCGTGAGGAGCCTTTCCGTCATTTGGCGTGTGTTGCGTGGCAACCCCCGCAGCATATCTGTCCCTTTCCCAACCAGAGCGCGACCCACCCATTGGGCGGCATCGCAGCGCGGGCGCCGAAGCGGGATCGGTAGTTTGGTGAGGAAACCCGAGGTCATCGAGCTGCAGGACGGCGGACATTGCGCACACGGGCCCTGATCGTCGTCAGTGCACCGCCCGCCCGCTCCCTCGAGACGCTGGCTCGCGCGGGGGTTGCTGAGGTCGAGCAGGTCGAGGGTGACCTGCCCGGCGCGTTGCGGCAGATCGCCGCGGCCCTGCGCGCGGGAGACCGGCTGCTCGTGGTCGACGCGCAGTCCGTGCTGCCGACCGCCGCAGTCGCTCGACTGGCCGACGATCCCTCCGTCCGGACCGGGGTGCTCGTCTCCCCGCAGCTGATGGACGACTGGCCCGTTCGGGTCGAGCACGGCCATGTCGTGAGCGCTCCCAGCGGGCGGCACACGGTTACGGGAGCGCAGACCGGCTCGTTGGGTGCCTTCGCCGTACAGCCTGCGGACACCTCCGCTGCCGCGGCTGCGGTCGAGGAGATGGCAGCGTGCGCCGAGCAACAGGGGTGGTCCGGCGACGTCGTCGACCTGGCCGTCGTCGCCCTGGTACGGCGGGAAGTGGCCGTCCTCGCAGTCACTTCCCCCGGACCGACGACCCGTTCGAGCGATCCGGACGTGCGCGCTGCGGTTGCTGCGGACCTCGACACCGGCGGCGACGAACGCGCCCTGCGCGAGAGCGCCAACAGGGTGGACGACGGCTTCTACTCGACCTTCGTGCTGCGCCGGCTGTCCAAGCCGTTGACGGAGGTGGCACTGCGGCTCGGGCTGTCTCCCAACCAGGTGTCGCTGGCCTCCTTCGCCGTGGGCCTGGTCGCGGCTGGGCTCTTCGCCTGGGGCACGACCGTCGCCACGGTCACGGCAGCGCTGCTGTTCCAGGTCAGCCTGGTCATCGACTGCGTCGACGGGGAGGTCGCCCGCCGTACCAGGAAGTTCTCCGCCCTCGGGGCATGGCTGGACGCCTCGACGGACCGGGTGAAGGAGTACGCCGTCTACGCCGGCCTGGCCGTTGCCGCCGCCCGCGACGGGGACCGGCTGTGGCTGCTCGCGGGTGTCGTGCTCGTGCTGCAGACCACCCGGCACATGAGCGACTACGACTTCGCACGGGTGCAGCGCATCCGGGAGACCTGGGTGCCGCCCCGCGCGCTGACCGAGCCGGGCGACGGCCTCGTGGCTTCCCGAGGAAGCGCCCTCGACGCGTCCCGGCGGGCGAGCCGCCGCAGCTGGGTGCGGTGGGCGAAGAAGGTGATCCACCTGCCGATCGGCGAGCGCTGGCTCGTCATCAGCGTGTTGTCCGTGCTCGGTGGGCCGCGGGTGGTCCTGTCGGCGCTGCTCGGCCTCGGGCTGCTCGCCGCGGCGTACACCACAGCCGGACGGCTGCTGCGGGTGCGGGCGTGGGACCACCCGGAGAGCCGATCGGGCCGGGCCGTGCTTGTCCCGCAGTTGGACCTCGGTCCTGTCGCCGGCCCGCTGTGGCGTCGGCGTGAGAGCTCCCGACCGACGCTGGCCGGCCCCCTCGGCTGGGCGGTGCCAGCCCTGCTGCGCCTGGCGGAGCTCGGCCTGGTCCTGGGCCTGACGGCCGCCGTCGTCCCGCGCTTGCTGCCGTGGGCCTATGCCCTGGTGTTCGTCCTGGCCTACCACCACTACGACACGCTCTACCGCGCGTTGGGGGGCAGTGAGCCGCCTCGTTGGCTCGTCCTCGGGGGACTCGGCCTGGAGCTCAGGGTGCTGGTGCTCGTGGTGGCGGCGGCAGTGGGAGAGGCTGCGTTGCAGGCGGTGCTCATCGGCGGCGCCTGCGGCCTAGGAGGGTGGTTCGTCGTGGTGGCCTCGACCCAGTCGGTGCGCAGCCTTCGCAAGGGTGCTGCGTGAAGGGCCCCACGATCGCCGAGCTGCGCGAGGTGAGCCAGCCCGCCGCCGTGCGCGGCCGGAGCACCTCGGAGCACTGGGTCGCCGATGTCTACTTGCGCCGGTGGTCGCCGTACCTCACGCGGCTGCTGCTGCGCACCGCGATCTCGGCCAACGGCGTCACCTGGGTGATGATCGCAACGGGGGCCTCGGCCGGCCTGGTGCTGCTCCTCCCTGGATTGCCGGGCGGGGTGCTCGCGCTGCTGCTGGGACAGCTCCAGATGTTGTGGGACTGCTGCGACGGGGAGGTTGCGCGCTGGCGGCAGACCTTCTCGCCGGCAGGCACGTTCCTCGACAAGGTGGGCCACTACACCGCCGAGTCGGTCATCCCGCTGTGCCTGGGCCTCCGGGCGCAGGACGACCTGGGGCACCCCGGGGGGTGGGCCTACCTCGGCGCACTGCTCGCCGTACTCGTGCTGATCAACAAGGCCCTCAACGACATGGTGCACGTCGCTCGCACGGTCGCCGGGCTGCCCCTCGTGCAGGACGTCGCGGACGTGGGCCGGCCGCGACGGCAGGGCCTGGCGCGGTTGCGGTCGGTGGCACGCTTCGTGCCGCTCCACCGGGTGTTCCACTCGGTCGAGCTGACCATCCTCGCCTTCTTCGCGGCGGGGGCTGACGCGGTGGTCGGGGACCTCGAGGCCACCCGCGCCCTGCTGTTGGTGCTCGTTGTGGGCGCGCCGCTGGTCGTGGCTGGTCACCTGGCCGCGATCTTGTCCTCCTCGAAGCTGCGCCCGTGACGATCGGCGTCGTCGTGCTCACCATGGGCACTCGCCCGGAGGAGCTGAGGGCGGCGTTGCAGTCGGTCCTGGACCAGCGCGACGTCGAGGTGGACGTGGTCTGCGTGGGCAACGGCTGGGCTCCCGTCGAGCTGCCTGCAGGGGTCCGGGCGTTAGCGCTGCCCGAGAACGTCGGCATCCCCGCCGGGCGCAACGCAGGGGTGCCGGAGGTCACTGGCGACCTGCTCTTCTTCCTCGACGACGATGCGTGTCTGGCTGACCCCGGCACGCTCGCCGGCCTGGCCGCGCGTTTCAGCGCTCACCCGCGACTCGGCCTGGTCCAGCCCCGCGTGGACGACCCCGAGGGCCGGGCTGCCCCCGGGCGCTGGGTGCCGCGCCTGCGGGCCGGCGACCATGCGCGACCCGGACCGGCCACGAGCCTGTGGGAGGGGGCCGTCATGGTGCGCCGCGACCTTTTCGAGCAGATCGGCGGCTGGCCCGCGCCCTTCTTCTACGCCCACGAGGGGATCGAGTTGTGCTGGCGCACCTGGAACGCGGGCCGCGTCGCGTGGTACGCCGGCGACGTCGCGGTGCTGCACCCGGTCATCGACCCGCGCCGGCACGCGGAGTTCTGGCACCTCAACGCCCGCAACCGGGTGTGGCTGGCGCGCCGCAACCTGCCCCTGGTGCTGCGGCCGGTCTACACCGGCACGTGGCTGCTGCTGACGCTGCTCAGGGTCCGGGACCGTGCTGCCCTGCGTGCCTGGTGGGGTGGGTTCGTCGAGGGGTGGCGCTCCGATCCCGGTGACCGTCGGATCATGCGGTGGTCCACCGTCGTGGCGCTGGCACGCGCCGGCCGTCCTCCGGTGATCTGAGAGCCCGTCGCGCCTGCGGGAACTGCCGTTTCGCACCGACTAGGGTCCAACGCGAGGATCGAACGCTTCGCGTCCTGGGCAGGTATCAGGACAGGCCGGTCGACTGAAGGGGGCACACGTGCTCGGGAAGGCCCCAGGTGCCGAGCCAGGGCTGGGCTGGGCGCCGCGCTACCTGCCGCACCTGGACGGCCTGCGTGCCGTGGCGGTCGGGCTGGTGGTCGGCTACCACGTGCTCTACGGGCTCCGGGGTCCCGCCCCCGGGGCGTTCATCGGTGTGGACCTGTTCTTCGTCCTCTCCGGCTTCCTCATCACCTCGTTGCTGCTCGCCGAACGCCTGCGCTCAGGGCGCGTCTCGCTGAGCGGCTTCTACCGCCGCCGGTTCTGGCGCCTGTACCCCGGCCTTGTGCTGGTGTGCCTGGTCGTGGTCGCGGTCGCGCCGCTGTTGGACACCAAGGACGGCGTCTTGCGTGGTGTGGTCTACGCGCTGCTGTACGTCGCCAGCTGGGCCTTCGCGATGGACCTGCCGCAAGGGGTGCTCGGGCATGCCTGGAGCCTGTCGGTCGAGGAGCACTTCTACGTCGTGTGGCCACTCGTGCTGCTGGGTGTGCTGCGCTGGGCCGGGCCACGCCGGCTGCTGGCCTGGACGGTGGGGCTCACCGTCACCGCAGCGCTGTGGCCTGTCTTGCTCGTGATCCTCGGGGACCCCTCACGCGACCGGCTCTATGCCGGGCCGGATGCCCGCGGCGTGGGCCTGCTCGTCGGCTGTTGCCTGGCGGTCCTGCTGCACGAGCCCCGTGGGCTGGGCTGGGTCCGCAAGGTGGTGACCCTGCCCGGACTGCTCGGGGCGACGATCGCCGCGCTGGGAGCGGTGGTGCTGCTCGTGCACCGCACCTCGCTCGGGTACCTGCTCGTCGGGCAGGCGCTCATCGCCGTGGCGGGCGCGATCGTCATCGCCCACCTGGTCCTCGTTGAGGGTCGGCTCGCCCGGTTGCTCGCCTTCTCGCCGTACGTGCTCATCGGACGCTGGTCCTACGGCATCTACCTGTGGCACCTGCCGATGATGGCGATCACGGCGGTCGTCGCGGAGACCCGTGAGAGCCGGGTCGCGGGGGCGCTGCTGTCCATCGGCGTCGCAGCGCTGTCCTTCCGGTACGTCGAGCAGCCCCTGCTGAGACGGTTCGGGCACACAGCGGCCAGCCAGCCCGCCGTACGCGCGGTGCCTGCGCCGGTGACCGAGTCCGTCAGTTAGCAGCGCGTGGGGTCAGCAGGTGCCGCCGCCCCAGGCCTTGCAGGAGATGACGACGTTGCGCAGCGAGACGAGCTCGGCCTTGCCCGGGGAACTCAGGGACGCGCCGGACAGCCCCATGTACTGGTGCGTGGCTGTCCGGGTGCCCGAGCCCACGGTCACGAGCAGCTGGCCGCCGGCGGGAAGGTAGGTCCCGACGCCCATCGTGTAGCGGACGTACCTGTGGCGCAGGTAGTACTGCTCGAGGTTGACCCCGACGGAGGACACGTTCTTGAGCAGGACGTACTCCTGCGAGGCCGTGCCCGCGTAGGCGACGCTCTTGATGACGACCTTGCCCTTGGCCGTGTCGGTGCAGCTCCCCGGGCAGCCGTAGAGGAACGAGGCACGCAGGTTGCCGACCTTGTCGAACAGGTAGGCCGCGTCGCCGAGGTAGGGCCCACCCGCCACCGGGTTGGCGAACATGGTGCGGTCCGAGCCGTAGTAGTAGGTGTTGCCCGAGTGCGTTCCCTTGCCGACGCGGACCCGGATCCAGCTCCGCGCGGGGATCGAGGTGCCACTGGGGAAGTGGTACCACTCCAGCGCCGAGTCGCGGAGCAGCCAGCCGGCCACGCTCACCGCGGTGCTCGCTTGGTTGCGCACGATGAAGTACTCACCGTTGACGTTGGTGGAGTCGTCGCCGGTCGCGTCCCAGTTGACGTAGACGCTGACGGACGCCGCGGGACCCTGCCCGCAGTACGTCGGGTTCCACAGGCCGGTGCGCGCCGCCTTGGCCTGCTCGGCCAGCACCTGGTACTCGCGGTTGTGGGCCGTCTCGGTCGGGTGCGGGAACCACAGCACCAACCCGGACTTCATCATGTCGCGGCTGACGTCGCGACCCCAGCTTCCCTCGTTCGCATCGTTGTAGCCGTCGGTGCCGACGCGGTAGACGGCCCGCAGCAGGCGGCTGCCGTTCATCGAGGACTTCGACAGCGAGCGGAGCGCCACCTTCGTCCCGACGGGGAGCAGCGAGTCCAGCTTGTTCTTGGACGCGACGGCCCCGCACTGGTCGGTGCTCACGACGCCGACCGAGGAGACGACCTCAGGCGCCTGGATGCCGGTGACCCGGACCTTGATGTCGGAGGAGGCACCGTTGACCCGCACCACGATCGTGTCGCCGTCCGCGTGCGAGGTCACCGTGGCGTACTCCTGGATCGCCTCTCCTGCAGAAGCGGGGGACGCGGGTACGACGGCCAGACCGACCGCCACCGCCACGGTGGCGATGACGGACACCGCGTGACGAACTCGCATGAAACACCCTCTCCTGCGGAACTTGTCCCTCTAAGGGTCGGCAGGTCCGCTCCCTCTCCTGAGGTGTCTTTCGGATGACCCCTCAGCGACGCCGCGTGAGGGCCTTCATCGCCAGCTCGTGCTCTGCGATCACCTGGGCAAGGGCCGATTCGAAGCGTTCCAGCGACGTGCCCGGCTCGAAGTCCCCGAAGTAGTGGGTGCGCATGGCGCTGCGAGCGGGTGCCAGGGGATCGGCCGCGAGCAGCTGGGAGAGGGCCTGGGGGAGGTCGCTGACAGTGGTGGTGTCCAGAACGGACACTGCCGCTGCCATCGGGCTGTCGGCGAGCAGCGCGGCGCGGTCGCTGCGACGGTCTGTGACGATCATCGGGCGGTCGGGTCGCAGGTAGAGGTAGTCCAGCGCGACACTCGACACGTCGGTCACGAGCAGGTCGGCACAGGGCAGCACCCCGAGCACGTCACCGTCGGTGATCGACCGATGACCACAGTGGGGAGCCCGCCGAGCGGCTGCCTCGATCGCAGCCACCACCGCCTCATGCCCGGCGCGCACCGCTGGGTCGAGCGAGGTGGCGATCCGCGGGTGTGGCTTGTAGACCAGGCGCACGCCTTCGACGGCCAGGGCCGCCGCGGCGATCGCAGGGCCGTAGCGGTCGATCGAGGTGTAGTTGTTCGCCTCGTCCTCGCCCTCCCACGTGGGGGCGTAGACGACCGTCGGCCCGTTGTGCACCGCGAGTAGCGGCTCGGGGAGCAGGTCGAGCTGGGGCCGGCCGACGGGCTGGAGCCGGTCGGTGTCGAACCACGCGAGGGCGGCCCGGTGCCGGGCGACGGCCGCGTCACCGGCGACGAACACCCGGTCGTAGGCCTTCGCCTGGTTGCTGACCATGCAGAGCTTGTCGCTCTCGCCGTGGTTGACGTGCACGTGCGCGGCGGGCTGATAGGCCAGCGACTGGAAGTTGGCCAGTCCGTTGTTGACGTAGAGCACCGCGCGGTAACCCGCGCGCTCGTACAGGCTCATGAGGTCCTCGTACGTCGGGGCAAGCAACACCGGAAGGGTCGTCCTCGGGCGTACCTCGTCCCAGCTCGCGGCGTGCCGGACGATCACGGTCACGGTGAGCCTGGCATTGAGGTGCTCCAGGACCGGGAGCCACTGCAGGAGCTGGTAGAGCCGCTCTGGGGCGTCCGGGAAGAACACGGCGACGTCCGAGCGGGGCGGCTTTGCGGGGTCGTACCCGGCCGGGCGGACCCGGCCCGCGTGGATCAGGCGCGCTCCGAGTCCACGAGACAGACGCTGCACCTCGCGGCGCGCGCGGACCGTGGCGCTAGGAGAGCGGCGGGGTTCCCTGGACATCGGACACAGCCTAGGGTCGCCCGCCGCTCCTGATCACGCTGTGGTGCCGAGCGGACTCAGCGCGTGGTGTCAGCGAGTGGGGTGCAGGCGGCGCTTCGGGGCCAGGAGCAGAGCGCCCAGCCCAGCCAGGACCAGTGCCAAGCCGTAGGAGATGAGGTCGCTCATCGACGCTCCGGTGCGCGGAAGCGTGGTGGCACCGCCCCCGCCCCCGCCCCCGGTGAACCCGGTGGAGCCACCCGTCGTGGTGCCGCCGGTGGAGCTGAAGCCGCCACCACCGCCCCCGGTGAACCCAGTGGTGCCGCCGCTGGTGCCGCCGGTGGTGCCGCCCGTCGTACCGCCCGTCGTACCGCCCGTCGTGCCGCCACCGCCGCCCGTCGGGACCTGGCAGTCGTTCGCGAACACCGCCTGCCCCTCCTGCGTCCAGTTCTGACCCGGGAAGTGGGCGGTGCGACCGTGGTCGTTGTAGTCGAACGGCGGGATGATGTCGCCCCACGAGATGTGCTGGGCCTTCAGATCCGGGCCCCAGATCGGCCCCCTGTGACCGGCGTGGCCTGACACGACGCCGTTGATGTTCGGCGTGATCACGACGTACGGGTTGGTATCGGAGTTCGTTGCGTGGCAGATGGTCTGCTTGCCATTGCTCTTGCCGTTCGAGACGTGGCCGTTGGGGTCGTGCGCCGCGTAGCTGACGCCGGGCACTGCGAGCACGCCGAGTGCGAACGCTGACCCAACAGCTAGCGAGCGCAGCGACGGGGTCGAGGTCTTGGTGATGTGCCTAGCGGTCATGTGTCTCCCCTTTCGGTGTCCGGCAGGTGGGCGGACCCCTGCAAAACAAGGGATCGACGCGAGCCACTCGTACCCCCGCGTTGGCAGTCCAACCGTGAGCGGACAGCAAACGGCGCGGAGGACCATGAGCCCTCCGCGCCGTTCGTTCCCCCCTAGGCGGTGGCACGCCTCCTACCCAGCATCAGCAGCAGGCCGCCAGCGAGCAGCAAGGCCAAGCCGGACGCCACTGCTTCCGTGGCCGGAGTTCCGGTGAACGGCAGTCCTCCACCCTGAGGCGGGGACGTGACGCCACCTCCGCCGCCACCGGTGAAGCCTCCGCCGCCACCGGTGGTGACCACCGTGGTGGCCGTCGAGGTGTTGTCGGCCGGCGTGACGTCGTCCGGTGTGATGACTGCGGTGTTGCTCACGCTGGCCCCTGTGAACGCTGCGGACAGCGTGGCCACGATCGTCACCGAAGCCGACGCGTCGACGGCGAGGTCGCTGTCGAGCACGCAGCTCAGGTCAGTCGTGCCCGTGCAGGTCCACCCGGCGCCACCCACCGACACGAGCGTCGTGTCAGTCGGCAAGGTGTCGGTGATCGTGACTGCGCTCGCGGCGACCGTGCCGTCGTTGCGCGCGGTCAACGTCCACGTCAGGTCATCCCCGGGCGCGGCTGTCGCCGTACCTGCCTTGAAGAT
>JBKJSN010000126.1:0-22346 GCA_046595815.1 Mycobacteriales bacterium
CGCGCATCGTCGGAGGTCCGAGCGAAGCGGCATACCTCCACCAGCTTGCCGTTGCGCGGCGACGACGTGCCCGGTCGGCCGAGTCTGTCCACCGTGATGCCGTACAGGCCGCCGGGGTTGGTCACCACGAGCTTGTCTGGGTGGAGCCGGACCTCGACGGCCATGTTCTGAGACCAGCTGTCGAGGTCGCGGTGCACCAAAGCGTTCCCGATGACCTCCCGCACCGCCTCCAGCGGATACTGCCAACGATCCCGCAGCTGGCCGTCGTCCCCCGTCACGAGCGTGCGCTCGAACACCTTGGCCGCCCAGTCCACCGCTCCCTCGAGCAGCCGCGGGATGGGGCCTGACAAGGTCACCGCCTCCCTGGCCCGAACGACGCCACCGACGCGATCGTGTGCGGAGAGGTTCACCACGTACCTGGGGATGAACTGCTGCGGATGCACCCCGAGGGTGAGCAGCCCGGCCACGGTCGGCACCCCGTCGGCTGTGAGCACACCTCCGTGCACGAGCATCGCGTCGTCGTCGAAACGACCCAAGCCGCCGGAATCAAGAAGCCGCACCGTGTCTCGCCACAACCCGAGCAGCTCGTCGTCCAGGTCTCGGCGGGTGGCCCCCGCGACGGGGCGCACGTCGTGGAGCGGCGCCTCACGGAGCCGCAGAAAGGCCTGCTCTTCCAGATCCGACATCTGGAAGTCTCCGTCCCAGCTGCGTACCCATCCGCGGCCGCCGATCTTGCAGGGCTTCGCTGACCGGTCGCATTCGGCGACCCGGGCGAGCACGACGGGGGACCCCTCGTACTTCTGCTGGCTGATCTCAAGCACGACGGGGGGCACGCAGTCGCGGGCCCGGACGCCCAACCCTTGCTTGAGCGCCGTTGCGTTGGTCAGACCCACAGGGATGAAGCCAGCCCCCTCGTCCAGGCCCAAGATGACCCAACCGCCGCCTGGCAGGTTGGCCAGCGCGCACAGCGACGCCCCGATCGTTTGAGGCATGCCGCCAGCGGCAGACTTGACCTCGATCTCGGTCGTATCACCGCCCTGGGCGCGCAACGAGGCGACGAGATCGGAAAGCGTCGGACCTGGCACGAGCAAATGGTACGCCGCGCTCTCCCATTCTTGTCCCATTTCGCGACTGGCGACGCCACGGAGCAGCACCGAGAGGCGTTTCGGTTGCGTCTTGCCGAGAGGGTCGGCCGTGGCCCCGCGCTCGGAATGTGGGCTGTCAGTCCTCGTTGGCGACCATCCGACTGAGGGCCTCCGCGACCTGCCGGGGCCGATCGTCAGCCACGCGCTGGTAAGCCAGCGCCATATTCGGGGTCGCATGCCCAAGCCGGTCCTGCAGCTCACGAACCGTGGCCCCCGCCCGTGCGGCGAGGGTCGCGCCGATCCCGCGCAGGTGGTGGAACACCAGATCCTCTCGCCCCATCTTGCGGCGTGCGGTCTCGAAGGCCTCCCGCAGCACGTCCGCCGACACATTCGTAGTCGGGTCGGTGGCCGCCGGGAACACCCAGCTCTTGCGGCCTGGAGCGCAGTAATCCTCCAGGTGTTCGCGCAAGGCCGGGATGACATGCGGCGGCAGCGGCACGTCCCGCGTCCCCGCCACGCTCTTGGGCAACTTCTCCTCCCGCCCAGCTCGGGTGCGCCCGATCGAGCGGCGGACGTAGATCACGCCCCTCTGGTCGGCAGCGTCGACATCACTCAACGACACGTCAGCCCGCTGCAAGCCGATCACCTCGCCAATGCGCAGGCTGGCCCACAGCCCCAGGTCGATCGCGCAGCGGTAGTGCTCGGGCATAGCCGCCCGCAACGCCGCCACCTCTGCGAGGGTGGCCATGCTCGGTTCCTTGGCGCGACGGTAACGACCCCCGCCCTTGACCTTGCAGGGGTTGGCAGGGATGAGGTCATCCGCGACCGCCGTCTCCAGGATCGTCTTCAGCAGGCTGTAGGCATTCGACAGCGCCCGCGGCTTGGTCCTGTCCAGTCCCCCGTGCCACTGCCGGACGGCGCTCGAGGTGATCTCGGTCAGCACGGCATCGTGCCAATGCGGCAGCACGTGCTTATTCAGGAGCGAGCGGTAGTGGTCGCGGGTCCTCGTCGCCAGGGCCCTCTGTTCAAGCCACGTCTCGGCGTAGTCACCGAACGTGAGCGGACCTCGCTTGGCGGCTGCTTCAGCGAGCGCGCGCGCAGTGGGGGACAGCCACGTGCCAGCGTCGATCTCCACCCGGATCTTGGCGAGCGCGCTGTTCGCAGCGGCCTTCGTCAAGAAGGTTGCCGAGCCGCCTGGCGAGTAGGCCGTGTACTGCAACCCGTCCGGTCCGGTGTAGCGGGTCTGGAACCGCTGCGGGCCACGCTGCCGGATGCTGCCGAACGACGCCTTGCGACCGCGACGGTTGCCGCCGCCGGTGTGCTCGTTCTCGGCCGGTTCCACCATGCCGCACCCCCGTCAGTCACGCATACTGCCTGGTGTCTTGGCCAGATTATGGCCAGATGCTACAGCAAAATTTGGCGATCTCCGGCTAGTGGCGGTGACCGACTGGAAGCCATAACCGCAGGTCAGAGGCTTAATATGGCGTCATAGCCCGCTGGGCTTGACCACGCGAAAATAAGGTTCGAATCCTGCCGGGGGCACGATTACAGAGAGTTACCAAGGACTACGAAAAGTGCAACCGTGACACAACCCGGGACGTCCCAGGTTCACGGGGAGTTGCCATCCGCACCCTGCTCTGGTGAGCAGGCGAGATCGTGTGTCGGATGCAGGGTCAGGTCGGCGCCGCGCAGCACGGACTGCTTCCGGCGGCGTGGCCAGATGGCGCGCGGGAAGGACTTCTCGACGCCTGTTGCCGTCAGGACGTCAGCGCCGGGGTGACACGCGGGTGTCGGCGAGCCTGGTGGGACACGTGGCCTGAGGTCAATGGTGGACATGACGTTCACTCCTCAGACCCGGGCCAGAGTCGGTGCTGGGCGGCTGTGCGGGCCGGTGCGGCAGGTAGGGATGAACCCGGGCGGCGTAGGCCGTCCAGTCGGGGCCGAAGGCCGCGGCGACCTCCCGTTCCTCGGAGCGGGCAAGCCGGGCGTAGACGTACGCGAGGACGGGGAACATCAGAAGCGTCGGGATGGTCGGCCACTGCAGCAGCCAGCCGGACATGACGAGCAGGAACCCGAGGTACTGCGGGTGCCGCAGCCAGGCGTAGGCACCTTCGGTGGCGAGCCGGTCCTGTTGGGCAGCGGCGTGCAGGTGCGTCCAAGCAGCGGCGATGAGCCAGAAGCCGCCGATGATGACGGCGTAGCTGGCCAGGTGGAAGGGGCTGACGTGCGGGTCGCCCTTCCAGCCGATCAGGTCGTTCCACAGGTGTCCGCCGGAGTGGGTGGCCTTCAGCGCCGGGAAGCGCGAGCCGAGCCAGCCGGACAGCAGGTAGATGGTCAGCGGGGCGCCGTACATCTCCGTGAACAGCGCGACGATGAACGCCGAGTAGGTGCCCACGACGCGCCAGTCGCGTTGGCTGCGCGGGTGGAAGAAGCTCGCGGCGAACACGATCAGCAGCACGCTGTTGATGACCACCAGCGACCACAGGCCGTAGTCGCTGCTCATCGCACGCCTGCCATCGCGGATGCCTTCCCAACCGGTACGGCGGGAGGTGCTGCCGACGTCTCGGTGCGCGGCGGGCGGTAGCGGCGCAGCCGGTTCGCGTTGCCGACCACCGACAGGGACGACAGCGCCATCGCGGCCGCGGCGAGCATCGGAGACAGCTGCCAGCCCAGGAACGGGTAGAGCACACCGGCGGCGATCGGGATCCCGACGCCGTTGTAGAGGACGGCGAAGAACAGGTTCTGCTTGATGTTGCGCATCGTGGCCTTGCTCAGCCCGATCGCGGTGGCGATGCCGTGCAGCGCGCCGGAGATCAACGTGATGTCGGCCGATTCGATGGCCACGTCGGTGCCGGTGCCGATGGCCAGGCCGATGTCGGCGACGGCCAGCGCGGGGGCGTCGTTGATGCCGTCACCGACCATGCCGACGCGGTGCCCTTCGGCCTGCAGACGTTGGACTTCTTCGGCCTTGTGCTCGGGCAGCACCTCGGCGCGGACGTCGGAGATGCCGGCCTGCCGGCCGATCGCTGCGGCGGTCCGCGGGTTGTCCCCGGTCAGCATCAGCACCGACAGCCCGAGCTTCTTCAGCGACGCCACGGCCTCGGCCGCACCGGGCTTGAGGGTGTCGGCGACCGCGACGACACCGGCGGGGGCGCCGTCGACGGCGACGAGCATTGCGGTCTTGCCCTCATCGGCGAGCCGGTCGGACAGCGGCTGCAGCGCCGTGACGTCGACGCCCGCTTCGGTCAGCAGCAGGCGGGTGCCGACCTGCACCCGACGAGCTGCCACCCGACCCTGCACACCGCGGCCGGTGAGGGAGGTGAAGTCGTCCACGTCCGGCAGCACCAGGCGACGCAGCTGCGCGCCTTTGACGACGGCGCCGGCGAGCGGGTGCTCTGATCGTGCTTCGATCGCGGCGACGAGGGTGAGCAGCTCGTCGGCGCCGAAACCGTCCAGCGGCTCGACGTCGGTCAGCTGCGGCGCCCCGACGGTCAGGGTGCCGGTCTTGTCGAGCACGATGGTGTCGAGCCGGTGCGCGGTTTCCAGCGCTTCCGCGGAGCGGATCAGGATGCCGGCCTGGGCGCCCTTGCCGGTGCCGATCATGACCGACAGCGGCGTGGCCAGGCCCAGCGCGCAGGGGCAGGCGATGATGAGCACGGCGACGGCCGCGACCAGGGCGAGCGTGAACGCTGGGCTCGGACCGAGGATGAACCAGGTCGCGAAGGTGGCGAGCGCGATGAGGATGACGCCGGGGACGAAGTACGCCGAGATGCTGTCGGCGAGCCGCTGGATCGGTGCTTTGGATGCCTGCGCCTGTTGCACGAGGCGCACGATCTGCGCCAGGACGGTGTCGCGGCCAACGTGTGCGGCGCGCATCCGGAACGATCCGGTTTGGTTCACGGTCGCGCCGATGACTGCGTCGCCGGCGTGCTTGCTGACCGGGATGGACTCGCCGGTGACCATCGACTCGTCGACGTTGGAGCTGCCGTCGAGGAGTTCCCCGTCGACGGGGATCTTCTCCCCGGGTCGGACCAGCAGCACGTCGTCGACAACGACGTCCTCGACACTGATCTCGACGGTCAGGCCTGCGCGTTCGACCCGGGCGGTCCTGGCCTGCAGCCCCATCAGCGCGCGGATCGCCTCGCCGGTGCCGGCCTTGGCCTTCGCCTCCAGCAGGCGTCCCAGCAGGATCAGGGTGAGGATCACCCCGACCGCCTCGTAGTACACCTCGCGCACGTCGGCAGGGACCAGGCCTGGCGCGAGGGTGACGAAAAGGCTGTACCCGAACGCGGCGCAGGTGCCGAGCGTGATGAGGCTGTTCATGTCGGCGGCACGGTGCCGCAGCGCGAGCCAGCCGGTGCGGTGCACCGGCGCGCCGGTATAGACCATGACCGGGGCGATCAGCAGCAGTTGCCACCAGCGGTTCAGCAGCAGTCCGGGCAGCCAGGCGGCACCGAACACGCTGTGCGCCATGACGGCGAACAGCACCGGTGCGGTGAGCACCGCACCGACGCTGACGCGCCGGGACAGGTCCTGGAGCTCATCGTTGCGCGCTTGCACCTCCGCGGCCTCATGTGCGGCGGGGTCCTCGACGATCGACGCGAGAACGGGGGTGGTGGCAGCGGCGGCCGGGGAAGTGCCGTCGGAGGCGGCCGGTTCGGTGACGAGCAGGGTGCCGTGCACCATGTTCATCGCGCAGGAGAACTCGAACGCCCCTGCGTGCGGTGGGACCAGCTCGACGACGGTCTTGTGGTTCGCCGGCGTCGCCTGGTTGATGCCAAGGTCGGGGAACACGACGCGGCTGGTGCAGTCCCCCGTTTCCTGCCGGTCGAAGGTGATGCGCAGCGGCACGCCGGCGACGGCTTCGATGCGCGCGGGGGTGTAGCCGCCCCGGACCACGACGGTGACGTCCTGGCTGGCGCCGGTGCGGGCGGCTTGCTTCGCGGCCGGTTTGGGCCCGAAGAAGTACCAGACCAGCGCGCCGGCCAAGCCGGTGGTGAGGAACAGGACCAGGACGTCAGCGGTGCTCACGACGAGCTACCTCCAGAGGGAAGCGTCCATTCCAGACGCACGGGGGCCGGGAGACCGGCGAGCGTGAGGACGACACGGCCCGTGGCCGGTCCGGTGGCCGGGAAGCGCAGCGTGCCTTCCCGGTGGTGACCGGAGGGTCCGTCACCGGACCAGGTCGCCGACCCCCACGGGGTCGAACCGACGGTCAGAGATCCGCCTTGGGCCAGGTTCATCGTCAGGTCGATCTCGTGGTTGTCCAGCGCGACCTTGAACTCGGCGCCCGCGGCGTCGACGCGCACGGGTGTCACCTTGACCTGGACGGGTCCGGCGGTGGCCTCACGCGTCACCAGAGCGGCGACGCTCGCACTGGAGCGTGGGCTGGGGTGCCTTGTCTTGTCCGCGGCGACGCCGACAGCGATCGTGGCAGAAAGTGCGAGGGAGGAGACCAAGGCCAGGTGGACCTTGCGGCGTGAACTCAGTGCGCGCATGACGGCTCCCGAGGCGGCTGGCCGACAAGGCCTGGGACCCTGCGCAACTGCCGTGAGGCGAGAACCACCCCGGCGGCGGTCATCACGACCGCGACCCACATCAGGGTGCGTTGCTGCGCGGTGAGGAACGTGGCAGCACCGGACAGCCCGACCAGAGGAACCAGGTCGGCGAGGTGGTGCGCGCAGCAGGCGACCATGCCCACGGCGGAGGTGCCTGCGCCCGCGCCGGCGACGGCGGTCACAGCGTGTGCGGCCTTGTGGCGACGCCTGACCTCGACCAGGATCGCGACCTGGATGCCGAAGCCGAGCGTGAGTGGCAGGACGAGGAACCAGTCGCGGCCCAGCGTGTCACCCAGGTGCCGCCAGCCGGCGCTGCCGGCCAGGACGGTGGTGTAGAACGCCGCGAGCACGGCCGCGGCGAGCACACCCCAGGTGACGCTGCGCCGGTTCATCGCACGGGGTCCTTGCCTGTCGGGCTGCTGGACTCGTGCCGGTGAGCGTCCTGTTCAGTCCCGCCGTCGTGACCGGCGTGGCCGCCGTGGCAGCCCGCGCCGTGCCCAGAGCTCTGCCCTGAGTTGTCGCCCCCATGGTTCATCCCGCGCATCATGAAGATCATCATCAGCGGGCAGGCCAGCAGGACCAGCGGCAGCGCCAGGGCGGCGAGCGGCACCCCGGCGAGCACGAGAGCACCCACCACGATCGCGGCTGCGAGTACGAATGTCGGCATCTTGTCGCGTCTCATGACGCACCTCCTATGGAGGGCCACCGACCACAACGGCCGGGGCCTGACACAGACACTCCCCTTACCCCGCAAGGGCGGGAAGGGGCCAACGGCCCATCCAGACAGGACCAAAGCCCATACCCCGTGAGGGTATCCAAGGAGACGATGGGAGGGCCGCCATCCCCGTTCGAGCGATGGCGGCAGGAGGTGGTCTCGATGACGTACTGGGACGGTCACGGTGGCGGCGGTTGGGTCGTCGGGATGGTGATCTTCATGATCGTGTTCTGGGGCAGCATCGTCGCCCTCGTCTGCGTGAGCGTGCGTGCCCTGCTCCAGCGCCCGCAGCATGCCGGTCAGGCCGGTCGCCCGGAGGCACGCGACATCCTGGCCGAGCGCCTTGCCCGTGGTGACATCGACCCTGAGGACTTCCAGCGTCGTCTGGAGGCTCTCGGCGGTCAGCGATGAGCACCGTTGCCGCGCGCAGCGTGGGGTCGGATGTCGCGACCCCGGGTTACCACGCAAAGGGTCCCGATCACCTCGAGCGGCTCGCCAAGATCGAGGGTCAGGTCCGCGGCATCAGTCGCATGATCGAGCAGGACCGCTACTGCATCGACGTGCTCACCCAGATCGGTGCGGTCACCAAGGCGCTGCAGCAAGTCGGGCTGCACCTGCTGGATGAGCACACCCGGCACTGCGTGCTGGACGCTGCCGGACAGGGCGGCGACGTCGCGGAGCAGCGGTTCACCGAGCTGCATGCCGCAATCCGCCAGACGCTGCGGCTGTGATGAGCGATCCCGGCGACCGGCCGTCCCCGGTGGCACCCGATGCCAGACAGGCCGTCCTGCGTCACCGTCACCGTCAGGCCGTCCCGGATCAGGTAGTCGCTCACCAACCGCGCCAGATCCGGCTCGTCCTCGACCACCAGCACAGTGCTCATGCCCTCATCCTGCCGACCAGCGCGGCCTACTCGAACCTTCATGGTTTTCGCGACCCACCCGTCAGGTCAGACACCGAAGGTGTAACAGGCCGGTTCCCCACCGCAAAGGAAGACGCATGTCCAAGCGCACCACGTCCCTGATCGCCGCCGCAGCCGTGGCCGTCGCCGGTTCTGCTACCTGGCTCGCGTTCGGCCGATCCGCGCAGGCCCTGACGCTGGTCGGGCCAACAGACGCGGCCGTCACCTCCACGGAGGCTGCCCGCCGGGTTCCTGGTGCGGCAGTGACGTCGACGACGCTGACCGCCGCCCCGGCCACCGTCCGGGTCGCCGGCAAGAGCGTGCAGACCTGGGCGTTCAACGGGACGGTGCCGGGTCCGCAGATTCGGCTCGCCGCAGGGGACACACTCAAGGCGACCGTGGTCAACAACCTCCCGCAGCCTCTGTCGATGCACTGGCACGGCATCGCGCTGCGCAACGACATGGACGGCGTTCCCGGCGTGACGCAGCAGGCAATCGCGCCCGGCGGCTCGTTCACCTACACCTTCACCGTCCCGGACGCCGGCACCTACTGGTACCACCCGCACACCGGGGTGCAGCTCGACCGCGGCCTGTACGGCGCCCTCATCGTGACCCCGCGCAGCGCCGAGAAGGTCCTGGACATCCCAGTGCTGCTCGACGACTGGACCGACGGTCTGGGCGAGACCCCCGACCAGGTCCTGGCCCGGCTGCGGGCCGGCTCAGGCACCTCGAGCTCTTCCGGTCACGACATGGGCGGGACGGACATGGGCAGCAACGGGACCGATACCGGTGACGTGGCCTACCCGGCGTACCTGGCCAACGGCCGCACCGCGGACTCCCCCACCGAGTACGACGTCAAGCCGGGCCAGAAGGTCCGGCTGCGGCTGATCAACGCAGGCGCGGACACCGCCTTCCGGGTAGCGGTCGGCGGCAGCCGACTGACGGTCGTGGCGACCGACGGGTTCCCGGTCGAGCCGGTCACGGTCGACACCCTCAAGATCGCGATGGGTGAGCGGTACGACGTCGAAGTGACCGTCCCACCGAGTGGCGGGGTGCTGCCGCTCGTCGCGGTCGCCGATGGCAAGACCGGGCAGGCGCTGGCCGTTCTCCGGGCCGGTGACGGCGAGATGCCGATGGCTGACGTGCAACCGCGTGAGCTGACCGGCCGCCAGCTGAAGCTGACCGACCTGCACGCCACGGCAGCCGACACGTTGCCGACGGGAGCACCGGACCGCACCTACCGGGTCCGGCTGACCGGGTCGATGACCGCCTACAACTGGGGCATCAGCGCGCCAAGCTCCGGCGGCGCCACCATGCCGGTCCGGGCCGGCGAACGGATCCGGCTCGTCATCACCAACATGACCATGATGGCCCACCCGATCCACCTGCACGGGCACACGTTCCAGGTGAACACCGGGCCAGGTCCCGGCCCTCGCAAGGACACCGTCCTGGTGCCCGTGATGGGCAGCGTCACGGTCGAGTTCGTCGCAGACAACCCAGGACAGTGGATGCTGCACTGCCACAACATCTACCACGCCGAGGTCGGCATGATGACGATGGTTCAGTACGTGCGCTGAGGAGCCTCTAGGCAGCGGCCGGCACAGTCCGCGAGCAGAACCAGCGCACCTGGTCGCCCTCGCGCAGCCACGCGACGGCCTCGGCAGGGTCCAGCCGCATCCGGCAGACCGGGTCGATGGCAACCTCGTCCGGGCCATCGTCAAGGTCGATCTCGACCAGGTCGAACGTGCCGCTGATGTTGCGCAACACCCTCGCAGGCAGGTGCCGCACGGACAGCCCCAGCCCGGCCGCCACGTCGGCGAGCGGGGAGGCGATGTTCACGGTGATGCCGATGAAGTCGCCACGCCCTGCATCGCCGGTCCGTAGTGAGCACCGGCGCGCACCACCGGGTGCAGCGGCTCCTGCGCACAGCTGCTGACGAGGGCCATAACCGTGGCGAGGGCGTCCTGCAGGGTGTCGGCGGAGAGCATGACGGCGTGCCCGTCCCCGTGCACCTCGGTCAAGGCCGTGAACCCGGATAGGTCGACGAACGCGAACGTCGCCCCGACTTCGCCTGGGGGCTGCTCAGCCATCGCGGACCGCGGCGCCGAGCACGAAGTCGCCGAACCACCACACCGTCGGTTCCTTCAACAGTCGCAGGCCGTGCCGGGCAAGCTCGTCCGTGAGGTACTGCGGTGCGAAACGGTCCTCGGTCGGGTGCTCGAAGAAGAACAGCCGCGCGCCGGTCTCGGCGGGGCGCCGGTGCTCGGCGTGGTGCTCGGCGTCGGTCGGACACCGTGCCTCGGAGCGACCCTTGGAGCGGTCCAGACCCTTGCCTACCAGCAGGGAAGCGCTGGCCGAGGCGCGCTGCTGACCTTGTTCTACTGCCTCGGTCTCGGGGCTGCCTTTCGTCCTCACCGGGTTGGCGTTCCAACGCGCCGTGCGTGTCTTCGCCGTGGTGCGTCGGCACTACCGGCTGGTGACCAGCTTCGGCGGGGTGCTGTTGGCGACGATCGGGCTGCTGCTGATGACAGGGCTGTGGCAGCAACTCACGATCCATCTGCGGCTGTGGGTCGCGGGGTTCCAGACCACGTTCTGACAGGCAGCCCACCTATTTCCGGGACGCCGGTCAGCGTCCCTGTCGGGGTGGTCGCCCCGCGGCGCGAGCTCGTTCCAACGCCAGGAGCACGCGGGCAGCGAGCCCCAACGCCAGAACGAGCACCGTGCCCGCCCCCATGACGAACACCCCGGTCAGCGGGCCCGGCGTCGCCGCCAGGGCGCTGCTGAGCGCACCCATCGCCAGCAGCGCGACAGCTGTCAGCGTCCAGAAGGCACGGCGTGCACGACGCACCGAACCGGCGCCCGCGGAGCCCGTCACATCCCCAGGTGCTGTTTGGCGGGGGTGACGGCCATCAGGATCGTAAGCGTCACGATCGCGGCGAGCACGGCCAGACCGAGGAGCATGGCCACTGGCCTGCGGCGCCAGAACCGTTGCGGGTTGCGGTCCACGAACGGCAGTGCGAGCAGCAGCGCGAAGAACGCCAGTTCGCCGTACAGGATGCCCTTGAGACCGAACCAGTTCTCCAGCGTGAACATCCACCAGAAGTTCCACGGCGGGCGGGTCACCTCGATGCCCTCGACAGGGCTCTGCCCGACCCCTGGCGGCCAGATGACTGCGACGAGGCCGAGTACGCCGAGCAGGACCAGGCCGAACGCCGCGATCCGCCGCAGGTGATGCGTGAACGGCTCGGTCGGCTCGCCGGCCGGGGCCTGGTCACCGGTCTCGTCCGTCGGTAACGCTGGGTGCGGCGAGATCTTGTGTCGCTTGACCAACAGCGCGTGCCAGGTCACCAGTACGAAGATGAGCCCGGGGATGATCACGACGTGCGCGGCGTACAGGCGCACCAGGATCGGGACGCGGTCGGCGAAGTCGGCGGAGAACCACAGGCCGGCGCCGCCCAGGAGCTTGCCGATCTCCAGGTTGTGCCCGAGTGCCTCGAAGCCTTCCTGGTCCCACTTCAGGGCGGTGCCGGTGAACAGCGCCAGGCTCACCAAGCCGAACATCGCGACACCGATGAGCCAGTTCGCCTCCCGAGGCCGTTTGTAGGAGCCGGTGAGGAACACTCGGATCATGTGAAGCGTCGCGGTGACGTACATCGCCTGCGCGGCCCAGAAGTGCAGGGACCGCACGAACCGTCCGCCCCACACGTCGGTCACGGTGTGCCGGACCGACTCGTTCGCTGCTTCCGGGACGGGGTTGTAGAACTGCACGAGCACGACGCCGGTAACGATGATGATGACCAGCGCGGCTGCGGTGATCCCGCCGAGGCTCCAGGCGAGCGTGTTCGCGTGTTCCGGCACGGGGTACTCCAGCGCGCGGATACCGAGCCTCTCGTCGACGACGTCGATCGCCCGCCGGAACCGCCCGTGCTCGGGCAGCGCGTGCGCGGGTGCCGCGTGGGTCGCGCTCATCGGCCTTGCTCCCCGGTCTCAGCGTGGACGCGACCCGCGTCACGTGCCAGGGAGATGCGAAGCTGACGGACAGTGTCGTGGGGGCGGAACCGGAATGCCAACGCGGCGCCGACCAGCAGCAGCACAAGTGAACCGGCGCCGAACGCCCAGTCCTGGCCGGTCAGGCCGCCTCGGCCGCGCAAGGGCAGCACCACGAGCCTGGTGCCGGACTCCTGCCCGATCGCCGGCGGGAGGTCGCTGATCGCCGTCTGAATCGACTGCTCCAGCAGCGTCCGGGCTTGTCCGATGTCCTCTGCTTCGAGGGCAGCCTTCGCCTGCTTGACTAGGGTGAGGTCGACGCTGGCGTTGTCGTCGGTCTCCAGCGCGTCACCAACCTTCTCCATCGCCTCGTCCATGGCAACGTGTCCACCGCCGTGCGCGAGATGCCCCAGCGCCTGCTGGATCAACACGTACGCGACAGTTGTCTCACCCTCGCCATCCGCGGCGGCGGGCGCGGCAGGCAGCACCACGGCAACGGCGAGCACCACCGTCGCGAGGATCCAGCGCCAGCGCGTCGCGGTTGCAGGAACTCGGCTTCGTCGGCGCACGGCCTACCTCCCGGACAACTGACGCACAGCGCGCATCCAGTGTCCGGAGCCAGCAACGCGGGCAAGCTGGGCGCAACCCCCGGATCGGGTGCCCTCCGGCTGGCCCGTCCCGGCCGTGCGCACGGCCGGGGTCTGGCACCCGATCGAATCGGCGGCGGTCATGTCAGCCGGCCATGTGGTCACGCAGGTGACCGAGCAGCTCGTCAGGCGCGAGCCACATCGACGGGTACTCCCCCATCCACGCGAGCGGCTGCATCAACTCGCAGCGCAGCATGAAGATCACCATTTCAGCCTGCGCTTCGATACCCCCGTCGGGTAGGGCCGCATGTCCTCAGGCTGGAGGACCAAGGTCCCCTGCCACGCGGGCCCCTGCATGCTGTTGGCCGGTGGACTCACCACGCCGGACGCCGACCAACCTTTGCGGAAGCGGCTGACTCGTCCCCGCCGTCGGGGCCCCGGGAAGCAACGCCCCGCCTCAGTTAGGGTCTAGCGGCCCGCTTAAGTCGTGACCGCCCGTCCTCCGAGCACAGCGCTCCGGGCGCGCACTTCACGGCACCGTCTCGCTGAACTGCACCGGTAGGCAGAATGAGCTCAGCGGCTACATCCACGCGGACCTGACGCCGTTCCCATGTTGTTGGTGCCCCCCGGGGGGCACTCATTCACGATTGGTGTGGTTGCTAGTCCTTGACGGCGTCGAGGATGCGCGCGCAGCAATTCTCCATGAGGAGAGTTGACCAATTTTCTGACCAACCTTGATGATGACTGCATGACGACCCAGGTCAACATCTACGAGGCCAAGACCCACCTGTCCGACCTGGTCGAGCGCGCGGCCGGGGGCGAGGACATCGTCATTGCCAAGGCCGGGAGCCCGCGCGTGCGGCTCGTCGCCATCCAGGCGCCTCGGCTACCTCGCTCCCCCGGGGGATGGGAGGGGCGAGTGCGGATGACCTCTGACTTCGACGCCGTCGACGAGGACATCACGGCACTGTTCCGTGACGATCACGCGTGAAGTTGCTGCTCGACACGCATGTCCTGCTCTGGTGGCTCTCCGCGCAGCCCATTCGCCCCAAAGCCGTCGCAGCGATCGCCGCTGCCGACTCCGACGTATGGGTATCAGCGGCCACTGTCTGGGAGATGAGCATCAAGGTTGGCCTAGGCAAGCTCGCCGTACCGGATGATCTGAGCGACCAACTCACGCATCACGGCTTCGACATCCTGCCCATCGGTCTTCCCCACGCCCTCGCTGTGCGCTCCTTACCGCCGCACCACGCGGACCCGTTCGACCGGATGCTCGTCGCCCAGTCGCAGGTCGAGGACCTCACTTTGGTCACCCGCGACGCCAACCTCCGCCGTTACGCAGTTCGGGTCCTGCCAGCCTGACCCCGAGGTGACCCGCCCTCAGCCGGGTCGCTGTGACAGCACGCAGAACTCGTTGCCCTCAGGATCGGCCAACACGACCCAGGACCGCTCCCCCTGACCAACATCGACGTGGTGCGCACCGAGGCCCACCAAGCGCGCCACCTCAGCCTCCTGGTCGAGGGGTCGAAAATCGAGATGAAGGCGGTTCTTCCCGCCCTTTGCCTCGGGGATCCGGATGAAGAGCAGGCCTGGCATCCGCTCGGGGGCGGGCCTGATCTCGAACTCCTCCGGAGTCTCCTCGACGATGACCCAGCCGAGGGCTTGGGCCCACCATCGCCCGAGCGTCTCAGGGTCGATGCTGTCGATGACGACTTGCTCCCACTCCACGCTCATGGGTGCAACCTAGAACCGCTCCAGCACGCGATGGCCCGAACGCAGCCCGCGACCTACGCTGCGACGGTGACGGGTGGCGGGGGTGGAGTGAAGCTCGCCGAGTTGGTGGCTGCCCTGTCGCTGGCGACCGACCTGGGCCTGGGCCAGCCGCAGGAGCACATCATCCGGCAGACCCTGATCGCGATGCGAGTGGCCGAACTCGAGGGGCTGTCCGACGACGAACGGGCCTCGATCTTCTACGTGTCGCTGCTCGCCTGGGTCGGGTGCGTCGCGGACGCACACGAGATGGGCAAGTGGTTCGGCGATGACATGTTGGTGCGTTCGGACAGCTACCTCGTTGACCTCACCGGCGCGCCGATGATGCGTTTCATGCTCGGCCACGTCGGCAGCGGCAGCTCCCCGATCCGACGGCTCACGATGATCGGCAAGTTCCTCGCCGGCGGGTCGAACGAGGTCCGCGCCTCGATGGCCTCGCACTGCGAGGCCTCCGGCGACCTGTCGATGCGTCTCGGTCTGGGACCTGAGGTGCGCGACCCCCTGCAGCAGGCCTTCGAGCGATGGGATGGCAAGGGCTCCCCGTCCCACCTCGCCGGCGACCAGATCGCGCGGATCATGCGGATCGTTCACATCGCCAACGACGTCGAGATGGTGCATCGCCTCGGCGGAACGGACGCGGCTGCGCAGATGTTGCGCTCGCGCCGCGGCACCGAGTTCGACCCCGAACTGGTCGACGGGTTCTGCGCGAACGCCGGCGACCTGCTGGCCTCCCTCGAGGAGATCGACGGATGGGACGCGCTCATCAGCGGGCACGAGGGGCTGACGCGCGAGCTGACCGACCCTGAGCTGGAGAAGGCGCTGGAGGCGTTCGCCGACTACGCAGACGTCAAGTCGCCGTACACCTTGGGGCACTCCCGCGGGGTTGCCGCGCTCGCCGCGACAGCCGCCGCGACCGTGGGCCTGCCCTGCGACGACGTCACGCTCGTACGGCGGGCTGGGCTGGTGCATGACGTCGGCACCATCGGGGTGTCGTCCGGGATCCTGGACAAGCCCGGACCGCTCACCGCCGCCGAGCGCGAGCGCGTCCGCACCCACCCGTACCTCACGGCCCGCACCTTCTCCCGGCCCGCCGCGCTGGGCGCCATCGGGCAACTCGCCGCACTGCACCACGAACGGATGGACGGCTCCGGCTACCCGTCGGGGCTGTCGGCAGAGGCACTGCCCATGTCGGCCAGGGTGCTCGCCGCCGCCGACGTCTACCACGCACTCTTGGAGCCTCGGCCCCACCGGGCCGCGATGCCGAGCGACCAGGCACGGGACGTGTTGTGTGCCGAGGTGACCGCAGGCCGCCTGGACGGCGATGCGGTGCGGGCCGTGCTCGACGCCGCCGGCCACCGGGTACGGCGAAGGGCGGACCACCCCGCTGGTCTGACTGCGCGCGAGGTCGAGATCCTCGTGCTGCTCGCGAGAGGTCACACCAAGCAGCAGATCGCCACCGCACTGTCGATCTCGGCGAAGACGGTCAACGCCCATGCCGAGCACATCTACGCGAAGATCGGCGTCACCTCCCGCGGCGCCGCAGCGCTGTTCGCGATGCGGAACGGGCTCGTCACCGTCGGGGAGTTCACGCCATGAGTCGGAGAAAATAGGGCGAACGCCCGACGCATCACCTCGCTCGACCGTCGTACAACAACGACATGACACAGACGCACAGCACCGACGCGACCCGCTGGTCCGTGGGCGGCCTCCTTCTGGAGGCTCTCGCTGCGCGGGACTTCGAGCGAATGCAGGACTGCTTCGAGCCCACCGCGACGATGCGCGCTCTGCTGCCGTCAGGCCTGACGCAGTGCGACGGGGCGGCGGACATCGTGGCGAACGTCCGCGGCTGGTTCGGCGGCGCCGAGGAGTTCGAGGTGCTCGACGGCACCGTCGGAGAAGTGGGTGGCCGGATGCACGTCGCGTGGCGGCTGAGGATGCACCCCACTCCGTGGGGCGACGACGCCTGGCACGTCATCGAGCAGCAGGCGTACCTGCATGCCGGCGACCACATCGAGTCGCTCGATCTGGTCTGCTCCGGTTTCCAGCCCGACCCCCGCACGTGAACTTCAGTCCACACCACCACCTCAACGAAGGAAGTCACGATGAGCAACAAGGCAGCGATCAGCCTCACCACTGGGCTCGAGGACGCAGAGAAGGTCACCATCGCGATGCTCGTCGCGGTCGGGGCCGCCGAGAGTGGCCGACCCACGATCATGTTCTTGACCAAGGAGGCCGTCCGGCTGGCCCTGGAGGGCACCGCGATCGGCACAGCCTGCGACGGCTGCCCGACCATCCCGGACCTGATGAAGCGGTACGACGCGGCCGGCGGCCAGTTGCTGGTCTGCCCCATCTGCTTCAACTCCAAGCAGCTCGACCCGGCTGGCCTGGTGTCAAACGCCACGCTGGGTGGCACCGTGCAGCTGTGGGAGTGGATCGGCGACGGCGCCACGACCTTCAGCTACTAGTCGTGCTCGTCCCATGACAACGACGAAGGGCACCTCATGACCAAGACCCAACAGCTCGACACCGTGGATCTCGAGCGGCGCGTCAAGGACGTCTACCGCCACGTCGCGGAGCACCCCGAGGAGCAGCACCACTTCGAGATGGGCCGACCCCTCGCCGAGCGGCTCGGCTACCCCGCCGATCTGCTCGACGCGATCCCGCCCCAGTCGCTCGCGTCCTTTGCCGGCGTCGGGTACTTCTTCGACCTGCTCCCAGACATCACCGGGGCCCGGGTGCTCGACCTCGGGAGCGGATCGGGCACCGACTCGTTCGCCGCCACCCACCTGGCCGGCCCGACCGGGACGGTCACCGGCATCGACATGACCGTGCAACAGCTCGCCAAGGCCGAGGACCTCCGATCAACCGCGGGGATCTCGACCGTGCGGTTCCTCGAGGGCTACATCGAAAGACCGCCAGTGTCTGACGGAGCCTTCGACGTCGCCGTGTCGAACGGGGTCATCAACCTGTCCGCCGACAAGCCCGCCGTGTTCAAGGCGGTCGCTCGAGCGTTGGCCCCAGGGGGGCGGCTCGCCCTGTCGGACATCGTCACCGACCGCCCGCTCACGGAGGCGATCGTGTGCAGCGCCGAGCTGTGGGCCTCTTGCATCGGCGGGGCAGCCCAGGTCGACGACTACCTCGCCGCGATCGAGGAGGCGGGCCTGAGGGTGGAGGCGGTGCGGGACAACCCGGCGTACGCCTTCCTGTCCGACTCAGCTCAAGGCGCCACGAAGACCTACGGCATCAAGAGCATCTCGCTGCTCGCCGTCAAGCCAGCCTGAGTAGCACCAGCCTCCCCAGCCCCTTACGTCCTCCCAAGTGGACCCGTCCACACGGGAGTTGGGATGACGTAAGGGGGTGGGGCGGGGGTGAGGTCAGGACAGGTCGTACCGGCCGAGGTTCATGACCTTGTTCCACGCGGAGACGAAGTCGTGCACGAACTTGTCCTTCGCGTCGTCGCTCGCGTACACCTCGGCGAGCGCTCGCAGCTCGGAGTTCGAGCCGAAGACCAGGTCCACCCGGCTGCCGGTCCACACCACGTTGCCGGCTGCGTCGCGTGCCTCGTAGGTGTTGTCGTCACCTGTCGGCTGCCACGTCGTGCCCAGGTCGAGCAGGTTGACGAAGAAGTCGTTCGTCAGCGTTCCCGGGGTCGAGGTGAGCACGCCGACCGGCGACTGGCCGGTGTTGGCGCCGAGCACACGCAGGCCACCGACGAGGACCGTCATCTCCGGGGCGCTCAGGGTGAGCAGGTTCGCGCGGTCCACCAGCAGGTACTCCGCGGGGAGCCGGTGGCCCTTGCCGACGTAGTTGCGGAACCCATCGGCGGTGGGCTCGAGCGGCGCGAAGGAGTCCACGTCGGTCTGCTCCGGGGCGGCGTCGGTGCGCCCAGGCGTGAAGGGCACCGTGACGTCGTGGCCCGCGCTCTTGGCCGCCTGCTCCACAGCCGCGCAGCCGCCGAGGACGATGAGGTCGGCGAGGGAGACCTTCTTGTCTCCGGTCTGGGCAGCGTTGAAGGCCTCTTGGATCCCGGTCAGGGTGCGCAGCACGATCGCGAGCTGACCCGGGTCGTTAACCTCCCAGCCGTTCTGGGGCTCCAGGCGCAGGCGGGCGCCGTTGGCACCGCCACGCTTGTCGCTGCCGCGGAACGTCGAGGCTGACGCCCACGCGGTCGCCGCCAGCTGCGACACCGACAGGCCAGAACCGAGCACCTGGGCCTTGAGGGCGGCGATGTCAGCCGCATCGACCAGCGCATGGTCGACCGCGGGGACCGGGTCCTGCCAGATGAGCGTCTCCTGCGGCACCAGCGGGCCGAGGTAGCGATGGATTGGACCCATGTCGCGGTGGGTCAGCTTGAACCACGCCCGAGCGAACGCGTCCGCGAGCTGCTCCGGGTGCTCGAGGAACCGCCGCGAGATCTGCTCGTAGACCGGGTCGACCCGCAGCGCGAGGTCGGCCGTCGACATCATGGGGGCGTGCTTGACCGACGGGTCCTGCGCGTCGGGCACCGTCACGCCGGCGCCGTCCTTCGGCCGCCACTGCTGTGCACCGGCGGGGCTGTGGGTGAGCTCCCACTCGTTGCCAAACAGGATCTCCAGGTAGCGGTTGTCCCACGTCGTGGGGGTGTCCGTCCACGCGCCCTCGAGGCCGCTGGTGATGGTGTCGGTGCCCTTGCCGATGCCGAAGCTCTGCTTCCAGCCCAGACCCTGCTCCTCCAGCGGAGCCCCCTCGGGCTCGGGTCCGACGTACGCGTTGGGGTCTGCCGCGCCGTGGGCCTTGCCGAAGGCATGCCCGCCGGCGATCAGCGCGACGGTCTCCTCATCGTTCATCGCCATGCGGGAGAACGTCTCCCGGATGTCGCGCGCGGAGGCCATCGGGTCGGCGGTGCCGTTCGGCCCCTCCGGGTTGACGTAGATAAGACCCATCTGTACGGCGGCAAGCGGCTTCTCGAGCTCGCGCGTCCCGGTGTAGCGCTCGTCCCCGAGCCAGGTGTCCTCCGGGCCCCAGTAGACGTCCTCGTCCGGCTCCCACACGTCGGGGCGGCCGAAACCGAAGCCGAAGGTCGCAAAGCCCATGGTCTCCAGCGCGCGGTTGCCGGCGAAGACCATCAGGTCGGCCCAGGAGATGGCCTGGCCGTACTTGGCCTTCACGGGCCACAGCAGCCGACGGGCCTTGTCGAGGTTGCCGTTGTCCGGCCAGCTGTTGAGCGGCGCGAAGCGCTGCATGCCGGCGCCGGCACCCCCGCGGCCGTCACTGATGCGGTAGGTCCCAGCGGCGTGCCAGGCCATGCGGATGAAGAACGGCCCGTAGTGGCCGTAGTCAGCCGGCCACCAGTCCCGCGAGGTGGTCATGACCTCGTCGATGTCACGAGCGAGAGCATCGAGGTCGAGGGAAAGGAACGCCTTGGCGTACTCGAAGTCCCCGCCCAGCGGGTTGGCCACGTCGGGGTGCTTGTGCAAGATCTTGAGGTTGAGCCGGTTCGGCCACCACTGGCGGTTCCCCACTCCCTCGGTCGGGTGGTTCGGTCGCGCGGCGACCGGGCAACCGCCCTCGCTTGCCTCCGCGTTCATATCTCCGACAACTGCATCGTGGTGCTCGGACACGAAAATCCCTCCGGGACGTGGTGTTTCAGGGGCGAGATGGAGCTGGTGGCTGGGTTCAGGCGGTGGCAGCTGTCGAGCAGTCGGGGCACAGGCCCCAGTAGGTGACCTCCGCCTCGTCGATGACGAACTCGTGGTCGTCGGCCGCGGTGAGGCACGGCGTGTCCCCGACGGCGCAGTCGACGTCGGCGATGACGCTGCACGACCGGCAGACGACGTGATGGTGGTTGTCCCCGACCCGCGACTCATACCGGGCCACCGACCCCGCGGGCTCGATCCGTCGGACCAGGCCGGCGGCGGTCAGCGCGCGGAGCACGTCGTACACCGCCTGATGGGACACCGCGCCCAGGTGCCTGCGTGCCGCACGCAGGATCACCTCGGTGTCTGCGTGCGGGTGCTCATGCACCGCCGCCAGGACCGCGCGTCGGGGACCGGTCACCCGCAGCGCGGCCTGGCGCAGCAGGTGCTCGACGTCCGAGGGCGAGGGCACGCCTGCAGTCTTGTCCCTGATCTGGAACCAGTCAAATATGGCGTAGGGATCCCACTACGGCGTGAAGGCCTGCTCGAAGGACCGCTCGAGCTCGGGGGTCGCCTCGGCGGTGTAACCGCAGCTGTTCACGGTGCCTTCGGTCGCCGTCACGAGGTACCGGCTCCCCTGTCCGAACTCCACCGTCCCGACGGAGGTGTTGCCCGGCGGAACGGCGACGGTGACCACGTCGGCGCTCCCGCCCTTGAACCACCGGTCGACGTCGAGCGTGACCGTGTCCGTGTCGATGCTCGTGACCGTGCCGGCGAACGCCAGCGGCATGTCCTTGAGAATGTCCACGCTGAACATCAGGCAGGAGTTCATCGACGGCCCACCACCGCTCTCGGCGGGCGCCTTGAGCGCCAGGGTCGTCTGCTGCTTCGCCGGCCCACTGCTCCCACCGCCTGCCATCACGGCGCCGACGCCCAGGGCCACGACGGCCGCAGCGGCTGCAGCGAGTACGGCGGGCTTGCGCCACGACGGTGTGGGGACGGTGTCGGTCTGCTCGGTCGTCAGCATCACTCGCTCCAGGAGTTCCCGAGCCCGGGGGCTCGTTGAAGGGTCGACAGCTTCGGTGGCAGGAACTGGGTCCAACCCCGCGAGGCGGGCGCGCAGGTCGTCGTCTTGGTGTGTCATCGCGCCGCACCTCCCTGTCGCTCTACTGGTTGTCCGGGACCGGGTGAATCTTTTCGTCGTACCAGCTCTGCTTTGAGCTTCTTGGTGGCCCGGTGCAGCCGGATGCTGGCGGCGTTCGCGCTGATGCCCAGCACCTGGGCGATCTCGCCGGAGGTCAGCTGTTCCCACGCCCACAGCCGCAGGACCTCCCGGTCCCCTGCCGGCAGGGCGGCGAGCGCCTCCGCCAGGACGAGATCCTCGCCAGGTGCAGGTGCCACCGGCTCGGCGGCGATCCGGCGTACCAGCTTGAGCCGGCGCTCGGACCCCCGCAGCGCGTTGGCCAGGCAGCCGCGCGCGACGCCGTAGCACCAGGGAAGCGTCGCCTCGACCGGGATGTCCCCCGACCTGCGCCACATCACCAGCAGCACATCACCCAGGACGTCGTCCGCCGTCGAGGCATCGGTGCGACGCCGAAGGTAGCGCTGCAGCGGCCCATAGACGTCGGCGACGACGGCTTCGAACGCGGGGCGGGAGCTCACGCTAGAGATTGTGTCCGGCACGAGGCCTTTCGTTTCGCGCGACGCGCAGGTGCGTCCGCAGCGACCGTACGCTCGGCTCAGGGAAGGTTCGTGACTCTGCTCACCGTCCACGGGGGTTAGGGAGGCGAGGTCTTCGGGTATCTCGGTGGGCAGAAGGAGGCGGTTTCCTTGCCACGCTGGACCGTGCTGGCGAGCGACTTCGACGGCACCCTCGCCACTGAGGGTTGGGTTCCGGTCGAGACGCTTGCTGCCGTCGCTCGCTTCCGTTCCCGAGGGGGACTGTTCGTCCTCATCACCGGTCGCCGACTTCCTGAGCTCTTCGACGTCTTCCCCGAGACCGATCTGGTGGCAGACCTGGTGGTCGCCGAGAACGGCGGGGTGCTCTACGACCCCGCCCACCCTCCGGCGACCCTGCTCGGCCCACCCCCGCCCGAGGATCTCAAGGAGGTCCTCGTCTCCTGCGGTG
>JBKJSN010000061.1:0-25988 GCA_046595815.1 Mycobacteriales bacterium
GGCGGCGCCCGCGAAGGCTGCTGTGAAGAAGGCGGCTCCCGCGAAGAAGGCGGCTCCCGCGAAGGCTGCTGTGAAGAAGGCCGCTCCGGCGAAGAAGGCCGCGGCGAAGAAGGCTCCCGCCAAGAAGAAGTAGTTCCGACGACGACGACGGGCCCGGCACACGCCGGGGCCGTCCTCGCGTTCACGGCAGGCTGAGACGGGTCTCGCCGCTCGGCGCGGTCGCAATACGCACCCGTTGCCCGACGCGGAGGAAACGAAAACCGCTGCCCTGCAAGGCATCCGGGGCAAGGGGCAGGATTGCCCCATCGTCGGCGAACGCTGACCCGCCGCTCACGTCCCACTGCCGGACCGTCCCGACCCGCACGGCGATCCCGAGCTCCGCCGCCGCGGCGCGGGTATGGCGCCCGGCACCGAGGGCCAGTGCGCAGAGCAGATCGGACGGGGTGTCGACGTCGCAGCGCAGCCCCCGCCCGCCGACCAGCTCCACCGCTCCGGAAGCCAGGTGGGCGGCTCGAGATCCCGTGCCGAAGGCTGGGCTCAACGCCCGCCCCGGCCCGGCTGCGAGCAGCGTCGTCCCGGTGCCCTCCAGGTCTGCCACGAAGGCTCTACCGGAGCCCGCCTCGCCGAGGGCCGCCCGCAGATGGTCGCCTCGCAGCGCTGGGAGGTCGGCGGACAGCGTGGCCACCCCGAGGTCCGGCTGGTCGGCGCGCAGATGCTCGGCGCCATGCTCCAGCGCCGGGTTGAGGCCCGCATCCGGGTCGTCCGGTGCGATCTCGGCGCCCACCCCCCTCAGCAGTTCGGCAGCGCGGTCGTCGTCGGTGACGACGAGCACCCGTGCGACCAGAAGCGCTGTCTCGACGACGTCCGCGGCAAAGGCCAGTGCGAGTCCCTGGCGGGCCTGGTCGCCGTACGGCGCGAGCCTCGTCTTTGCCAGTTCCAGGCGTTTCACCGGTACGACTACGCCCCACGATCCCGCCACAGGGCAGAAGTCTGGCAGGCTGTCGGCAGTCGGACGAAGGGAGGCGGCGGCGTGCGCTTGGGACGCATCGGTTTTTGGTACCGGCTCGCCGTGATCATCCTCAAACCGATCCTGCTGGTGCTGACGAAGCGGCGCTGGAGCGGGCTGGAAAACGTCCCTGTCGAAGGCGGGGTCATCATCGCTGTCAACCACATCTCTCACGCGGACCCCTTGGTCTTCGCCGATGCACTCGTCTTCGGGACCAGGCGCATGCCACGTTTCCTGGCGAAGTCCACGCTGTTCGACGCCAAGGGCCCTGGTGGCTGGTTCGTCGGGAAGGTCTTGCGCGGCACCGGGCAGATCCCCGTCCTGCGCCACACTGTCGATGCGTCGCTGGCCCTGCACGCCGCTGTCGCTGCTCTGAAGAAGGGCGAGATGGTGGCCATCTACCCCGAGGGCACGGTGACCCGCGAGCCGGACAAGTGGCCGATGGTGGCCAAGACCGGGGTGGCGCGGCTCGCCTTGCTCTCTGGTGCCCCTGTCATACCCGTGGCCCAGTGGGGTGCCCAGGAGATCCTCGACTCCTATCGCACGCCCGGGTTGCACCTGCTGCCTCGGCGCACCATCACCGTCGTGGCCGGTCCGCCGGTGAACCTCACCCCGTGGCGAGTTCAGGACCTCACGACCGAGGTGCTGCGTGAGGCCTCCGCCGCCGTCATGGCCGCTATCACCACATTGCTCGAGCAGGTGCGTGGCGAGCAAGCCCCCATTCAGGCATTTGAGTTCCACAGCGAGAGGAAGTCCGCGTGATGCGCGCAGCGATTCTTGGCAGCGGGGCCTGGGGAACCGCCTTCGGCAAGGTGCTTGCCGACGCGGGGACGGAGGTGGTGCTCTGGGCACGTCGGGAAGAGCTCGCGGAGTGCATCACGCGCCGGCACGAGAACCCCGACTACCTGCCCGGCATCGTGCTGCCTGCGCGCATGCGGGCGACGACCGACACCGAGGAGGCGCTGGCCGGGGCCGACGTCGTGGTCCTCGCCGTACCGTCACAGACCCTGCGTGAGAATCTCGCCGCCGTGGCGTCGCTGATCCCGACGGAGAGCCTGCTCGTCAGCCTCATGAAGGGCATCGAGCTCGGTACGACGAAGCGCATGTCGGAGGTGGTCCGCGAGGTGGCGGATGTCCCGGAGGACCGGGTCGTCGTGGTCACAGGCCCCAACCTCGCCAAGGAGATCGCGGCCGAGCAGCCGACCGCCTCGGTGGTGGCGAGCACGTCCCAGGTAGCCGCTGAACTGGTCCAGCAGCTGTCCCACACGCCGTACTTTCGCCCCTACACCAACACCGACGTCATCGGATGTGAGCTCGGCGGGGCCGTCAAGAACGTCATCGCTCTCGCCGTGGGCATGGCGGAGGGCATGGGGTTCGGGGACAACACGAAGGCGTCCCTCATCACGCGCGGACTCAAGGAGATCACCAGCTTGGGGGTCGCCCTCGGGGCGGACCCCGTGACGTTCTCGGGCCTCGCCGGTCTCGGTGACCTGGTCGCAACGTGCTCGTCCTCGCTTTCGCGCAACCACCGCTTCGGGTCCAGGCTGGGTAGGGGCGACACCGTGGCGGAGATCCTCGCCGAGCCGCACCTGACGGCCGAGGGGTACAAGAGCTGCCAGTCCATCCTGGCGCTCGGCGCCAAGCACGACGTCGAGATGCCCATCACACAGAACGTCGTCTCGGTGTGCCACGAGGGCATGCGACCGGTCGACATGCTCAGCGCGCTCATGGGGCGACAGGCAGGAAGCGAGTGACGGGGGAGGCCACCCGGGGGCTGCACGGCCCCCCGCGACGCCCGGTCGGGCAGAGCGCCGTGGTTCCGCCGGTCTACCGCAGCACCACGTTCTTGTTCGACTCGGCGGCACATATCGCTGACGTGTTCGCCGGGCGCAGGGAGGGCTGGTCCTACAGCCGCACCGACAACCCGACGGCAGCGGCGTTCGGCGACGCCGTCGCGGCCCTCGAGGACCGGACCGGCCAGGCGACCGGGCAACCGTTCGCGAGCGGCTCCGCCGCCAGCGCCTCGACCCTGATGGCGCTGTGCTCCGCGGGATCGCACGTGGTCGCCCCGCAGGAGGTGTACGGCGGCACCTGGGCCCTGCTGACCCGCCAGCTGTCGCGCTTCGGGGTCCAGACGACGTTCGTGGACCAGACCGACATCGAGGCGGTGCGGGCTGCGTTGCGACCCGAGACCGCGGTGCTGTGGGGCGAGGTCATGGCCAACCCCTCGATGACCGTGGCGGACCTGCCGGCGCTGGCGTCCGTGGCCCGGGAGGCCGGGGTGCCCTTCGTCGTCGACTCGACCTTCGCCAGCCCGGTGGTCTGCCGCCCTCTGGAGCACGGTGCGGACCTGGTCATGCACTCCGCCACCAAGTACCTCGGCGGCCACAGCGACGCCACAGGGGGCGTCGTGGTGGGGCGTCCGGATCTCGTTGCGAAGATCCGTGCCGTCCGGCTGGACCTTGGTGGCGCGCTCGCGCCCGACGAGGCCTTCCTGCTGTTGCGAGGGCTGCAGACGCTCTCCCTTCGGGTCGCGCGTCAGTGCGCGACGGCCCTCGAGCTGGCGACTGCACTGGCAGCCCACCCGGCGGTGCTGCGGGTGGACCACCCGGGGTTGCCCACGCACCGCGACCACGACCTCGCGACGCGGCTGTTCGACGCTGGGCGGTATGGCGCGGTCGTCACCGTGACCCCGCGGGGCGGGCGGGAGGCTGGCCTGGCACTCATCGACGGGCTGCGCCTCGTGGAGCGGGCCACGTCCTTCGGTGGCACCCACAGCAACGCCGTCCACGTGGCCACGACCACCCACAAGGACATGGACGCGGTGACGCTGGCGGCGGCGGGCGTCGACCCCGGTGCCGTGCGTATCAGCGTCGGGTTGGAGGACGCGGTCGACCTGATCGCCGATGTCCAGGCGGCCTTGGAGGGCGTCAGCCAGTCGGGCTGAGGGCGGTCGCCAGGCCCCCGAGGAGCTCAGCCTGCCCGTCGTACGCGTCGGGGATGACCACCTCGACGTTCACGGGCCGTTGGAACGTCGTCCACGTGCGAGTGGCGCCGGTGTCATGCATGGCCCAGCGCACCCCGTCGAACTCGTAGGGGTCATCGCGTGCTGACCCGGACGGCACACCGCAGCGCAGCACCACCGCCGGATCGCCCCAGGCCGCCACCGTGGGGTCGCTCGGCAGCGTGTCGCGGCGCACCACGCCCGCGGCGACCGTGTGCGGAAGTGCGTCCGTCACGGAGGCGCACACGGCACGGACCTGCGCGATGAGGCCGGACACCGGCGTGACCGGCACAGCCGACGGCGGCGAATCGGGCGACCCGGCGCAGGAGGTCGCGGCCAGCACCGCGGCGAGCAGGCCTACAGGTGGACGACGGGGCACGTGAGGGTACGGGTGATGCCCTCGACGCCCTGGATCTTGGCGACCACGAGCTTTCCCAGGTCGTCGACGTTCTTGGCCTCTGCGCGGACGATGACGTCGTACGGGCCTGTGACGTCCTCGGCGCTGGCCACGCCGTCGAGCGCGGCGATCGAGGTGGCGACCGCCGCCGCCTTGCCGACCTCGGTCTGGATGAGGATGTAGGCCTGAACCGCCATGGGGTGCCCCTTCGGCTTCGTGGTGCGCGTGCGTTCGTGACGCGACATGGAAGGCTTGTGCTCGTGTCGGAACCTACCGCACGAGATCTTGGGGAGTTCGGGCTCATCGCTGCGGTGACGGCCCGGCTCCCCTCCTCGCCATGGGTGCTCCTGGGCCCTGGCGACGACGCTGCGGTGGTCGCCGTCCCGGACGGTCGGGTGATCGCCACGACGGACGTCCTCGTCGAGGGCGTGCACTTCCGGCGCGACTGGTCCACTGCCCTCGACGTCGGTCACAAGGCTGCGGCCGCCAACCTCGCCGACGTCGCCGCCATGGGGGGCACCGGCATCGCGCTGCTCGTCGGGCTCGCCGCCCCGGCAGACCTGCCGGTGTCCTGGGCGCTGGGGTTGGCCGATGGCCTGCGCGCCGAGTGTGAGCTCGTCGGTGCCTGCGTCGTCGGTGGCGACACCGTGACGGCCCCGCAGGTGGTGGTCTCCGTAACGGCGCTCGGCGTGCTGACCGGACCGCCCGTGACCCGGGCCGGCGCTCGACCGGGCGACCTCGTCGTGGTGGCCGGGCGGCTCGGCTGGTCGGCCGCTGGACTCCGGCTGCTCCAGGAGGGCACGCACACCGGTCCGCTGGTGGAGGCCCATCGCCGTCCCAGCCCGCCGTACTCGCTCGGGCCCGCGCTGGCCGCGGCCGGCGCGACGGCGATGTGCGACGTCAGCGACGGGCTCGTGCAGGACCTGGGCCACATCGCGACTGCGAGCGGGGTCGGTATCGCGCTCGACAGCGCACTGCTGCACGACGACGACGTGACGCTGTCCGACGTGCTCACAGGCGGTGAGGACCACGCGCTGGTGGCCACGATCGGGGGGCAGCCCCCGGCCGGCTGCCGCGTCGTGGGGCGCGTCGTCGCCGGCGAGGGCGTCCTGGTCGACGGCCGCCCCGCCCACGGGGGCTGGGAGCACTTCGCATGAGGACGGTCCTGGCAGTCGGGGGTTCGGACTCCGGCGGGGGAGCCGGCATCCAGGCCGACCTCAAGGCCCTGCACTCCGTGGGAGTTCACGCCTGTACGGCGGTGACCGCCGTGACGGCGCAGGACACCCTTGCCGTGAACAGCTCCTGGCCGGTGCCGGAGGCGGCCCTGCGTGCGCAGCTGCGGGCGGTGCTCGACGACATCGGCGCCGATGTCGTCAAGACCGGCATGTTCCCGACCCCCGAGTCGGTGGTGGCGGTGGCGGAGGAGATCGGCGATCGGCCGCTGGTCGTGGACCCCGTCGGGGTGTCCAGCACCGGTCAGTCGCTGACCCCGGCCGCGGCACTCGCGGCGCTGCGGAGCCTGCTGCTGCCGCGGGCGCTGGTCGTCACCCCGAACCTCGCCGAGGTCGCCGCGCTGACAGGGGTCAAGGTCACCGGGCCTGAGCTGATGGAGACGGCCGCGTTGGCCGTGCTGGCGCTCGGCCCCCGCTGGGTGCTCGTGACGGGAGGCCACCTCGAGGGCGATCCTGTGGACCTGCTCCACGACGGGACCACGGCCCACCTGCTCACCGGTCCCCGCATCGCCACGCCGCACAGCCATGGGACCGGCTGCACCCTCGCAGCGGCCCTCGCGGGCTACCTCGCGCTGGGTGAGGACGTCCCGACCGCCGCCCGACGGGCCAAGGAGCTGGTCACCGGCGCTCTGGAGCGGGGCTACCCGCTGGGCAGGGGAGCCGGCCCAGTCAACGCAGGAAGGCCCGGCCCCTGAGGGGCCGAGCCTTCCTGTGGAGCAGGTGAGCCGCTAGAGAGGACGCACGGCGTCGGCCTGCGGGCCCTTCTGGCCCTGAGTGATGTCGAACTCCACCGCCTGGTCCTCCTCGAGGGAGCGGTAACCGTCCGACTGGATGGCGGAGTAGTGGACGAAGACGTCAGGACCGCCGCCCTCGACCGCGATGAAGCCGAAGCCCTTCTCCGCGTTGAACCACTTGACCTTGCCCGTTGCCATGTGCGCGTCTCTCTTTTGCTGGACGGTGCCGCACGGCTGCGACCCCGGGTCGAGCCGACCGGAGCGTCAGGGACGTCAGGCCCGCAGGACGTTCACGCGGGCGTGCCGGGACACGTGCAGAACGATCGACCGAGCGGAATGTACACAGAGTGACCCCCTGTACAACAGGGGGGACGCAACACCGGTCAACCGACCGGCGAGGGGCCTAACGCGCGCCGGGAACGACCTTCTGGGCCTTGATGCACGACGTGCAGGCGTTGACCTTCTTGGTGTTACCGCCACCGGCGGCAACACGCATGGTCTGGATGTTCGGGTTCCAGCGCCGACGGGTCCGTCGGTGGGAGTGGCTGACGGACATGCCGAAGCCAGGGCCCTTGCCGCACACGTCGCAGTTCGCAGCCATGGTGAACACTCCAGAGATCGTATTGAGCGCCCGGCTCCACCGGGCAACCCAAAAACTGTAGCAGTCACGACTAGCGTCACCTGGAGCGACGAAGAAGCCAGCGCCAAGGCCAGCGCCAAAGCCAGTGACAAGCCAGGAGGTACGACGGGTGCGTCCGGACACTGCGCTGGACCGGGTCCTGGGCGACAAGACAGGCAAGGCCTTCGCCGACGCCCTCGACCTGCACACGGTCGATGACCTGCTGCGCCACTACCCGCGCAGCTACGCCGAGCGCGGCAAGCTCACTCCGCTGCGCGACCTCGTCGTCGGGGAGCACGTGACCGTCAGCGCCCAGGTTGTCAGCGCCTCGTCCCGGCAGACGCGCAACGGCAAGTACCTCGTCGAGATCGTCGTCACCGATGGCAGCGGCCGGCTGACCCTGACGTTCTTCTACGCCGCGAACAAGCCTGCCGAGTGGCGGGTCGCCCAGCACCCCCCAGGCTCCGAAGGCCTGTTCGCCGGTGTCGTGGACCGCTTCGTGCCCCGTGGGGGAGGGCAGGCCAAGCTCCAGCTGGCCCATCCCGACACGAGCTCGGACAGTCGCGAGCTCAAGCCGGGGGAGCTGCTGCCGCTGTACCGAGCGTCGACCAAGCTGCCGACCTGGAACATCGAGCTCTCACTGCAGGTCGTGCTCCAGACCGTCGAGCTGCGGCCCGACCCACTTCCATCGGCGCTGCGCGAACGGCTCGGCCTGATGTCCTACGAAGCGGCCCTGCGCGGCATCCATCGACCCGAGAGCTGGGCGCACGTTGGGGCCTGTCGGGCCCGGCTGAAGTGGGACGAGGCCTTCGTGCTGCAGGTCTTCCTGGCCCAGCGCAGGCGTCAGATCCAGGCGATCGGTGGCCTGCCTCGCTCGGGGCGTTCCGGCGGTGTCCGCGACGCCTTCGACGCAGCGCTGCCCTTCCGCCTCACCCAGGGCCAGGTGGAGATCGGCGACGTGCTCGACGAGGAGTTGGGGCTGGCGCACCCGATGCACCGGCTGTTGCAGGGCGAGGTCGGGTCCGGCAAGACCGTCGTCGCGTTGCGCGCCATGCTCCGGGTCATCGACAGCGGCGGGCAGGCCGCGCTGCTCGCGCCCACCGAGGTGCTGGCCCAGCAGCACGCCCGCTCGCTGCGGGCGATGCTGGGGCCGCTGGCCACGGCAGGGGAGCTGGGTAGCCCGGAGGTGGCCACACGGTTGACGCTGCTCACCGGGTCGTTGAGCGCAGCCACTCGCCGTACCGCCCTCGCGGAGATCGCCAGCGGCGACGCCGGGATCGTCGTGGGCACCCATGCCCTGATCTCGGAGGGCGTCGAGTTCCACGACCTCGGTCTGGTCGTCGTGGACGAGCAGCACCGCTTCGGCGTCGAGCAGCGTGACCTGCTGCGTTCCAAGGGGGACGCGCCGCACACGCTGGTCATGACGGCCACGCCCATCCCTCGCACGATCGCCATGACGGTGTACGGCGACCTCGAGACCTCGACGCTGCGCGAGCTGCCGGCCGGCCGCAGCCCGCTCACCACGCACGTCGTCGCGAGGCAGTCGCCCCTCTACGACCGCGCCTGGGTCCGGGTGCGCGAGGAGGTGGCCGCAGGGCGGCAGGCGTTCGTGGTCTGCCCGCGGATCGGAGGCGATGACAAGGAGGAGGCGGTCGAGGAGGGCCGTGGCCCCGGCACGGCGGTCGTCGACCTGCTGCCAGAGCTCGTCGCGGGCCCGCTCGCAGGCCTGCGCGTGGCGGCCTTGCACGGGCGGATGGCATCCGAGGCCAAGGAGGAGGTGATGGGCCGCTTCGCGGCGGGCGGACTCGACGTCCTGGTCGCCACCACCGTGATCGAGGTGGGAGTGGACGTCCCCAACGCCACCATCATGGTCGTCATGGACGCGGACAGGTTCGGCATCAGCCAGCTGCACCAGCTGCGCGGTCGGGTGGGCCGGGGCGCGCACGCTGGGTTGTGCCTGCTGGTGACCGAGGCGCTGCCCGAGACACCTTCGGGTGCCCGCTTGTCGGCGGTGGCGGGCAGCAACGACGGCTTCGAACTGGCTCGGGTGGACCTGGAGCAGCGACGGGAGGGCGACGTGCTGGGCACGCGGCAGAGCGGGGTTCGTTCCTCGCTGCGGCTGCTGCAGGTGCTCCGGGACGAAGACCTCATCCTCGAGGCCCGGGCGGAGGCGGCCTCGCTCGTGGACGCCGACCCGGACCTCGCTGACCACCCCGCCCTGCGGGAGGCAGTCGGCGCCCTGCTGGACGCCGAGCGTGCCGCCTTCCTGGAGAAGGCATGACCCGGCTCGTCGCCGGCACCCACGGGGGCCGTCGGCTGCAGGTGCCCGCAGGCCTGGCGACGCGTCCGACGTCGGACCGCGCGCGGGAGGGGTTGTTCTCCAGCCTGCAGTCGCTGCTGGACCTCGACGGTGCGCGGGTCCTGGATCTGTACGCCGGGAGCGGCGCCCTCGGCCTGGAGGCGCTCTCGCGTGGCGGGGCTCAGGCCACCCTCGTCGAACGGGACCCCGCAGCCCTCACGGCGTTGCGGGCCAACGTGAGCGCCCTGGGCCTAGCTGCGACGGTCGTGGACGCCGACGTCGAGGCCTTCCTCGAGCGTGCGCCGGAGCCGCAGGACCTCGTGCTCATCGACCCGCCGTACGACCAGGAGGTCGACGCCGCGCTCGCCCTGCTCGCCCCGTGGCTCGCCCCTGGCGCTGTCGTCGTGGTGGAGCGCCGTACGCGCGGAGGGGCCCCGGCGACCCCGGCCGGGACGGCTCCGGTGCGGGACCGCCGCTACGGAGAAGCCACGCTCTGGTACTTTCGCGCGCCATGAGACGGGCCGCGTGTCCAGGATCGTTCGACCCCGTGACCCTTGGTCACCTGGACATCATCGGACGGGCCTCTTCCCTGTACGACGAAGTGGTCGTCGCCGTGGGTCTGAACGCCAGCAAGCGGCGCATGTTCTCCTTCGAGGAGCGCACCGAGATGCTGCGCGAGGCGACCGCTGTCTACGGCAACGTGACCGTCGACAGCTTCGACGGGCTGATCGTCGACTTCTGCAAAAGTCGCGACATCCCGGTGATCGTCAAGGGCTTGCGGGCGGTCAGTGACTTCGACTACGAGCTGCAGATGGCCCAGATGAACCTCGGGCTGCAGGGCATCGAGACGATGTTCATGACCACCAACCCGCTCTACTCGTTCTTGTCGTCCAGCCTCGTCAAGGAAGTCGCGACGTACGGTGGTGACGTCTCGGGGCTGGTCCCCGCCTTCGTGCACCAACGGCTGCTGGCCAGGGTGCGCGAGACCCAAAGCTGAGCAGGAGGCGATTTCGTGGACGAGGTCCACACCAAGCTGGCGGAGCTCGTGTCGCTCGTCGAGAGCGCCCGCGCGATGCCCATGTCCGCCTCGTGCGTGGTCAACCGCGCCGAGCTCCTCGAGCGGCTCTCCGACCTGGAGTCGCTGCTCCCGGAGACGATCTCGCGCGCCCAGGAGGTGCTCGGGGACAGGCAGGGCGTGGTCGAGGAGGGCCACCGCGAGGCGGCCCGAATCATCGCCGACGCCCGTGAGGAGCGTCGCACGATGCTCGAGCAGACCGAGGTGCACCGCGAGGCAAGCGCCGAGGCGGCCAAGCTGCTCGAAGAGGCCCAGGCCTCCGCCGAGGCCATGCGGCTGGAGGTCGAGGACTACGTCGACGCCAAGCTCGCCAACTTCGAGATCGTGCTCACCAAGACCCTCTCCGCGGTCGAGCGCGGCCGCGAGAAGCTCTCGGGCCGACACGAGCTCGAGCGCCTTGGCGAGATCACGAACGACGACTCCTCCTTCCTCGACGAGCCGCTCGAGAGCTGACCGTGGTCGCCGCGGGGCGGCTCCGCTAGGCTGTTGGACGGACTCGTCCGGAAGTCCCGGAGACTCGTATGCCTGAGAACAGGAAGCAGCAGCCACGCCTCGACCCCCGTGACCCGCTCGTGCTCGATACACGCGAGCTGGGCCGACGTCCGGGGTCGATGCGCGCGCTGCAGCTCTCTGCTCCCGCGCCGGCGGGCCTCGGGATCGAGGACCTGATCGGGGTACCCATCGGTGCCGAGCTCGCGCTGGACCTCCGGCTCGAGAGCGTCATGGATGGTGTGCTCGTCACCGGGAGCGTCACGGGCCCGGTGTCCGGGGAGTGCGGCAGGTGCCTGACCGAGGTGAGCGACGAGCTCACCGTCAAGGTCCAGGAGCTGTTCCTCTACCCGGAGGCGAGCGCAGACCACGATCCGGACGACGAGCTCCCGCAGCTGGTAGGGGACCTGCTCGACCTCGGCCCGACGCTGCGTGACGCGGTGGTGCTCGCACTGCCGCTCAACCCGCTTTGCCGGGAGGACTGCCAGGGGCTCTGCGTCACGTGCGGAGAGCGGCTGGACGACCTGCCGGAGGACCACGCGCACGACACGTCCGACGCCCGTTGGGGAGCCCTCGCAGGGCTGCTCCAGCAGACAGACCAGGAGAAGTAATGGCCGTCCCCAAGCGCAAGATGTCGCGCAGCAACACCCGCTCGCGCCGCGCGCAGTGGAAGACGGGCGTCCCCACGCTCGTGAAGTGCGACCGTGGGCACACCACGCTGCCCCACACCGTGTGCCCCGAGTGCGGGCGCTACGACAAGCGCACCGTCCTGGCTGTGTGACAGCGGTCCGTCCCAGGACTGGGCCCTGACGCAGTACACGCTCCTCGAGGCGGCTCTCGGCACGGCTGTCGAGCCCGCGCTGCTCGAGCGTGCTCTGACGCACCGGTCGTACGCCTACGAGCACGGCGGGCTCCCCACGAACGAGCGCCTGGAGTTCCTGGGTGACGCAGTGCTCGGGTTGGTGGTGACGGACGCGTTGTTCGCCCGCCACCCCGACCTGCCCGAGGGTGCGCTCGCAAAGCTGCGGTCCTCCGTGGTGAGCACCCGGGCGCTCGCTGACGTCGCCCGCACCCTCGGCCTTGGCCAGTGGATGCGCCTGGGCAAGGGCGAGGAGGTGACCGGCGGGCGCGACAAGCCGAGCATCCTCGCCGACACCATGGAGGCGCTCATCGGCGCGGTCTACCTCGAGCGCGGGCTCGAGGGAGCCACCCGTCTGGTGAGGAGCCTGTTCGACCCGCTGATGGAAGCCGCCACCCGAGAGGGCGCCGCGCAGGACTGGAAGACCGCCCTGCAGGAGCTCACCGCGGCCCGCGGCCTCGGGGTTCCGGATTACGGCATCACGGAGAGCGGCCCGGACCACGCCAAGTCCTTCGTCGCGACGGCACTGGTCGCGGGCAACAACTGCGGGGAGGGCGCCGGCTCCAGCAAGAAGGAGGCCGAGCAGCAGGCCGCGGAGGGCGCCTTCCGCCTGCTGTCGGCCGGGGGCTAGTGCCCGAGCTCCCCGAGGTCGAGGTCGTCCGGCTGGGGCTCGACAGGGGCGTCGTCGGACGCCGGATCGCCGCAGTCGAGGTGCACCACCCCCGAGCGGTACGGCGGCACCTGACCGGTGCGGAGGACTTCTGCGCGCGGTTGGCCGGACGCGAGGTCACCCAAGCCTGTCGGCGTGGCAAGTACCTGTGGCTCGCCTTGGACTCGGGTGAGGCGCTGACCGGGCACCTCGGTATGAGCGGCCAGCTGCTCGTCGTACCCGGCAGCAAGCCCCTCGAGCCGCACCTGCGCGTGCGACTGCGCTTTGACGACGACGGTCGCGAACTGCGCTTCGTGGACCAGCGCACCTTCGGTGGCCTGTTCGTCGACGGGCTCGTTGCGGCCGAGGGCAGCGTCGTGCCGTCCTCCGTGGTCCACATCGCGCGCGACCCCCTGGACCCAGCCTTCGACGACGACCTGTTCGTACGCCGTCTGCGTGCTCGCACGACAGGCGTCAAGCGGGCGCTGCTCGACCAGACTCTGGTGAGCGGCATCGGCAACATCTACGCCGATGAGGCGCTCTGGAGGGCTCGCCTGCACGGCGGCCGGCCCACGGAGGAGCTCACCGGTCCCCGGGCGCGTGGGCTGCTGCAGCACGCACGGGAGGTGCTGCTGGAGTCCCTCGCCGAGGGTGGCACGAGCTTCGACGCGCTCTACGTGTCCACCGAAGGCGTCAGCGGCCTGTTCGCTCGCTCGCTGCACGCGTACGGGCGGGAGGGCGAGCCCTGCGACCGGTGCGGTGAACCCCTTCGTCGTGAGGCGTGGATGAACCGCTCGTCGTTCTCCTGCCCACGCTGCCAGCCGCGGCCCCGTCAGCCCCGCTGACGCTCCTGACGGACACCGGGCGGCACCGAGCCGTCCGCCTGGCGAGGGGTCCATGGCTCGCTACGGGCCCACTGGCTGCCGCAGCCACGGCAGGCGAACAGGCGGTCCCCGCCGTACCGGCGTGGCGTGGCAGCCCAGTCGCACAGCTCAAGACACGCACGCACCCTCACAACGCACGCACCCTCACACTGAACGCACCCTCACACTGAACAGTGTGCAGAACGTTCGGATGACCGCGTTCGTGAAGGGTCGCGTGCAGGGCGTCGGGTTTCGCTGGTGGACGCGCGCACGGGCGCTGGAGCTCGGGCTCGCGGGGTCGGCCACGAACCTCGCGGATGGTCGGGTCGAGGTGGTTGCCGAGGGGCCGGAGCAGGCGTGCCGCGACTTGTTGGCCCTGCTCCCGGCGGGGCCTGGGCAGGTCGAGTTCGTCGCCGAGCGCTGGGGGCCACCACGCGGCGAGCAGGGCTTTCGCGAGCGCTGAGCCTGCGTTTCACGCGTGGTGCCCTGACCGCTCCACTTCGTGACCGGATCGTGATCTGAGCCTTGACCCGGGGCGGCTCAAGTGGCACCCTCAAGACACCGCTCCCGCGCACTGGTCCAGCACGTGACCACGTCCTGACGGCGCGCCCGACTCCCTTACAGTGCGGAGGCACCTCACTATGGCGAAGGCCCTTCTTGGACATGTCGGTGTAGGCACCGATCTTCGGCTCGCAGCAGAGGTGCGTCGGCTCCGCAACCGCGTTGCGGAGTTGGAGGCCGACCTCGCGGCAGCCCGCGCTGCCGTCGTCATGCACGTAGACGACGACATCCGCGTGCTCACCGAGGAGCCTGCCCTCACGTAGTCCTGGGCACCGTTGGACGAGGGGCGCTTCCCGCGTGGGAGCGCCCTTTCTGCTGCCCGCCCCTCGCGCCGAGCGGGGGTACGGCGGGTAGAGTCCCGACCGGCCTTCCCCGTGGCCCTGACGAAGGCAGCACGTGCACCTCAAGAGCCTGACCCTCAAGGGTTTCAAGTCCTTCGCGTCCCCGACGACGCTGCGCTTCGAGCCCGGCATCACCTGTGTGGTGGGCCCCAACGGCTCGGGCAAGAGCAACGTCGTCGACGCCATCGCCTGGGTGCTCGGCGAGCAGGGGGCCAAGGCGCTGCGCGGCGGCAAGATGGAAGACGTCATCTTCGCCGGCACGCCAGGCAAGGCGCCGTTGGGCCGCGCCGAGGTGAGCCTCACCATCGACAACACCGACGGGGCGCTCCCGATCGAGTACGCCGAGGTGACCGTCAGCCGGCTGATGTTCCGAGACGGGGCCAGCGAGTACGCCATCAACGGCACCAAGTGCCGCCTGGTCGACATCCAGGAGCTGATGAGCGACAGCGGCATCGGACGCGAGCTGCACGTCGTCGTCGGGCAGGGTCAGCTCGACGCGGTGCTCTCGGCGCGTCCGGAGGACCGCCGTGCCTTCATCGAGGAGGCCGCCGGCGTCCTGAAGCACAAGAAGCGCAAGGAGAAGGCGCTCCGCAAGCTTGAGGCCATGCAGGCCAACCTCACCCGTCTGCAGGACCTCACGAGTGAGCTCCGCCGCCAGCTCAAGCCGCTCGGGCGCCAAGCCGAGGTCGCCCGCAGGGCAGGCGAGGTGCAGGCCGACCTGCGCGACGCGCGGCTGCGCCTGCTCACCGACGACTTGGTGCAGCTCCGCACGGCCCTCGACGCCGAGGTGCGCGACGAGACCGCCCTGCGGGCCCGCCGTACCGAGGTCGAGACCGCGCTGGCGGAGCTGCAGGCCCGCGAGACCTCGCTGGAGGGGGCCGCTGCTGAGCAAGCACCGCGGCTGACGCGGGCCCAGGAGACCTGGTACCGGCTGTCTGCCCTGGAAGAGCGTCTGCGCGGTACGGCGACGCTCGCCAGTGAGCGCCACCGCCACCTCACGGCCCAGCTCCCCGAAGAGACCCGCACCACGCGCGACCCCGAGGACCTCGAACGCGAAGCGGCCCAGGTGCGCGAGCAGGAGGCCGAGCTCGTCGAGCAGCGCCGCGAGGACACCGAGCGGCTCGAAGCGGCGATCACCCGGCGTACCGACTCCGAGGCGGCGCTGGCGGCGGAGGAGAAGGCGCTCGTCGTCGCCCGCCGCGCCATCGCAGACCGGCGCGAGGGCCTGGCGCGGCTGACCGGTCAGGTCGGTGCCCTGCGGTCACGTGCCGCGGCTGCGGAGGCGGAGATCGGTCGGCTCGGCGGATCCCTCCAGGAGGCGCACGCTCGCCTGGCGAGGGCCCAGGCGGACCTCGAGGCCCTGCAGACGGAGGCCGGCGGCCTGGACGAGGGCGAGGTGGACCTCGACGAGCGGCACGAGATAGTGGCTGCCGCCTTGGCGCAGGCCCAGGACCGGCTGGCCGCCCTTGAGGCCGACGAGCGCGAGGCGGAGCGGGACCGTTCGACCTATGCCGCCCGGCGCGATGCGCTGTCGCTGTCGCTCGCCCGCAAGGACGGGCACGGCCACCTCCTCGGTGCGGACCTGCCGGGGGTGCTCGGCACGGTTGCCCAGCTGCTCACCGTCCAGCCCGGCCATCAGGTCGCCGTCGCCGCTGCACTCGGTGCGGTGGCCGATGCCGTCGCGGTCGCCTCGCCGGCGGACGCCGCCTTCGCCCTGCGCCGGTTGAAGGACGCCGATGCCGGTCGCGCCGGGCTGCTCGTGGGCGGCGGCTCGGTCACTGAGGACGTGGCACTTCCTGCCCTCCCCGACGGCGCCAGTTGGGCGCTGGACCTGGTCCAGGCGCCGTCCTCGCTGCGCCCGGCGGTGGCGCGAGCGCTGCGCCGCGTCGCTGTGGTGGCGGACCTCGAGGCGGCCCGGCGGCTCGTCGAGACCGTTGCCGACGTACGCGCCGTGACGCCTGAGGGTGACGTGCTCGGGCGGGACTGGGCCATCGGAGGCTCCGCCAGCGCCCCCTCGTTGCTTGAGGTGCAGGCCGCAGTCGACGAGGCCGCCGCGCGCCACGACGAAGCGCATCGCCGTCACCAGCAATTTGCGGAGCAGGTCGGGCAGGCGCGGTCGCTCGTGGCCGAACGCCAGGCCGAGGTGCACGAGGCTCTTGCGGCGCTCCACGACAGCGACGCCCGGATGGCCGCGCTGTCCGAGCAGCTCGGACTGCTGGCGAGCGCGGCACGCGCGGCCGAGGCTGAGGCGGGACGGCTGCAGCAGGCGCAGGCGAGGGCCGAGGAGGCGCGCGACCGCGACCTGTCCGGGCTGGCCGAGCTCGAGGAGCGCCTCACCCTGGCAGAGCAGGCTCCTGCCGACGAGGAACCCTCCACCGAGCTGCGCGACAAGCTCGTGCAGACCGCCGCCGACGCGCGCGCGACCGAGGTCGAAGCCAGGCTGGCCGTGCGCACCGGCGAGGAGCGAGCCAAGGCGCTCGCCGGCCGGGCCGAGGCGCTGGAGCGCGCGGCCCGCCAGGAGCGCGCTGCCCGCGAACGGCTGGTCGCCCTGCGCGCCCAACGCGAGCGTGGCGCGGTCGTGGCCGCGGCCGTCGTCGGGGGAGCTCAACAAGCGCTTGCCCGGATCGGTGTCTCCTTGCAGGCTGCCGCGGTCGAGCGCGAGCAGGCACAATCGGCCCGCACCGTCACCGAGGGGGAGCTGCTCGCGCTGCGGGCCTCCAGCCGCGAGCTCGCCGCGGAGCTGGACCGGCTCACCGACGTGGTGCACCGCGACGAGGTCGCCCGCGCAGAGCAGCGACTGCGCATCGAGGCACTGGAGCACCGTGCCGTCGAGGAGTACGCCGTACCCCTGGACTCCCTCATCGCCGACTACGGCCCCGACGTGCCTGTGCCGCCCATCGCCCTCATCGAGGGAGAGGAGCCGGGGGAGCCCACGCCGTACGACCGCGCGGCCCAGGAGAAGCGGGCCGCCACGGCCGAGCGCGCCCTGGCCCTGCTGGGAAAGGTGAACCCGCTCGCGCTGGAGGAGTACGCCGCTCTTGAGGAGCGCTCGGTGTTCCTCACCACGCAGCTGGAGGACCTCAAGAACACCCGACGCGACCTGCTCACGGTGATCCGGGACGTCGACGAGCGCATCCACGACGTGTTCGTCAGCGCCTTCGAGGACACCGCGCGAGAGTTCGTCGACGTCTTCGCCACGCTGTTCCCCGGCGGTGAGGGCAAGCTCGTGCTCACCGACCCGGACGACATGCTCGGCACCGGCATCGAGGTCATGGCACGTCCGGCGGGCAAGAAGGTCAGCCGGCTGTCGCTGCTGTCGGGCGGGGAGCGGTCGTTGACCGCGATCGCGCTGCTCGTGGCGATCTTCCGCGCCCGCCCCTCGCCGTTCTACGTCATGGACGAGGTCGAGGCGGCGCTGGACGACCGGAACCTCGGGCGGTTGCTGGAGGCGCTCGAGGGGCTGCGCCAGTCCTCGCAGCTGATCATCATCACGCACCAGAAGCGCACGATGGAGATCGCCGATGCGCTGTACGGCGTGACCATGCGCGGCGACGGGGTGTCCACCGTCGTGAGCCAGCGGCTGCGCGAGCGCGAGAACGCCTGACCCCCTGGTAGACACGTCGCCGTGACCTCTGTGCTGGTGCCCGTCGTCGTAGCCGTCGCCGTCCTGCTCCTGGTCGGCCTGGTGGCCGGTCTGGTCCTGCGCTCGCGCGATAGGGAAATTCCGCCCGCACCGACGGTGCGCGCGACCGAGATCCTCGAGGTCCCTGAGCCCAGCGCGGGTCGGCTGCTGCGGCTGCGGGACCGGCTCAGCCGCTCGCAGTCCACGCTCGGCAAGGGCCTGTTCTCACTGCTGTCGCGTGACTCGCTCGACGAGGCGACCTGGGAAGAGGTCGAGGACACCCTGTTGAGCTCCGACATGGGCCTGGCCGCCACGAACGAGCTGGTCGAGCGGCTGCGCACCCGAGTCCGGGTGGAGGGCCACCGTGGGCACGACGCGCTCCGGGCGGTGCTGCGCGAGGAGCTCATCATCACCCTCGGCGACGTCGACCGTTCGCTGGCGACAGCGCACGACGGCAGGCCGGCCGTGGTCATGGTCGTCGGGGTCAACGGAACCGGCAAGACCACGACCTGCGGCAAGCTCGCTCGCGTCCTGGTCGCCGATGGGCGCACCGTCGTGCTCGGTGCCGCTGACACGTTCCGCGCGGCCGCGGCCGATCAGTTGCAGACCTGGGGTTCCCGTGTCGGCGCCGAGACGGTGCGAGGCCCCGAGGGAGGCGACCCCGCCAGCGTCGCCTTCGAGGCGGTCAAGCGGGGCATCGAGACCGGTGCGGACGTCGTCGTCGTGGACACCGCCGGGCGCCTGCACACCAAGACCGGGCTGATGGACGAGCTCGGCAAGGTCAAGCGCGTCATCGAAAAGCACGGCCCGGTCGATGAGACCCTGCTCGTGCTGGACGCCACGACCGGGCAGAACGGCGTCGTGCAGGCAAGAGTATTCACCGAGGCCGTCCAGGTCACCGGCGTCGTACTCACCAAGCTGGACGGCACAGCCAAGGGCGGCATCGTCGTGGCGGTGCAGCGCGAGTTGGGCATCCCGGTGAAGCTCATCGGCCTGGGCGAGGGTGCAGACGACCTGGCGCCCTTCGACCCGGCCGACTTCGCCGACGCGCTCCTCGGAGACTGAGGCCCGTCACGCGCGTGAAACACATCGTGCGCAGACGTGATGCTGTGGAAACAACCGGGACACCACTGCGGAACAGCCGCTGACCACTCTCGTCAACAGAGCCCCCAGCCTGTTGAGGAGAGACATGGATCCCGTGAACATCGACGGTGCGAACACCGCATTCGTCATGGTGAGCGCCTTCTTGGTGCTGCTCATGACGCCGGGCTTGGCCTTCTTCTACGGAGGCATGAGCCGGAGCAAGAACGTCCTGAACATGATCATGATGAGCTTCAGCGCCATCGCGGTCGTGACGGTCCTGTGGGTCCTCTACGGCTACGCGGTCGCCTTCGGCACTGACAAGTCCGGGCTGTACGGCTGGTCGAGCGGGCTCGTGGGTCTGAAGGACCTCATGAACAACGCGACCTTCGGGCTCGTCGCCGGGAACGAAGCGGCGGCGAAGGCGGCAGGGGTCGAGTCCTTCGTCACCAACACCTACGGCCTGCCCGACATCGTGTTCGCCGGGTTCCAGCTGATGTTCGCGGTCATCACCGTGGCCCTCATCAGCGGCGCCGTGGCCGACCGCCTGAAGTTCGGTTCGTGGTTGGTCTTCACCGCGATCTGGTCGACCGTCATCTACTTCCCGGTCGCGCACTGGGTGTTCGCGTTCGGTGCGGCTGAGACCGGTGGTGAGGCTGCCGGTTTCGCCAACGGCTTCTTCGCCAAGGACACTGGCGGCTGGATCGTCAACCGGCTCGGCGCCTTCGACCTCGCCGGCGGTACGGCGGTCCACATCAACGCGGGTGCGGCTGCGCTCGCCCTCATTCTCGTCCTGGGCAAGCGCAAGGGCTTCGGCAAGGAGGCCATGCGGCCGCACAACCTGCCGTTCGTGATGCTGGGCACCGGGCTGCTGTGGTTCGGCTGGTTCGGCTTCAACGTCGGCTCGACTCTTGGCGCCACCGGGTACTCGGGCTTGGTGCTCATCAACACCCAGGTCGCGGCCGCCGCTGCCATCCTTGGCTGGCTGGTCGTGGAGAAGCTGCGTGACGGCCACATGACCACGCTGGGAGCGGCATCGGGTGCCGTCGCGGGCCTGGTCGCCATCACCCCGGCCTGCGGGTTCGTGAACGGGATCGGCGCCATCGTCATCGGCGTCGTGGCCGGCGTCGTGTGCGCCCTCGCCGTCACCCTCAAGCACCGGCTGGGCTACGACGACGCGCTCGATGTCGTCGGCGTCCACCTCGTGGGTGGTTTGGTCGGCACGCTGATGATCGGCGTCGTCGGCGACGCGACGCATACGCTCACGGACTCGATCGTGGACGGTGGCAGTTTCGGCCTGCTGGGCACCCAGGCGATCGCCGCCTTCGCTGTCCTCGGGTACTCCTTCGTGGGCACGCTCATCATCGCGCTGGGCCTGAAGTACACGATCGGCCTGCGCGTGTCGGAGGAGGAAGAGGTCCTCGGCCTCGACCAGACCGCCCACGCCGAAAGTGCCTACGAGCTCGGTGTCTCCACCGGCTCGGCCAGCACCCCGTCGTACCTCTCGGGCTCGCAGAAGGTCAGCCTGTGAGGCTGGTTACGGCGGTCATCAAGCCCTTCAAGCTCGACGACGTGAAGTCCGCCCTCGAGGCCTTCGGGGTGCAGGGCATGACGGTCAGCGAGGTGCAGGGCTTCGGCCGCCAGCGTGGGCACACCGAGGTCTACCGCGGTGCGGAGTACGCCGTGAGCTTCGTCCCGAAGGTGCGGGTCGAGGTCCTCGTCGAGGACGCCGACGCGTTGGACGTGGTCGACGTGATCGCCAAGTCCGCCCAGACGGGGTCCATCGGTGACGGCAAGGTGTGGAGCACCCCGGTCGACGACGTCGTCCGGGTCAGGACCGGCGAACGCGGAGTGGAGGCGCTGTCATGAGGCTCGTCACGGCCATCCTGAAGCCGTTCAAGCTCGATGAGGTCAAGAGCGCCCTCGAGGCCATCGGGGTGCAGGGCATGACCGTCAGCGAGGTGCAGGGCTTCGGTCGCCAGCGCGGGCACACCGAGGTCTACCGCGGCGCGGAGTACACCGTCGACTTCGTCCCGAAGGTGCGTCTGGAGGTCCTGGTCGACGATGCCGACGCGGGCGCGGTGATCGACGCGATCGTCGCGACGGCGCAGACCGGCTCGATCGGCGACGGGAAGGTCTGGAGCACGCCCGTCGACGACGTGGTGCGGGTCCGCACGGGCGAGCGCGGCCCCGACGCCCTCTAGCTCCTTGCGTCATCACCCCGCCGCCTGATGAAGGGGGGCGGGGTGATGACGCAACGGTGTTCATCTGGCGGAAACACAGGGGCAACGGTGGTGCAACACGCCCTGCGCACCGTGACCCCCCGTGACCTCCCTCGACACGGGCGACACCGCCTGGCTCCTGATCTGCACCGCGATGGTCCTGCTCATGACCCCCGGGCTGGCCTTCTTCTACGGCGGCATGGTCCGCGCCAAGAACGTGCTGGCGATGCTCATGCAGAACTACGTCGCCATCGCTGTGGTCTCGGTGACCTGGGTCGTGGTCGGCTACTCGCTCGCCTTCGCACACGGCAACCGGCTCATCGGCGGGCTGCACCTGCTGGGCTTCGGCAACGCCAACGACCCGGTCCCGGGCTTCGATCTCACGGTCCCGCCGCAGCTGTTCGCGGTGTTCCAGCTCATGTTCGCCATCATCACCGTCGCCCTCATCTCCGGAGCCGTCGCGGACCGCATGCGCTTCGGCGCCTTCGTGACGTTCGCGGCCCTGTGGTCGGTGCTGGTCTACGCGCCCTTGGCGCACTGGGCCTTCTCGCCTGAGGGATTCCTGTTCCGGCTCGGGGTCCTGGACTTCGCCGGCGGGACGGTGGTGGAGATCAACAGCGGCGCCGCCGCCCTGGCTCTGGCCCTCGTGGTCGGCAAACGCACGGGCTGGCCGCGGGAGGCCATGCCCCCGCACTCGCTGCCGCTGACTCTGCTCGGCGCCGGGCTGCTGTGGTTCGGCTGGTTCGGCTTCAACGCCGGGTCCGCCCTGCACGCGGATGGGCTGGCAGTGAGCGCGCTGGTGGCCACGCATCTCGCCGGCGTCGGCGGCATGCTCTCCTGGCTCGCGCTGGAGCGCTGGCGCACCGGCTCGGCGACGACGTTGGGCGGCGCGTCCGGCGCCATCTCCGGCCTGGTCGCCATCACGCCCGCCTGCGGCTTCCTGTCGCCTCTGGCAGCCCTCGCGCTGGGGGCCGTCGCCGGTGCGGTCTGCTTGCTCGCCGTACAGGTGAAGTTCCGGTTCGGGTACGACGACAGCCTGGACGTCGTCGGGGTGCACTTCGTCGGAGGTGTGCTGGGGCTGGTGTTCCTCGGTTTCGCGGCCAGCCAGGCCGTCAACCCGGCCGTGACGCACGAGGGATTGCTGTACGGCGGGGGGCTGTGGCTGCTGGGTCGGCAGCTGATCGGGGTGGTCGTCGCCACCGCATGGGCGTTCGGCGCGACCTGGCTGCTGGCGACTGTGCTCAACAAGATCAGGCCGCTGCGCGTGTCGCAGGAGGACGAGGTGACCGGTCTGGACCAGGCTCTGCACGCCGAGTCTGCTTACGACCTCGGCTCGGTGCGGACGATGGGGAGGCTCGGATGAGGCTCGTGACGGCAGTGTTGAAGCCGTTCAAGCTCGACGAGGTCAAGCAGGCCCTCGAGGCGTTGGGTGTCCAAGGGATGACCGTGAGCGAGGTCCAGGGCTTCGGGCGTCAGCGCGGGCACACCGAGGTCTATCGCGGCGCGGAGTACACCGTCGACTTCGTGCCCAAGGTCAGGGTCGAGGTGCTCGTCGCTGAGGCCGACGCCCCGGCGGTGGTCGACGCCATCGTCGCCGCGGCGGGCACGGGCTCGATCGGCGACGGGAAGGTCTGGACCACCAAGGTCGAGGACGTGGTCCGGGTGCGCACCGGCGAACGGGGCGCCGACGCGCTCTGACAGGCTCTCCCGACATGGACGCCGTCACCTTCAAAGCTGAGCGCGAGGCGCTGCTGGCGCGTGCCGACCTGGTCGGGCCCCCGCTTCGTGAGGCGCTCACGCAGGCCTACGACGCCTGGCTCACCAGGCTGCTCGGTGACCCGGGACCGGGTGTCGCCCTGGTGGCGGTCGGGGCCCTGGGTCGTCGCGACCCCGCACCGGGGTCGGACCTGGATCTGGTGCTCGTGCACGACAGCAGCCACGATGTCGCGGCCCTCGCCGACCAGGTCTGGTACCCCGTCTGGGACACCGGCATCGGCCTGGACCACTCCGTTCGCACGGTCGCGCAGGCCGAGTCCGTGGCCCGCGAGGACCTCAAGGCTGCGCTCGGGCTGCTCGATGCCCGCTGGGTCGCGGGCGACCGAGACCTGGCGCAGCAACTGGTGTCGGCCACCCGCGCCGGTTGGCGGGCCGGGGCGGCCAAGCGGCTGCCGGAGCTGCGCGAGTTCGTCTCCGAGCGCGAGCGCCAGTTCGGTGAGGTGGCTTACCTGCTGGAGCCGGACCTGAAGGAGGCCCGTGGTGGCCTGCGGGACGTCCACGCCCTGCAAGCCCTGGCGGTCGCGCAGGCGGCCGACCCGCCCACGGAGGCTGTCCGAGCGGCCCACGAGGTGCTGCTCGACGTCCGTGGCGAGCTGCACCGCCGTACCGGCCGTGCTGGACGGCGCACGGTCGACCGGCTGCTCATGCAGGAGCAGGACGCCGTGGCGCAGGCCCTCGGCCACGTCGACGCGGACGATCTCATGGGGGCGGTGTCCGGGGCCGCCCGGACCATCGCCTTCGCCTCCGACTCGACCTGGCGGCGGGTCGCAGCGGCTGCTCCGAAGCGTCGGCTGCTCGGGCTGCGCAACCCCTCTGGTCCTGTACGGCGGCCGCTCGCCGAGGACGTCGTGGAACAGGACGGCGAGGTCGTGCTCGCCCGCGACGCGAATCCGGCCGAGGACCCCGTGCTGGTCCTGCGCGTCGCGCAGGCCGCAGCCTGGTCCGGGCTGCCCATCGCGCCGATCACCCTGGAACGGCTCGCCGACTGCCCTGCGCTGCCTGAGCCCTGGCCGACCGCAGCCCGCGACACCTTCGTCGGCATGCTCGCCGCCGGGCAGGGCGTGGTCGCCGTCTTCGAAGAGCTCGACCAGGCCGGGCTGCTCGTCCGGCTGCTGCCGGAGTGGGAGTCGGTGCGCTCCAAGCCGCAACGCAACAGCTACCACCGCTTCACCGTCGACCGGCACCTCGTGGAGGCGGCAGCGAACGCCGCTGCCCTCACCCGTCGCGTGGCCCGACCCGACCTGCTCCTGATGGGTGCGCTGCTGCACGACATCGGCAAGGGGCTGCCGGGCGATCACACCTTGGTCGGCATGACCGTCGTCGCCGAGCTCGCCCCGCGGCTGGGTTTCCCGCCCGAGGACGTCGCGGTGCTGATCGCGATGGTGGAGCACCACCTGGTCCTGCCGGACGTGGCGACTCGCAGGGACCTCAGCGACCCCACCACGGCGAAGGCGGTTGCCGACGCGATCGGCTCGGCCGAGGTCCTCGAGCTGCTGCACGCCCTGACCGAAGCCGACTCCCTCGCCACCGGTCCGGCTGCCTGGTCGGCCTGGAAGGCCCAGCTCGTCCGTGAGCTGGTCACCCGCGCCTCCGCACTGCTCGAGGGCCGCCCGGCACCGGCGCCAGCGCTGCTCACCGAGGCACAGGAGGAGCTGGTACGCCGGGGCGAGCTGGCCCTGGAGGCCGACGGGGAGACGGTGCTCGTGGTGGCGCCGGACCGGCCGGGCCTGCTGTCGCTCGCCGCCGGTGTGTTGGCCCTGCACAAGCTCGACGTCCGGGCCGCCTCGGGGTTCGCCCGCGGGTCCACGGCCGTCACGCTGTACCGCGTCGCGCCCCGCTTCGGCGGGTTGCCGGACTGGACCCTGGTGCGACAGGACCTGAGGCAGGCCCTCGACGGCACGCTGCCACTGGAGGAGCGGCTGGCCCAGCGCGAGGCCGCCTACGCCCGGCCCGGCCGGATCGCCGCGCCGTCCACCGTGCGCCTGGTCGACGATGCGTCGGAGACGGCCACCGTGGTCGAGGTCCGCGCCCCGGACGAGCTGGGGGTGCTGCACCGGATCGCCCACGTCCTGGAGACCCACGGGCTCGACGTCCGATCGGCCCACGTGTCCACGCTGGGGGCCGACGTCGTCGACGCGTTCTACGTCCCGCCGTTGGAGGACCCTGCCCAGCGCGAGCAGGTCGTCGCCGACCTGCTCGCCGTACTCCCTTGACGGCGACCGGACGGCCGAGCGGGGCGACTACCCTCGCAGGGAAGTTCCCCGACGCCGAAGGACCCGCGTGTTCGACACCCTGAGCGACCGGCTCGACAAGGTCTTCACCTCGCTGCGCGGCAAGGGCCGGCTCTCCGAGGCGGACATCGACGCGACCGCCCGCGAGATCCGCATCGCGCTGCTCGAGGCCGACGTCGCGCTCCCCGTGGTCAAGGCATTCATCGCGGCGCTGAAGGAGCGGGCCCTGGGCGAGGAGGTCTCCAAGGCTCTCAACCCGGCCCAGCAGGTCATCAAGATCGTCAACGAGGAGCTCGTCGGCATCCTGGGCGGCGAGACCCGTCTGCTCCGCCTGGCGAAGACCGGGCCGACCGTCGTCCTGCTGTGCGGCCTGCAGGGCGCCGGCAAGACGACCCTGGCCGGCAAGCTCGCCAAGCACCTCAAGGCTCAGGGCCACGCCCCGCTGCTCGTCGCCTGTGACCTGCAGCGCCCGAACGCCGTCACCCAGCTCGAGGTCGTCGGCGGCCAGGCCGGCGTCGACGTGTTCTCGCCGTACGAGGGCAATGGCGTCGGTGACCCTGTCGACGCCGCCCGCAAGGGCGTGGAGCATGCCCGTCGGATGAACCACGACGTCGTCGTCGTCGACACCGCCGGCCGTCTCGGTGTCGACGCCGAGATGATGCAGCAGGCCGCGGACATCCGTGACGCCGTGCAGCCCGACGAGATCTTGTTCGTCGTCGACGCGATGATCGGCCAGGACGCGGTCACCACGGCCCAGGCGTTCCTCGACGGTGTCGGCTTCGACGGCGTCGTCCTCACCAAGCTCGACGGCGACGCCCGCGGCGGCGCCGCGCTCTCGGTGGCCCAGGTGACGGGCCGTCAGATCATGTTCGCCAGCAACGGCGAGAAGCTCTCCGACTTCGACCTCTTCCACCCCGACCGCATGGCCG
>JBKJSN010000112.1:0-39744 GCA_046595815.1 Mycobacteriales bacterium
CATCGCGTACAAGAGGTGCAGACGACGCTCTACCACGTGCTGTGGGAGGCGACGCGCAGCGCGGCCTCGCACCCGCGCTAGAGCCCGCCCGCCTTCCGGGCAACCGCAACTGCTGCCTGGCCGAGGCTGATCCCCCCGTCGTTGGACGGGACCTGCCTGTGGGTGAGAACTGTGAAGCCCTGCTCCTCGAGGCCCTCGAGGCAACGCGTAAGCAGCAGGGCGTTCTGAAACACCCCGCCCGACAGGGCCACCGTCTGCAGTCCGTGCACCTCCCGCAGCTGGGCACAGACCTCGACGACGACGCCAGCCAGGCTGTTGTGAAAGCGGGCAGCCCGGATCGCGACCGAAGCGCGATCGTCGACAAGAGCCCTGATCAGGGAGGCGATCTCGACTCTCCCCTCGTGAAACTCAACGGCATAGGAGCTCCGCTCACGCGGATCGGCGACCTGCTCGAGCTCGATCGCCGCCTGTCCCTCGTAGCTCACTGAGTCCCGCACTCCCAGCAGGGCCGCCACGGCGTCGAACAGCCGCCCCGCACTGGAGGTGAGCGGCGCGTTCACGCCGCTACGCGCAACCGAGAGGACCTGCTCCCAGCGGGGTCCCTGACGCCGCGCCACCTCGAGCCCAGAAGGGATCGCCCCCCCGTACGCCGCATCCAGGTGCGAGACAGCCATCCGCCAGGGGTTGCGTGCCGCCGCATCCCCACCCGGCATCGCCACCGGCGCGAGGTGCGCGGCACGGCTGAAGCCCACCAGGTCGCAGAGCAGGAACTCGCCACCCCAGGCAGTCCCATCGGTGCCGTGCCCCAGCCCGTCGAACGCAACGCCGATCACGGGACCCACGAAGCCGTTGTCAGCCAGGCAGGAGGCGATGTGCGCGTGATGGTGCTGCACCCCGATCAACTCGACGTCCTCCTGTTCGAGGGCGTAGCGCGTGGACGGGTAGTCCGGGTGCAGGTCATGCGCGACGACCGTTGGCGTGAGGTCGAGAAGGGCTGACAGGTGAGCGATCCCATCGAGGTAGGACGTGTAGGTCGCGTAGTCGCCGAGGTCTCCGACGTGGTGCGAGACGAAGCACTCGAGACCGCGGGTCAGGGCGAAGGTCGCCTTCAGCGAAGCGCCGCACGCGAGGATCGTCGACGTGCAGGAGACGGGGAGCCGGACCGGTGAGGGCACGTATCCGCGAGATCGGCGGATCGGCACGATGCGACCCCGGACGACCTTCACCACCGAGTCGTCAACCCTTGTACGGATCGCGCGGTCGTGCACCAAGAGGCCGTCCGCGATCCCCGCGAGCCGCGCCATGGCGTCGTCGTCCTGGAAGGCGATCGGCTCGTCCGACAGGTTCCCGCTGGTGAGGACCAGCGGACCGTCGAAAGCCTCGACCAGCAGCACGTGCAGGGGCGTGTAAGGGAGCATTAGCCCGAGAACCGGGGACCGCGGTGCGACTCCCGCCGCGACGCCCCTGCCGGGGAGACGGGGCAGCAAGACGATGGGTCGGGCGCGGCTCTCGAGCAGCTCCTGCTCCTGCGCAGAGAGCAGGCACAACCGCCGCGCATCCGCGAGATCGCGGACCAGCACAGCGAACGGTCGGTCCTCGCGGTGCTTGCGTTGTCGCAGCAGGGATACCGCGTCGTCGTTGCAGGCGTCCACCGCGAGGTGGAACCCCCCGAGTCCCTTGACGCCAACTACCTTGCCGGCGCGCAGGAGCTCGACGGCGCCCTGGACAGGCTCTGCCTCCCCACCGATCAAGGTCAGTGCCGGGCCACAGTCCGGGCAGCAGGTCGGCTCAGCGTGGAACCGGCGGTCGCCCGGGTCCTCATACTCGGCCCGGCATTGCGCACACATCGGGAACGCCGCCATGGTCGTCCTGGACCGATCGTAGGGAACTGACTCGATGATCGTGTAGCGGGGTCCGCAACTGGTGCAGTTGAGGAACGGGTAACCGAACCGACGGTCCGCAGGATCGGCGAGCTCCCGCAGGCAGTCCTCGCAGGTCGCTGTCTCCGGTGAGATCTGTGCGGTCCGTGGTCCGCCCAGGTCGCTGCCGACCACCACAAATCCCTTGTCCCCCAGCGGGACAAGTGATTCCTGCTCTACCAGGTCAATGCGCGCCAGCGGCGGTGGGTGCGCCAGGGCTGCGATCAGAGCCCCCACCCTTGCGCTCGTGCCCTCGACCTCCAGGACGACACCTGCCGCGTCGTTGCCCACCCAGCCCGACAGCCCCAGGGTCGTCGCCTCTCGCCAGATGAAGGGACGGAACCCCACCCCTTGCACCAGCCCCGTCACCCGAGCGCGAGTCCGGACGACGGCTGACATGGCGTATTTCTCCCTTGTCAGTTGAGTGCGTAAGGCGGGTGTCTCTTGACAATCTCGCTCCGGACGCAATAGGACAAGTGGTACGACGCACAGACCGGCACCGCTGGCCGTCTACGTCGTGAGGGACCTCCAAACGCAGGTCCGTTCCGGGAGGCTCGATGCTCTCCGCAGAAGCTGTAGCCGCTGAAGACACTCTGGTCCACGTCCTATGGATCAACGCGGGGCTGTCGTGTGATGGGGATTCGGTGTCCCTCACGGGTGCCACCCAACCGAGCATCGAGGAGATCGCCCTCGGTGCTCTTCCAGGTCTGCCGAAGGTGGCCGTGCACTGGCCGCTGATCGACTTCGAGTGCGGCCCGGCGGGCGGCGCGGACGACTTCCTCGAGTGGTTCTGGAAAGCCGACCGAGGCGAGCTGGAGCCGTTCGTCCTGGTGGTGGAGGGCTCGATCCCCAACGAGAAGCTAGCCGGCGACGGGTACTGGTCCGGCTTCGGGAACAACCCGTTGACGGGTCAGCCGGTGACGACGAGCGAGTGGCTGGATCGCCTAGCCCCCAAAGCCCTGGCCATCCTCGGGGTCGGCACCTGCGCGACCTACGGGGGCATCCACGCCATGGCGGGCAACCCCACGGGAGCGATGGGCGTGCCGGACTACCTGGGCTGGGACTGGAAGAGCAAAGCAGGGCTGCCGATCGTCTGCGTACCTGGCTGTCCCGTTCAGGGCGACAACCTGTCCGAGACCATCACCTACCTGCTCTACCAGGCCACCGGGCAGGCACCGATGATCCCGCTCGACGAGGCGCTCCGGCCGACGTGGCTGTTCGGCAGCACGGTCCATGAGGGCTGCGACCGCGCTGGCTACTACGAGCAGGGCGACTTCGCGACCGAGTACGGCTCGCCGAAGTGCATCGTGAAGCTCGGGTGCTGGGGGCCGGTCGTGAAGTGCAACGTGCCCAAGCGCGGCTGGATCAACGGCGTGGGCGGCTGCCCCAATGTGGGTGGCATCTGCATCGGCTGCACGATGCCCGGCTTCCCGGACAAGTTCATGCCCTTCATGGACGAACCACCCGGCGGCAAGCTCTCAACCACGGCGATCACCACCTACGGCAAGACGATCCGCACGCTGCGCGCCAAGACGACCGCCACCCTCAACAAAGAACCTAAGTGGCGCAAGCCTGGCAACGAGCTGCTCACTGGCGCCAAGCGCACCTGGTAGTCCCACCCACCTGCTTGCCCGACTGAGGAAGTCAACCCATGACCTCGACCATGCCACGCACGGCCAAGACCAGCAGCAAGGACCGCGAGCTCGTCGAAATGGCCTGGGACCCGATCACCCGAATCGTGGGCAGCCTCGGCATCTACACGAAGATCGACTTCGCGAACAACACCGTGGCGGAGTGCCACAGCACGTCCTCGATCTTCCGCGGCTACAGCATCTTCATGAAGGGCAAGGACCCACGGGACGCGCACTTCATCACCAGCCGCATCTGCGGCATCTGCGGCGACAACCACGCCACCTGTTCCTGCTATGCCCAGAACATGGCGTACGGCGTGAAACCGCCCAACCTCGGTGAGTGGATCGTCAACCTCGGTGAGGCGGCCGAGTACATGTTCGACCACAACATCTTCCAGGAGAACCTCGTCGGTGTGGACTACTGCGAGCGGATGGTCAAGGAGACCAACCCGAAGGTGCTCGCCAAGGCGGAGAACACCCGCTGCCCGAACGAGGACGCGCACGGCTATAAGACTATTGCCGACATCATGCGGGCGCTCAACCCGTTCACCGGTGAGTTCTACCGCGAGGCGCTGCAGGTCAGCCGGTGGACCCGCGAGATGTTCTGCCTGATGGAAGGCCGACACGTCCACCCCTCGACGCTCTACCCCGGCGGGGTCGGCACGGTCGCGACGATCCAGCTCATGACCGACTACCAGATCCGGCTCATGAGGTACGTCGAGTTCATGAAGAAGGTCGTGCCCATGCACGACGACCTGTTCGACTTCTTCTACGAAGCCCTTCCGGGCTACGAGAAGGTCGGGCTCCGCCGTACCCTGCTGGGCTGTTGGGGGTCCTTCCAGGACCCGGAGCACTGCAACTTCAGCTACAAGGACATGGAGGCGTGGGGCCGCAAGATGTTCGTGACCCCAGGCGTTGTCGTCGACGGCAAGCTCGTCACCAACAGCCTGGTCGACATCAACGTGGGCATCCGCATCCTGCTCGGCAGCAGCTACTACGAGGACTGGCAGGACCAGGAGCAGTTCGTCAAGAACGACCCGCTCGGCAACCCCATCGACATGCACCACCCGTGGAACCAGCACACCAACCCCACGCCGCAAAAGCGCGACCTCGACGACAAGTACAGCTGGGTCATGTCGCCGCGCTGGTACGACGGCAAGGACCACCTCGCGCTCGACACCGGCGGTGGTCCGCTTGCCCGCCTGTGGTCCACGGCGCTGTCGGGCCTGGTCGACATCGGGTACGTCAAGGCCACCGGTCACAGCGTGCAGATCAACCTGCCGAAGACAGCCCTCAAAGGCCCGGTGAGCTTCGAGTGGAAGATCCCGCAGTGGAGCAACACCCTGGAGCGCAACCGCGCCCGGACCTACTTCCAGGCCTACGCCGCTGCCTGCGCGCTGCACTTCTGCGAGGAGGCCCTCAAGGAGATCCGGGCCGGCCGGACCAAGACCTGGGAGAAGTTCGAGGTCCCGGACGAGGCCATCGGCTGCGGCTTCACCGAAGCGGTGCGGGGGGTGCTGAGCCACCACATGGTCATCCGCGACGGCAAGATCGCCAATTACCACCCGTACCCTCCGACGCCGTGGAACGCTAGCCCGCGTGACGCCTACGGCACCCCGGGCCCCTATGAGGACGCCGTACAGGATCAGCCGCTGTTCGAGGAGAACAGCCGCGAGAACTTCAAGGGAATCGACATCATGCGGACCGTCCGCAGCTTCGACCCCTGCCTTCCCTGCGGCGTACACATGTACCTCGGCGGGGGCAAGACGTTGAAGAAGGTGCACTCCCCGACCTCGGCCGTCTCGGGCGAGGAGTGAGCACCCCCTCGACGGATCCGACAGCGGTGGGCGAGCGGATCGAACTGCTCCTCGACGCCAGCGCCGCCGCGGGTCCGGTGGCGCGTGAGCGCGCGGAGGAGCTCGTCCGGCTTGTCGTCGAGCTGTACGGCGAGGGGCTGGAGCGGCTGCTGGAGCTGGTGCACGAGGCGGGCACACTGGACGACGCGCTGCTCGACGCCCTTGCCGGCGACGAGCTGGTGTCGAGCCTGCTGCTGGTGCACGGCCTGCACCCCTACGGCACCACAGAGCGCATCGAGCGGGCGCTGGATGCGCTGCGCGACTCGCTCGGCCATGAGATCCGGCTGATCTCGGTCTCCGACGACGGCGTCGTCACCGTCATGCAAGAGGGAGAGGCCCACGGTTGCGGCTCCTCGGCGTCGGGGCTGCAACAGACCCTCGAAGACGCCATCACAGCCGTCGCTCCGGAGGTGACCGTGGTGCAGTTGCAGGAGTTGCCGCGTGCGCCGGCCGTCATCCCCGTGGCCACCCTGTCAGCACGGCTCCGGGCGGGATCGACGACATGAACGCCGGCCTGTCCGTCCTCGCGCGCATCCGGGCCGAGCGCCCCGAGCCGCCGGCCTACGAGCGCTGCGAGATGTGCGGGCACCCCGTCGCCGAGGCGCATCAGCACGTCGTCAACCTCGCGAGCCGCAGCCTGCTGTGCACCTGCCGCCCGTGCTACCTGCTGTTCGACCGGCCGGGTGCCGACCTGGCCTACCTCGCCGTACCTGACCGGTACCTCGCCTTTGCGGACCTCCCCGCGCCGATCTGGGAGGAGCTCGAGCTGCCCGTCGGCATGGCGTTCCTGTTCTTGAACTCCTCCCTGGAGCGGGTCGTCGCCTTCTACCCCGGTCCCGCCGGGGCCACGGAGTCCGAGCTCGGGCTGGGCGGATGGGAGCGGGTCGTGGCCGCCGTACCCGCCCTTGCAACCCTGCGCCCGGATGTGGAGGCGCTGCTGGTGCACACCCAGGACCAGCAGGTGGAGGCCTTCCTCGTGCCGATCGACGTCTGCTACGAGCTGGTCGGGACGCTGCGACAGATCTGGCGGGGCTTCGAGGGAGGACAAGATGTCCACCGTCGGCTCACTGCCTTCTTCGACGACGTACGACGGCGGGCGGTGCCGGCATGAGCGAGCTGGCGTTCACCGTGCTCGACGTGAGTGCCCAGGAGCACACCGCGGCGCCGCACCTGGTGTTCCGACTGCGCCTGACGGAGAGCAGTGGCGCGATCGTGCACGCCATGGCCTTGCGCTGCCAGCTGCGCATCGAGCCCCAACGGCGCGCGTACGCCCCGGCGGAGCAGGAGGGGATCACCGATCTGTTCGGGCCCCCGGAGCGGTACGGCAGGACCCTCAAGCCTTTCCTGTGGGCGCACGCGAGCACGATGGTGCAGGGCTTCCAGGGCGAGACCGTGTTCGAGCTGCCACTGCCCGTCACGTATGACTTCGACGTGGCCGCGACGAAATACCTCCACGCGTTGCGCGGCGGAGACATCTCGCTGTCGCTGCTGTTCAGCGGCACGGTCTTCACCCGCGGGGAGACCGGATTCTCGGTCGAGCAGGTGCCATGGTCGTGTGAGGCGACGTGCCAGATGCCGGTGGCGATCTGGCACGCCCTGATGGACAGCTACTTCCCCGGAGGAGGCTGGATCCGGATCGACCGCGAAGCCCTGGACGCCCTGGCCCGGTTCCGGACGCAGCGGGGACTCACCTCCTGGGAGGCGACCCTGGCCGAGCTGCTGCCCACGCCGGCGGTGGCCCCATGAGCCTGATCGCCGCCCGCCAGGTCGCCGACGCCATCCTCTACGAGGGGTACCTGCTCTACCCCTACCGCGCCTCGTCGTCGAAGAACCAGGTGCGCTGGCAGTTCGGCGTCCTCGGCCCCCACGGCGCTGACGCCGCGGGGGTCGGCGAGCAACCGTCGATGCGCGCGGAGGTCCTGATGCAGCGCGGCGGCTCAGTCGAGGTCACCGTGCGCTTCCTGCAGGTCCAAGCCCGGGTCGTCGAACGCCGCGACGGCGACGATTGGCACCGCGTGGACGCGCTCGACATCGCGGGCACCCACTGGATCCCCTTCCACGAGGCCGTCGTACGCGAGGTCTTGCTGTGCGACCTCGAGCTGGACGTGCCACACGTGCGCGAGGTCACCGTGCCCGGTGGCGAGGACGTGGAGGACCTCACCGAGGGCGGGACAGTCGTGGGACGACTGGTGCGCACCCGCTGGCCGCTCAAGGCACAGCTGACCCTGACGCCGCGGCTCGGCCAGGACCCACGGCTTGCCGTCGTCTCTGTTGAGTTGGAGAACTTCACCCCCTGGTCCCGCGAGCCACTACCGGGCTGGACGGACAGGGACCTTGCCGCCCGCCATTCCCTCGTGGGCACGCATCTTCTCCTCACCGCCACGGACACCGAGTTCGTGTCGCTGCTCGACGGCCCGGACTGGACCGTGAAGGACGCGAAGGCCTGCGCGCAGCACCGCTGCTGGCCGGTGCTCATCGCCGAGGACAGCGGCAAGGATGCTGTGCTCGTGGCCCCGATCATCGTGGGGGACCATCCGACGATCGCGCCCGAAAGCGCCGGTGACCTGTTCGACGCCACCGAGATCGACGAGATCCTCACGCTGCGGGTCATGACGATGACCGACCAGGAGAAGGCCGCCGCACGCGGCACCGACCCACGCGCTGCCGCGATCCTGGCACGCTGCGACGCCATGAGCGACGAGGCGATGGGGCGCCTGCACGGGGCCCGGCGCAACGACGAGATCCCCTGGTGGGACGCGGGTCAAGACGCCCAGGCGGCACCTGAGCAGGACGTGGTGATGATCGCCGGCGTACCCGTCTCCAAGGACTCCCGGGTGCTGCTCCGGCCCTCGCGCCGCGCCGATGCGCAGGACATGTTCCTCGCCGGCCTGACCGCCGTCGTCACGCGCGTCTACTTCGATGTCGATGGCGGCACGCACCTCGCTGTGCGGCTAGAGGACGACCCGGCGGGCGACCTCTACGCCACCACCGGGCGCTTCTACTACTTCGCCCCCGAGGAGCTCGAGCCGCTCCAGGCACGGGAGGACGCGCCATGACCGTCCTGGTGGCCGGCATCGGCAACCTGTTCCTCACCGACGACGGCTTCGGCAGCGAGGTCGCCCGACGGCTCTCCACGCAGCCGCTGCCCGAAGGCGTTCGCGTCGTGGACTACGGAATCCGCGGCATGCACCTGGCCTACGACCTGCTCGACGGCTACGACGCGCTGGTGGTCGTCGACGCCCTGCCCGGCAACGGCAACCCGGGCGACCTCACCGTGCTGGAGGTGGGTCCGGAGCACCTCGGGGACGGCGAGCTCGACGCGCACGGCATGGCCCCGGTCTCGGTGCTGGCCAGCCTGGGCCTGCTCGGCGGAAAGCTCCCCCCGACGGTCGTGGTGGGCTGTCAGCCTGCTGAGGTCGGCGAGGGGATGGGCCTGACCCCCTTGGTGGATGCCGCGGTCGACCGCGCGGTGGACGTCGTACTCGACCTGCTCCAGCAACGCCACCACCTCACGATTCGGACCACGTAGATGCACGAGCTCAGCTACTGCGAGGGGGTCCTGGACGCGGTGCTCCGCCGCGCCGGTGGGCGCCCGGTCACCTCCCTGGGCGTGCGGATCGGCGTCGTCCATCGCGTGGCCGCCGAGGCCTTCCAGCAGTCCTTCGAGATCGCCGCCACCGGCACCGGCGCAGCGGGTGCCCGCATCGAGCTGACCGTCGTGCCCGTGCACGGGCACTGCCTTGACTGCCGAGCCGAGTTCGACGCCGACGACCCGGCTCCGGCCTGCCCTGGATGCGGGTCCCTCGACGTCGCCGCCGAAGGCGGGGACGAGATCCTGCTCGAGTGGATCGGCTACCCCGACACCACAGCCGACGTCCCCAGCGAGCTCATCGCCGAGCACCGCCACGACACGGAGAAGGTCTAGCCATGTGCCTGGCGATCCCGGGACAGGTCGTGGAGTTCCTCCCCGGCAACAACGACCAGCTCGCCCTGGTTGACGTGGTCGGCGTGAAACGCAAGATCAACATCGGGCTGATGGAGGACGTCGACCTGAAGGTCGGTGACTACGTCCTGATCCACGTCGGCTTCGCGATGTCCAAGGTCGACGAGAAACAGGCTGCTGAGGCCTTGTCGATGCTGGAGATGATGGGCAGCACCTTCACCGAGGAGCTCCAGGCCGTCGCTGAATCGAGCATCGAATGAGCAGCTGCTCGCCCGAGACCGGCTGCATCACCTGTGGCGACGTCGCGCTACCCCTGACGGTGATGTCCGTCGACGGTGACGACGCGATCTGCTGTGACGAACAGGGCCGACGCGAGATCGTGGCCGTGGAGCTCGTCGGCTCCCTCGCACCGGGTGACCGCGTCCTGGTGCACGCAGGCGTCGCGATCGAACGACTGGCAGGGGGCTGAGCATGCGCTTCGTCGATGAGTTCCGCGACCCCGAGCTGGCCACGGTGCTCAGCAGGGAGATCGCCGCGCTGTGCGAACCCGGACGGCACTACAAGGTGATGGAGGTGTGCGGCGGGCACACCCACACGATCTACCGGTACGGCGTGCAGGACCACCTCCCCGAGAGCATCGAGCTGGTCCACGGACCCGGCTGCCCTGTCTGCGTGATCCCCATGGGGAGGGTGGACGACGGCATCGCGATCGCTGAGAAGGACGGCGTGATCCTCACGTGCTTCGGCGACATGATGCGGGTGCCCGGCGGGAACGGCTCGTTCCTGGAGGCCAACGCCCGCGGCACCGACATCCGGATGGTCTACTCCCCCCTCGACGCGCTGCGCATCGCGCGGGAGAACCCCAACCGGCAGGTCGTGTTCTACGCCATCGGCTTCGAGACGACCGCACCGTCCACCGCCCTCACGGTGCTGCGCGCCAAGAAGGAGGGGCTCACCAACTTCTCGGTCTTCTGCAACCACGTCACGATCATCCCCGCGGTCAAAGCGATCCTGGACTCCCCCGACCTTCGGCTCGACGCCTTCATCGGGCCCGGCCACGTGTCCACGGTCATCGGGTGTCGGCCGTACGAATGGATCCCCCGGGACTTCGGCATGCCGCTGGTCTGCGCGGGCTTCGAGCCGCTGGACCTGCTGCAGTCGATCTACATGATCATGAAGCAGTTCTCGGAGGGCCGGGCCGAGGTCGAGAACCAGTACAGCCGCGTCGTGCAGTACGACGGCAACCCTGTGGCTCTGAAGGTCCTCGCCGACGTGTTCACGCTGCGCCCCTTCTTCGAATGGCGCGGCCTGGGCTCGATCGCCCACTCGGCGCTGCAGCTGTCGGACAGGTACGCCGACTTCGACGCCGAGCTGCGCCACGAGATCCCTGGCGTGCGGGTCGCCGACCCGAAGGCCTGCCAGTGCGGCGAGGTACTCAAGGGTGTGCTGAAGCCTTGGGAGTGCAAGGTCTTCGGCACCGCCTGCACGCCCGAGACCCCGATCGGGACCTGCATGGTCTCCAGCGAGGGAGCCTGCGCGGCCTACTACAACTACGGGCAGTACGCCAAGCAGCGCCTGACCCTTGAAGTGCTGCGTTGACCACCGAGGACCAGGTCGGGCAGCGCATCGAGCAGATGCGACGCCGGCCCCAGCGCTTCCGGGACGAGCTCATCACGATGGCTCACGGTGCAGGCGGCAAGGCCAGCAGGTCCCTCGTGGAAGGCCTCGTCGTACCCCTGCTGTCGAACCCGTCGTTGGACCAGCTGTCCGATGCCGGGGCGCTGACCGTGCAGGGCGTGCGGCTGGCGATGAGCACAGATGCCTACGTGGTCCGGCCGCTGCGCTTCCCTGGTGGCTCGATCGGCGAGCTGGCGGTCAACGGAACCATCAACGACCTGGCGGTGAGCGGGGCGCGCTGCGTCTCGCTCTCCGTGGCCCTGGTGCTCGAAGAGGGCCTGCCTGCCGATGTCCTGCGGGCAGAGGTGCAGGCGATCGCCGACGCAGCTCGGGCGGCCGGCGTGCCCGTGATCACCGGCGACACGAAGGTCGTGGAACGCGGCAAGTGCGACCAGCTCTACGTCGTCACGACCGGCATCGGGGTCGTCGACGACCGCGCCGACCTGGCGCCCACACGGGTGCAGCCGGGCGACAAGGTGCTGCTCTCCGGCACGGTCGGCGACCACGGGGTGGCCATCTTGCTGGCGCGCGGCGACCTCGATCTCGAAGCCGACGTGCGCAGCGACACCCGCGCTTTGTGGAACCTCGCCGAGGGCCTGCTCGAAGTGTGCGGGACGGACCTGCACTGCATGCGCGACGCCACCCGGGGTGGGGTCGCGACCGTCCTCAACGAGATCGCTCTGGCTGCGGAGGTCGGAGTCGTGCTGGAGGAGAGCCGGGTGCCGGTCCGCCCCGAAGTGATGGGGGCTGGCGAGATCCTCGGGATCGACCCGCTCTACGTCGCGAACGAGGGGAAGCTGGTGGCCTTCGTCGCTCCCGAGGCCGCCGATGCTGCGCTCGCGGCCCTTCGCGCGCTGCCCGGCGGGGAGGAGGCCGCGATCGTCGGTGAGGTCAGGGCGGAGCCACCGGGCCGGGTGCTGGGACGCACCGGCTTCGGCGGGCACCGCCTCATCGACATGCTCGTGGGCGACCCGCTGCCCCGGATCTGTTAGGTGCGGCGCTGCCCTGGGCAGGTGCCGAGCACCCGCGCGATCGCATCCCGCTCAGCGGGGGTGACCCAGAGGCGGTACTTCGCCTTCACCTCGACCTGTCGAGTGACGTAGGCGCAGCGGAAGGACTTGTTCTTCGGCAGCCAGGTCGCCGCGTCGCCCTGCCCCTTCTGCCGGTTCGCAGATGCGCCCACCGCGAGCAGCTCGAGCCCATCGTTGGCGAACTCCCGCCGCAGCTGTTCCGGCCAGCGAAAGGCACCGGTGACCCACGCGTTGGCGAGGGCCACGACGTGGTCGACATCGACCTCCGAAGGCCTGCCGCGGACGAAGGTGATGACGGAGCCGGTGTAGGGATCCGGCGCGAGGTCGCCGCGGAGGACGACGCAGCCACGAGTGCCCGGCTTGTAGCTGCGTCGCACCAGATCCCGAGTCAGCACGTCGTTGCGGGCGTCACACCCGTTGCGGTCGGCGTCGGACCAGTTCTGCCCGAACGCCTTGCGCGAGTATCCCGTCATGGGTGCTCGCCCCTTCACTGCAAGCGTGGCGAGCAGTGCCAGCGCCGAGCTCCCACGCGCGGGCGTCGCCGAGGGGGACGGGCTCGGCACCTCACGGGGGAAGCTCGTGACGGTCCCTGACGGCAAAGCGCAGGAAGCGACGAGGGCCAGCAACACGAGTGCCCCACGCACCGCCTGCACCTGTTCTCCTCGTCCCCTCGTGACTGTCACCGTCCAGCCTGCCAGTCCCGACCGACATCCGGCCGTCAGGCTGCGCCATTCGGCCCTGCCCGCACCAACCAGGGCAGTCGTGCCGCATGGCCCCTTCGCACCATGTCCGGCACGGCGTGGGTCGTGGATGCTTGTCAGGTGAGGGTGCCGCGTGGGCTGACGGCGCTGCCGTTCTGGCAGGCCACACCCGGGCTGCGGGCCTGGATCGTGCTGTGCGTCCTGGGCGCACTGGCCGCGAGCCTGCGTGATCCTGCCCTTGGCCGCAACGACGGCGCGGTCCTGATCGCGCTCCCGCTCCTGGCCGCCATCGAGGTCGAGCTCGGCCGCCGCGCTGAGGGCGGGCGGGTGGCAGGCCAGCGGCCGCACAAGGGGTTGTCGGCCTGGGCCTTCGCCGCCGCGCTGCTGTGCACCAGCACCCTCGCCGCCCTGGTGACCATCCCGACGTACGCCTACGCATGGTGGCGCGGGCTGCGCGTCCCGCTGTTCAAGTGGGTCGGCTCCGCCGCGATCCTCAGCCTCGCCGCAGCGGCCTTGCAGCCGTTCGCTCCGTCGCTGGACGACATCGGACCCCTCACGGCGGCACTCGTCGTCGCTGCTGCGATGGCCTTCCTCGTGCTCGAGGCGGCCGGGTTCGGCGTCTGCGCGCTCGTGGGCGAGCCGCAGGACGAAGCCTGGTTGCGGGCGCAGCTGCGGTCGAGGTCCTTCTACGTCGCCGAGCTGTCCGTGCTCAGCCAGGCGGCAGTCGTCGCGGTGCTGTGGTCCGCAACCCCGTTGCTCGTTTTGCTGCTCGTCCCGTCGTACGGCGTGTTGCAGCGCGCCTTGCTGCACGCACCGCTGCGGGAGGCCGCCGAGACGGACGGCAAGACCGGCCTGCTGCGGCTGCAGACCTGGCAGCAACGCGCCGGGGCCGTGCTGGAGACCGGCAGGCCGTTCAGCGTGCTGCTGCTCGACCTGGACCACTTCAAGCGCATCAACGACGAGCACGGGCACCTCATCGGCGACGAGGTGCTGAGCGGCTGCGGCGAGGTGCTCCACGCGGTCCTGCGTCCCGGCGACCTGCCGGGCCGCTTCGGTGGGGAGGAGTTCGTGGTGCTGCTTCCGGACGCCGACGCCGCAACTGCGGTCGTCGTGGCGGAGCGGCTGCGCTGCGCGCTGGCAAGCGCGGACTTCGGCGGTGTCCGCCTCACCGCCTCGATCGGGGTGTACGCCAGCGATCCCGTCCCCCCGGACCGGCTGAACGAGGCGCTCGCCTGTGCCGACCTCGCGCTCTATGCCGCAAAGGCCGCCGGACGCGACCTCGTGCGCACGCACCGGCCGGTGAACTCCGTGCCGTTCCCTCGCACCGCCACGCCCGACCGCGACGCACCAGTCCGGCCGACGTAGCTCAGGTCCGCGGCGCCGGACGCCAGAACACCACGAGCAGACCGGCTGCACCCGCGAGTCCGAGTCCCGCACAGGCGAGGGCAGCGCCCCACCCGGGCGGGTCGAGGATGCCGAGCGCATGGTCGAGGGAAAGTCGGCCACCGCCCGTGCCGCACAGCAGCAGCCCGGCCGCGATCAGCGTCAGGACGTACTCATAACCCTCACCGGGACGGAAGATGAAGAACCCGTTCTTGAGGTGGTTGGTGACCAGGGCGACCACCATGACGCCCACGACGGCGGCGCCCGCGAGGGGCGTGAGCAGCCCGAGCAGGAGCAACGCCCCGGCGCCGAGCTCGGTCAGGCTCGCCGTCCAGGCGTGCAGCCAACCGGGGCGCATGCCCAGGCTCTCGAACCAGCGGCCAGTGCCGGCGATCCTTCCGCCCCCGAACACGTGGTTCCAGCCGTGGGCCAGCATCACGACGCCGACAGCGACGCGGAACACGAGCAGCGACAGGTCGTTCGGCTCCATGACAGGACAGTCTGCCGTGCCCGGTGATCATTCCGACGCCCGCCAGGTGCGTGTCGCCCACGAGTGATCCCCCCAGGGCCGCCGGGACCAAGCCAGCTCGAGTCGGCCCGGCTCGGCGGTGAACAGCTGCCCGAACACGGTCGCGAAGACCTTCCCGTCGTGTTCGCCGCGTACGACGAGAGCCGCGGGATCAGGTGAGGGCTCGGTGCCTCGGAGCAACCCCTCCCAGCCATCAGGGAAAGTCGCCTCGGTCAGCGCCGGGAGGTGGGCGACCGCCTTCTGCAGCTCCGGTCCACCGGAGGTCACCATGCGGGTCCCCGGCTCAAGGTCCTGCCTCAGCAGCACCTGCCCGTCGTACTCCCAGCAGGTGAGGGCCTGGGAGGAGGCGAGCACGAGGGCGAAGCTGGCCATCCCCTGGAGCTCGAGCTCCGCCACCCAGTCGGCGCCGCGCCTGACCGCCAGCAGCGGCAGCACGCCACGCGAGGGGGCGCCAGGGATCGCCGTCGGGCGCTCGGGACGGTTGAGCACCAGCCCCGTCACCCCGGTGCGCACGTCGGTGATGCACCAACTTCCGCCGGCCGTCCGGTCTCGCCCTCCGACCGCGTCAGGCTGCTCGGACCACCAGCGTGCCGGGTCGTCGAAGTCGCGGCCCACGAGCTCGTCCCGCAAGGCCAGGACCTTGACCGGCTCCCCGGGCGACCACCGCACCACGACCGTGCACACGAGGCGACGGTACTCAGCGCAGTCGGGGTTGCGGCGCAATGAGCAGATGTCCCAGGGCCTGCCCTTGCCAGGGCGGGCAGACGCGGTTAGGCAGGAGGGACACAGGGGGAGGCGCCGTGACAGAAGGATGGGCGTTCGGAGGGGCGCCGCCGCTACCCCATGCCGGCGGAGTGGTCACGCTGGTCGAAGGCGTCACCTTCGCCATCTCAGGCCGGACAGGCGACATCCGGCCGGGAGCGGAGCAGGGCCTGTTCTTCCGCGACACCCGCTTTGTGAACCGGTTCGAGCTCGCGGTCGACGGACTGGGAGTCGAGCCGCTCAGCGCCACCCTCACGACGCCGTACTCCGCGACCTTCGTTGGCCGGCGCCCGCCACGACCCGGCACCGCCGACAGCACGCTGCTCGTGATCCGCAAGAGGTACGTCGGAGGCGGACTGCGCGAGGACATCAGCGTGCGCAACCTCGGCAGGGAGGCCGCCGCGTTCCGCCTGAGCCTGACCGTCGACACCGACTTCGCCGGGCTGTTCGAGGTGAAGGAGGGACGGGCCCGCACTCGAGAGGGAACGTTGCGCGTCGTCGATGGCGACACCCTGCACCTGAGCTGTCGCTGGGGCGACGAGGTGCGGGCCACCACGGTGTGGGCGGACGGCGGCGCCACAGTCTCCGAGCACCGGCTGGAGTGGGCACTGGTGCTGCCGCCCCGCAGCGATCACCTGGTCACCGTGCAGGTGAGCCCGTCGGTCAACGATGCCCAGGAGGCGCCTCGCTTCACCCGGGAGGAACCGGTGGAGCTCAGCCAAGCGGCCAGCCGCCTGAAGACCTGGAGACAGGTGGCGCCGCGGGTGAGCACCCCCGACGAGAGCCTGCGCCGGCTGCTGGCGACCAGCGCCGAGGACCTCGGCGTGCTCCGGATCTTCGATGCCGATCACCCGGACCGGGTGGCCGTCGCCGCGGGAGCGCCATGGTTCATGACCCTGTTCGGGCGCGACTCGCTGCTCACGAGCTGGATGCTGCTCCCGCTGGACCCGAGCATCGCCACCGGGACCCTGCACACCCTCGCCAGCCTGCAGGGGACCCACATCGATCCCCTGTCGGAGGAGCAGCCAGGAAGGATCCTGCACGAAGTTCGCGCAGGGCTCGATGCCCAGGAGACCCTCGGCGGACGGGTCTACTACGGGACCGCCGACGCCACGCCGTTGTTCGTGATGCTCCTCGGCGAACTCGCTCGCTGGGGCCTGGCCGAGGACGACGTCGAGACTCTGCTCCCGCACGCCGACCGTGCGCTCACCTGGATCCAGGAGTACGGCGACCGCGACGGCGACGGGTTCGTGGAGTACCAGCGGGCCACGGACCGAGGGCTGTTGCACCAAGGGTGGAAGGACTCCTTCGACGCCATCAGCTACGCCGGTGGGCGCCTCGCCGAACCACCCATCGCCCTGGCCGAGGTGCAGGGTTACGTCTACGGCGCCTACCTCGCCCGTGCGCACTTCGCCCGCACTGCCGGCGACCACGACCTCTCTGGACACTGGTCCGCGCTCGCCGCGGATCTCAAGCGCCGCTTCAACGAACAGTTCTGGTTGCCTGAGCGGGGCTACTACGCGCTGGGGCTCGACGCGGACAAGCGACCGATCGACGCCCTCGCGTCCAACCAGGGCCACTGCCTGTGGACCGGGATCGCCGACGAGGACAAGGCCGCGCAGGTCGCGGCCCACCTCACCAGCCCCGAGATGCTCACCGGCTTCGGGGTGCGCACGCTGGCCTCGACCATGGGCGGCTACAACCCCGTGAGCTACCACAACGGATCGGTGTGGCCGCACGACAGCGCGATCGTCGCCTCGGGGCTCATGCGCTACGGCTTCGTCGAGCAGTCCCAGCGGGTCGCGCTCGGCCTGCTGGACGCCGCCGAGCACTTCGGCGGTCGGCTGCCCGAGCTGTACTGCGGCTTCGACCGCAGCGAGTTCCCCGAGCCGGTGCCTTACCCCACCGCCTGCTCCCCCCAGGCCTGGGCCGCAGCCGCGCCGCTCTACCTGCTGCGGACCCTCTTGCGCTTCGACCCGTGGGTGCCGGCCGGCCGGGTGTGGTGCTCGCCCGTACTTCCCGAGCGACTGCTGCCCCTGCGCATCGAGAACGTGCGGCTGGCCGGCACGGAGATCGCCCTCGAGGTCACCTCCGAGGGCTGGTCCATAAGCGGCCTCCCGCCGGGAATCGAACTCGTCGAGGAGCCGCGACAACCGCTCACCGCTGTCACGGTCGACACGACCGACTGATGCGCGCCTTGGGGGAATGATGCCGGCAGCCCGACGACCACTACGACTGGCGCTGGTCGCACCGCCGTACTTCTCGGTCCCGCCAGCGGGGTATGGCGGGGTGGAGGCCGTCGTGGCCGACCTGGTGGGTGCGCTCACCGACGCGGGCCACCACCTGACACTCGTCGGTGCGGGACCGGCCGGGACTGCGGCGCAGGAGTACCTGCAAGTTGACCCGGTTGCGTCTGCGGACCGCCTCGGGGAGGCACTGCCGGAGGTACTGCACACCGCGCGCACCTGGCGACTGCTGCGCGACCTCGACCTCGATCTCGTGCACGACCACACGCTCGCTGGCCCGTTGCTCGGCCCCGCCCGTGAGATCCCGACCCTCGTGACGGCACACGGCCCGGTCTCGGGCGACCTGGGCCTGATCTACGAAGAGCTGCGCGACTCGCTGCACCTCGTGGCGCTGTCGGAGCACCAGCGGTCGAAGGCGCCGGACCTGCCATGGGTCGCGACCATCCCCAACGCTGTGCAGGTCGCGACCTTCCCCTACCGCGAGCACAAGGAGGACTACGCCCTCTTCCTCGGGCGCATCCACCCCGAAAAGGCACCACACGTCGCGATCGATGCAGCCAGAGCGGCCGGGGTGCCGCTCCTGCTCGCCGGCAAGTGCACTGAGCCGCTGGAGCGGGAGTACTTCCGGACCGAGATCGAGCCCCGACTTGGGCCCGACATCACTCTCCTGGGCGTCGCTGATGCCGTCCGCAAGCGCGACCTGCTGTCCCGCGCGCGCTGCCTGTTGTTCCCCATCTGCTGGGACGAGCCGTTCGGACTGGTGATGGTCGAGGCCTTGGCCTGCGGCACCCCCGTCGTCGCGCTGCGCCAGGGGGCCGTTCCCGAGGTCGTGGAAGACGGGGTGACCGGCTTCGTCGTGGAGAAGGAGTCAGACCTCGCCCAGGCGGTGCTGGCGAGCTCCGCCCTGTCGCCGGCGGCCTGCCGCAAGGACGCGGAAGCGCGCTTCGACGTCAGCCGGATGGCCTCGGCGTACGAACGGGTCTACCAGAGCCTGCTGACCTGAGCGCCCCTCAGCCGAGGCGGCGACCCTCGATGCGGTCCGGGGAGACTCGGATGAGGTGTCGCCGGGGACCCGCAGCCCACGGCTCCGGCAGGTCATCTCCGGGGGCGGCCAGGACCACGGAGGCGCGCCCTGTGACGACGACGCTGCATCCGCTGCGCTGATCCGCGTCCAGCTCGTCCACCTGGAAGGCCACGACGTCACCGCGCTGGGCTGCTTGGAGCTTGGGGCCGGGACCGGAGCGGATGAGCACGCAGCCGTGGCTCCACAGATAGTTGACGGGGACGACGTCTGGCACCCCGGCACGCGCGACGTAGGCGAACCGCCCGACCGTTTGTCGCTCGAGCAGTTCCAAGGCAGCCTGCTGGCACAGTTGCTGCACCCCGTGGCGATCGACCCGCTGCAGCTCGGCCCGCTCGAGCATGGCGAGGCGCACCTCCTCGAGGGCACGCCGGGCGTTGTCGATGGCGCCCCTGTGCATCCCGGCGGCACGCAGGATCGTGGACCTCATGACGAGTTCACGCGACTAGACCCTGGCTGCTTTACCGTCGCCGCTCGCGGTGCGGCCGATGCGTGCGGCGTCCGCGCGCACCACGGCGACGGCCGCGATCGGGTGCGAGACGCAGTACGCCGACACTGAGCCGAGCATCATGCCGGCGAATCCGCCCAGACCTCGCGATCCCACGACCAGCAGATCGTCGGGACGGAGGGCACTGTGCAGGACCTCATCCGCATGCCCGCGTGCGACCCGGACCTCGACGTCCATGACCGCCGCACGGGGCTCGCAGGTCAGCACCTCGTCCCAGAGATCGGAGGAAGAGACGGCTCGGCTTCCTTGCGCCCAGACCGAGGGTGAGTGGTTGTCCTCTGAGGCCCGGATGACCAGGACTCGCGCGCGGTCTCCAAGGGCAACGTCGAGCGCCCATCGGAGGGCAGCCCGCGAACTAGGAGAACCGTCGAAACCCACTACAACGCGGGGGAAGCGCCCCACGAGCGATGTGTTGTCGGGTACGACGAGCACCGGGCAGGGAGCGCTGTGCAGGACACGGGGCACCACGGCTCCGAGGACAGGTGCGGCGGTCCCTTTCACGCTGATACCGAGCACCACGGCCGCAGCTTCCCCCGCGACCCGGGCAAGGACGGCAGGCGCTGGGCCCTCAAGGAGCTCAGGGACCACCGGGGCGCAGCCCGCACTTGCCGAAGCGATGGAGATCGCGCTGTTGAGCAAGCGCAGGGCCTGCTCCGGTGCCACCTCGCTCGGCTGCCAGGCGTGAACGACCCGGGTGCGGCGCCCCTCGATCCGCGCAAGACGCAACGCCCGGTCGAGCGCCCGCTGCGCCGCCGCGCTGCCGTCCACGCCGACGACGATGTCCCTCATGTCCGCGCCTTTCTCTTGCTGGAGCCCACGGTGCCGCGTCCTCGGGGGAACCGGCAGGGCCGACGGTCCCCACCCGGCATGACAAAGGTCCCAGCCTCTTCCCCAGGTGAGCCGGCCATACTGCTCCAGTGATCGACCTCTCGCTCGAGACCGTCCGCCTGTTCCTGCACGTCCTCGCGGCGACGGTGTGGGTGGGCGGCCAGCTCACCCTCGCTGCCCTGGTGCCCGCGCTGCGCAAGGCTTCCCCCGAGGCCCCGCGGGCTGCGGCGCTGGCCTTCAACAAGGTGGCTTGGTGGGCCTTCGCCGTCCTGATCGTCACGGGGGTGTGGAACGTCGCAGCGCAGCCCGCCGACACCACGGCCGACTACGACGCGGCGCTGGGCCTCAAACTGCTGGTCGTCGCAGCCTCCGGTCTCACCGCCTACCTGCACACGAAGGCCACGACCCCCAGGGCAAGAGGCCTGTACGGCGGGTTGACGGCCCTCACGGCCCTGACCGCCCTGTTCCTCGGAGTTCTGCTCGCCGGCTAGCCGGGCGCAGAGTCACCCTCGCGCCTCCGCATGAGGAGTGCGAGCCGTTACGGTGCGCAGGTGAACCGCGACGGCTTCCGCTCCTACTCGCGAGTGGTCCGCACCGGTCCCCTCACCTGGCATGCACCGACGACCGAGGACGAGGTCGTCGCTGCGGTCAGCTCAGCCCCGCACCTGAAGGTCGTCGGTGCGGGCCACTCGTTCTCGGCGATCGCCCGTCCCGAGCAGCACGCGATGACGCTCGACCACCTGGCCGGCGTCGTGCACTTCGACACCGACGCCCGGCTCGTCACGGTGCGCGGGGGCACCCGGCTGCGCGAGCTGTCGGCCGCGCTGCTCGAGCTGGGCTGGACGCTGCCCATCGTCGGCTCGATCCAGGCCCAGTCCGTCGCGGGCGCGATCGCCACCGGGACGCACGGGTCGAGCCTTGAGCACGGCAACCTCGCGACGCTGGTCCACGCGCTTCGGCTCGTCGACGGCCGAGGTTGCGTCGTGGATCTCGGTCCTGACGACCCGCGGCTCGAGGGCGCTCGGGTGCACCTCGGCGCCCTCGGCGTCGTGACCCAGGTGACCCTGCGGGTCGAGCCGGCGTTCCGGCTGCGGCAGGAGGTCGAGCACATCCCGGTGCTCTCCGTCGACGTCGAGCAGGTGTCACGCAGCGCGGAGTACGTGAAGGTGTGGTGGCTGCCGGGCGCGAGCCGTGCTCAGGTCGTCCGGTACACCCGCACCGACGAGCCCGCGACCCGCCATCCCTCGACGCGGACCCTGCGGTGGATCGACGAAAACCTCATGCACCGCGGGCTTTTCCCGCCGCTGGTGGCCCTGCAGCACCGGCGTCCGAAGTGGGTGCCGGCGATCAACGAGCGGCTGTCGGGCAGCTACCTCGGGCCGCTGCGCCAGGTGGCGCAGAGCAGCCTGATCCTCAACACCCCCATGCCACTTCGGCACCGGGAGACCGAGGCGGCGCTGCCGCTGCACCAGGCGCAGGAGGCCTACAACCGCGTCGTCGCGCTCGTGCGCGGCGAGCGGATCGCGGCCGACTTCCCGCTCGAGGTCCGCTTCGTCCACGGCGACACCGGCTGGCTCAGTCCCGCGTACGGCGGGGACACCTGCCAGATCGGCGCCTACGCCACCGATGGGCCGGACCGCGCCCGCTACTTCGACGGCTTCTGGGAGGCGATGGGCGGGCTGCAGGCTCGCCCCCACTGGGGCAAGGAACTGCACCAGCACGGCCGGGAACTCGCGCCGATGTACCCGGCGTACCAGCAGTTCCTGGCCCTGCGCGACGAGCTCGACCCGGAGCGCGTCTTCGACAACGACTTCCTGCGCCAGGTGCTCAGCCCCACCTGAGGCAGGCCGAGAAGGAGTCAGTCGGCACCGGACACGCTCACGTGCAGGCTTGCTGTCGTTGAGGCGTAGTGGCGATGCAGTCCACTACCTTTCCCGGGTGGATCTGTCGTGGCGGCCGGTGGCACTCGCTGTCGAGCTGGCTCGCCAGGACCTGCCCTTCGTCGTCGTTGGCGGCACGGCACGTCGTCTGCTCGGCAGGGAGCACCAGCCCACCGACCTGGACATCGTGGTGTCCAATCCAGCAGCCGCCGTCGAGTCAGCTGCTCGGCTGGGCGCACTACCGCGCCCAGTGCGCGGCACGCCGACCCGCTTCAACACCTGCTTTGGTCCGCTGGATGTGTTCGTGGGCCACGTGCAGACGACGACGCGCCGTCAGGTTGACGGCGTGTGGCTCATCGTGGACGGCGCAGCGTGAGCGAGCGGACCGGGCTGGGACCGCTCGAGGTGGCCATCCTCGAGGTGGTCGGTACTCGTCGTGGCCGGCGCCGCACGACGGCTGTGCTCGAGGACCTCGAGCAGCGGCACGGCATCGCGCCGGTCTACGCCCTGCGGATCCTTCAGGACCTCGTCGCGCCCTGGCGCAGGCATCTCCCGCTGCTCGACGGCAACGGCAACTGGGGTACGGACGGTGACGACCTAGCCGCCGACCCGCGCTACACGTCGCTGGGCCTGACCCCGGTGGGCCGGTTGGCGTTGGACGCAGAACAGGGTGCCGCCGGTCCGGTGCCGCTGGGCATCATCGACGGCACGTTGTACGCGGGCGGTCGTGTCCCTCCCTTCGACCCGAGAGCCGTTGTCGACGCACTGCGCGCGCAGGCCGACCACGCGGGATCGCCGGCGGTCCCTACCGGTGGTGAGGTGCACGGCGAAGTCCCTGCCCTCTTGGCCGGGAAGAGGGCTCGCCTGCAGCTTGGACCGCGCGTGGTCCGTGAAGCCGACGCATTGGTCATCACCGGCCTCCCGCTCGGGGTCAGCCGCGACGAGCTGGCCCGCTGCCTGGACAGCCGCGTGCGCAGCGCACGGTTCAGGCGGTACGGCGGGGACTACCTGGGCGAACCGCAGCCCCCTGCGACCGTGCCCGTGAGTGACGTTCAGGACGAGACGTCGATGTTCGCCGGCACACGGGTCGTATGCCGGCTCGCCGCCGACACTGCACCCGAGGAAGCTGAGCGGTGGGTGCGCGGCGTGTGGCCGGTGACCATCGAGGTGGACTGCCAGCTGCCGGCCCCGCAGCGCAAACGGCTTGCTGGCTGGGGTCGCGGCGATGGCACGGGCTTGCTCCGTCTCGCAGAACTCCTTGGGTAGCACTCCCCACACCGTGGGCGACGCAGCCCCAGCTGAGTAAGGCAGGACTTGCGCCGACGGTGGCGAACCCTCAGGCCATGTCCGGCAAGCGCGTCTTCCTTGTCCTGCTCCTGGCGGTGACAGTGACCTTCATCGTGAGTCGCATCGCGACGGACTTGCCCTTCTGGGGGGAGCAAGAAGCCACCTCGACGTCGACGGACGCCGTGACGCCTACACCGGGTCCTTCAGCTACTGCCTTCCCCGAGAGCCTGTGCGACGGCAGCACCATGGACATGGTGGACTGCCTCGACGAGGTGCTTGAAGGCCTCAACCGGGAACTCGCGAGTGCGTACTCCTCGACGCGTAGCAATCTCGCCGAACAAGCAGCTGCTGGCGCGTTCAGGGTCAGCGAGGCCAGCCCGCCGTTCACCGTGTATCCCGTGAAGGAGCTCTCCCAGAGCCAGCGGTTGTTCAAGGCCTACCGGGACAGCATGTGCCAGACCGCGTACGACGCCTGGATCGGCGGGTCCATCCGCAGCCTCAACTCCCTCAGCTGCCAGATCTCGTTGACCCGAGAGCACATCACGCAGCTCCAGGGACTCGTCGGACCCTGACATGACGTCGTCTGCGGCCGGGGCCGGACCGGAGGTGAAACGGCTGTCCGGGCAACGGCCGGATGACGGGGATGAAGCTGCCTCTGTTGTGCTCGAGGGACTGCGAAGCGGTTCAGCCTGGTGGACTGGGCTGGCCCTGGGCTGGGTTGAGCAAGGAGTGTGGAGTCGGGAGGTTCACAGCGAGCTACAGCAGGTAGCCGCCAACTCAGCACTGTCGGCCGACCTACGAAAGCGGGCGGAGCGTCTGGCCCGACCTCAGGCATTGACGAGTACGGCGACCGCCTTCGGTCCCCCAGGGCCTGGGTACAGATGGGGCCACGATCTGTTCTTTCACCGCGGGTGGCGCTACGCGGCCGTAGCGACTCCGGTGCTGCTGGGAGCTGGCGTCTGGGTGACTGCCGCTGACCATGACGGCGGTGCGGGCGTCTTCTTCCTCTTGGGAGCTATCGGTCACGCCATCTACGGCGTCACCGCCTATCGCCGGGAGCCTTAGTACGTGAGGGCGCCTGGTTGAAATGCTCGCCACCCGCTTCCAGGTGACCGCGACGCCGCTAGTGGCGGTCGCTTGTTGCCTCGTCCCGTGCTGCGTCGCGATGCCGGTCGCGCGCCTGAATGCCGTGCTGCACGCCGAGTCGCACGACCCAGTAGAGGACATATACAGAAAGGAGCCAGAGCACCAAGGCAGTAAGCACGGCGTGAGAGTACGTCGAGGCAAGCCGCTGACCTGGATGCCGCCTCGGTGTCGGTGGGCGTTGCTTGAATGAGGGCATGGCAACCTGGTCGGAGTTTCTGGCGGACTCCCCTGAACTCGGCGCCCGAGTTCAGGAGCGCTTCGAGGCCAGCAGGCACAAGACCATGGCGACGCTGCGCGCCGACGGTTCGCCACGCATAAGCGGAACAGAGACGCGGTTCGTAGACGGAGAACTCACTTTCGGCTCGATGCCGGGCGCTCTCAAGGGAGCGGACCTGCATCGCGATCCGCGCCTTGCCCTGCACAGTGCCAGCGTCGATCCCGTGGAGGGGCAGGAGGCGTCCTGGCCCGGCGAAGCCAAAGTCGCGGGCCGCGCGGTAGCCATCGAGGCGCTTGACGGCCCGTCGGGTGATTACTTCCGGCTGGACATCACAGAGGTTGTGTTCACACGTCTCAATGCCGCCGGGACGGCTCTGCTCATTGAAAGCTGGCACCCGGGACGCGGGACGGAGAGTGCCGAAAGGACCTGACGCGTGTCAGGCGGCGTGCTGGAGCAGGACGTTGACGACGTAGCCAAGGTCCATGCCCTCGCCCTTCCACCGGCTGGGCAGGGTGTCGGGCTGGGCGTGGGGTAGGTCTTCCGCGGAAGACTGCTCGGCCTCGCGATGGTGCTCGAGGACTGTGCCGCAGGGGGTGCGCACGGTCAAGGTGCGGTCGGGATGCAGCGTGAGCTGGTAACCGTTGTCGTGCAAGTACCGGTGGTGGTGACTGCAGAGCAAGATCAAGTTTGACAGGTCGGTCAAGCCGCCGTGACGCCAGAACAGGACGTGGTGGGCGTGCAGGTGCCGGGTGTGCTGGCAGCCGGGGAAGCGGCAGCGCTCCCCGTCGAGCTGCCCGAGCAGGGCGCGCAGCGCAGGGCTGACCACGCGGGACCGTCGGCCTTGGTCGTGCCGGGTCAGGTCCGCCTGGGTGAGCGGCCGGATCGTGGGGATGCGGTGCCGGCCGGGCAGGGTGCGGAGCACGGCTTTCATCGTCGAGGGTGGGAGCAGCTCGTCCCCACGGGTGCGGGCCCAGCCGCTGACCGGGTCCACGAGAAGCTGCACCTTCGCGTTCGTCACCGGCGCAGGTGCGTGGTGAGCGGGGTGCGGACCCACCAAGGCGCGGACGAGGGCGTCGGCGAGGGTGGCACGGCCGGTCGGTAGCTCGCGAGCATGGGCCTCGGCCTGGACGCGTTCTTCGTGCTCGCGCCAGGCGTCGCGCAGGACCCGGCGCCGGTCGCGCTCGATCTCCCAGGCGGTGATGGCCTCGTGGTCGGCGGGGGTGAGACCGTGTCCGAGCCGCTCGGGCGCAATCGGGTAGGTCGGTTCGACGTACACGTAGGGCTCGGGTACGGCGGACTCTTCCGCGGAAGAGTCAGGTCCCTTGGTCAGCTCTGCGCCGAGGGCGGCGAGGAGGGCGTCGCGGTCGGTCTGCTCGGCAGTCTGGTGCTGCTCGAGGGCGGCAAGGACCCCGACAGCCTGGTGGGCGGGCAGACGCAAGGTGAGGACGAGGTCGCCATCGTCGTCCCAACGGATGCTGACGGGGTTCTTCACCGGCCGCTGCTCCGCGGGGTGGTCGGCGGCGCGGGCGCGGGCGGCCCCCCGGGCGGCCCGGTCCAGCTGCGCGCCGGTGCAGTGCCGCGCCAGGTCGACCCAGCGATGCTCATCGCCGGGCGTGGCGATCCGGGTCACCGCGCGCACCTGCGCGTAGGACAACTGCCCCGCGCTCATCGCCGCGCACGTCACCGGTAGGGCGCGCAGGGCGCGGGCGACGCGGACCTTCTCGTGGGCGGTGGTGAGGGAGAGCCCGAGCTGCCAGGTCAGCCAGTGCGCACACGAGCGCACCCCGTGCACCGCCCACGCCTCCCGGGCGTCAAGCTCGCCGACCAGCTCCAGCAGCCGCGCCTCCCCGGCTGCGACCCGCCCGGCCCACGTCGTGACCTCATCGATCAGCTCTTCATCGCTTAGCGCAGCAAGATCCATGCCCAAACGCTACGCCCCACCACCGACAGTTCTCTCACCCAAAAACCCTTGTTTTACAGACAAACTTAGGGCGCACGCGGCACGGTAGGCGAAGACGACGGCCGTACCGATCGGCGTACCGGGGGCGGGGTAGTACGCCCCAGCGATCGAGGCCATCGTGTTGCCTGCGGCGAACAACCCGGGGATCGGCGAGCCGTCCTCACGCAGCACCCGGGCGTCCTCATCGGTGACCAGCCCGCCCTTGGTGCCGAGGTCCCCCAGGACGACGCGGGCGGCGACGTACGGCGGGCGGTCGACCGGCACGAGGCACGGGTTGGGCGGGTCGCCGAAGGCGAAGTAACGGTCGAACTCGTCCTCGCCGCGACCGAAGTCCTCGTCGACACCTGTGGCGCAGAAGCCGTTCCAGCGCTCGACCGTCCGGGCTAGCGCGTCGGCGGGGACACCGATCGCCGAGGCCAGGTCGGACAGGTTCTCGCGCTCGACCCACTCCCCGGATGCGAGCAGGGCGTCGCGCCGGGTGCCGGGGACGCAGCGCACCCCCGGCGGTCGGCCGCGCTCCCTGCTGTCGAAGACGAACCACGCGGTCGGCGAGAGCTTCGCCATCTCCCGGCCCATGCGGTCGTAGGGCAGCGACTCGTTGGCGAAGCGCTCCCCCTGCGCATTGACGAAGACCCCGCCCCGCAGGCCCATGAAGAAGCCCGCGCCGCCGTCGGGCTCAGCCAGCCCGGGGCAGAACCAGCCCTGGTCCATCAGGTCCAGGGCGGCGCCCACCTCGACGGCCGCCTCGATCGGCTCGCCGGTGTTCGTCCCGGCCGGAGCCATCGACCAGGCAGCATCGCCCGGCACGCCGTACCTCTCCCGCAGGGCTGCGTTGCGCTCAAAGCCGCCACTGGCCAACAGCACCCCGCGCGAGGCCCGCACCTCCACCCGGCCGCCCGAGGTCACGGCCTCGACGCCGACGACGCGACCGTCCTGCACCACGAGCCGGTCGACGCAATGGCCGGTGCGCACCTCGCCGCCCGCCTCGGTGAAGGCGATGAGCAGCCGGGTGATGAGGGACTGCCCGCCCCAGAGCTCGCCGCGCTCGGGGTGCGAGCCGAGCCGGTCGTTCGTGATGGTGTCGCGGACGAGGCCGAGCAGCCCGGGGTCGACCGAGGAGGCCGGGAGCATCGCGGGCCCGATCTGACCGCCTCCGGGCAGCCGGCCCGGTACGTCGAAGTACTCCGGGATGGGCGCCGCGATCAGGTCCATCCGCGGGTGCGCGTCCAGGAAGGTGACGACCTCGGCAGCAGTGGCCAGGAACGCGTCGCGTCGCGCGTCCCCCGGCCCGATGACCGCCTCGAGGTAGGTCCGCGCCCGCTCCACCGTGTCGTCGAGTCCGGCGCCTTGCGAGACGTGGTTGCCCGGCAGGTACATCGACCCGCCGGAGTACGCCGAGGTGCCGCCGAGGACGTCGGTCTTCTCCAGCACGACCGTGCGTAGCCCGAGCGACGCCGCCCGGTAGGCCCCCACGAGGGCGCCCGCTCCCGATCCGACGACGACAACGTCGTGCTCCACCGCTGCCTCCAGAACTGGAACGTGTTCTAGGTAGTGAACCATCCCCGCCGGAGAACGGCTGTCAGGTGACGGAGACGGTGCGGCCGAGCCTGGCCGAGGCATAGGCCGCCTGCACCACCGCAACGGCGGCCCGCCCGTCGTGACCGTCCGGAGCCGTCGCCCGCCCTGCCTCGCACGCCTCGACGAAGGCACTCTGCACGGTGCGCCCCACCTCCGGTACGGCGAGCTGCTGGGGCACCGCGTCGAGCCCGGTCAGCACGAGACCGGCGGCGCTCGCGACGAGGGTTCCCCGCTCGCCGATGATGCTGAGCGAGAAGTCCGGCCCCGAACCGCTGCGCCAGCCGGTCTGCAACGACCCGACAGCACCGAGCCTGGTGTCGAGCAGCATGACCGCGTCGCGCTCCACGCCGTTGAGCTCACCCGAGAGCATCGCGGAGACCTGCACGATCTCATCACCCAACACGTAGCGCAGCGAGTCGATCAGGTGCACTCCGAGGTCGAGCAGCGCTCCCCCGCCGGACTGCTCCGGCTCGAGGAACCATGACGCCGCCGTGGACCAGTCCAGCGGCCCCGGGTGGCACATGACTCCCCGCACCGACAGCACGTCACCGACGACCCCTGCGCGCACCTGGGAGGCGAGCCCCTCGATGACCGGGGCGAAGCGGCCATTGTGCGCGGTCATCACCACGACGCCCGCCATGGCTGCGGCCGCGATCACCGCGTCGGCGTCCTCGACCGACACGGTGAACGGCTTCTCCACCAGCACGTGCTTGCCCGCGGCGATCGCGGCCTGTGCCTGTGGCGCGTGCAGCACGTTGGGGGTGCAGAGCACGACGGCGTCGACGTCGTCGCGCGCCACCAGCTCGCGCCAGTCCGACAGGACCGCACCGCCACCGGCCTCGTCGGCGGCGGCCTGAGCCGAGTGCAACGTGCGGGAGGCGAAGGCGGTGAGCGTGGCCCCGGCAGCCTGCAGCGCGGGCACGTGGGCACGCCGCGCGATCGCTCCGCAGCCGATCACCCCGACCCTCATGCGAGCACCGCCTTGGTGACGCGCTCGACCGTCTCGGCGACTCGCTCCACGTCAGCGGTGGAGTAGCCCGGCCCGATCGCCACTGCCGCGGCCCGCCCCGCCAGGTCCTCCGCGCGTGGGCACATCCCCTCCCGGTAGGTCACCGGCACCGGGTGCCGCGCCCAGGGCGACCGTGACGGCGTGACCGTGAGCTGCTGCGCGTAGGCCGGGTTCGCATACACCGGCTGCCCGCCGTACAGCCTCGCGGAAGGCACTCCCTCCGCCAGCATCCCCTCCACGAAGCGCGTGGCGTGGGCCGGGGTGGGGAGGTACCAGATCGCGCTGGATCCCCCGTCCCCTAAGGGATCTGGGCATGCGCGCAGCACGCGGTCAGGGTGCGGGTCCAGCAGTGAGAGCAGCAGCGTCTTTGCCGCGCGCATCCGCGTAATGATCTCCGGCAGCCTTTCGAGCTGCACACCTGCGATGGCTCCGGAGACCTCGTTCATCCGCAGGTTCTCCCCGATGAACGGCGCGCCCTCGCCGCGCGTCCCCTTCGCCGTGACGAACTGCCCGCCCTGGTCGGTGTACCTGCCGACCCGCAGCGCCAAGTCCGGGTCGCTCGTCACTACGACTCCACCCTCGCCAGCGGTGATGTTCTTCTCCAGCTGCAGCGAGAAGGCCCCGAGGTCGCCGAGAGTCCCTGCGGGTCGGCCGAAGTACGTCGCCCCCATCGCCTGACAGGCGTCCTCCAGGACCGGTACGCCGGCGGCTCGCGTGACGGCAAGCACCCCGTCCAGGTCGCCCACGATGTTCTCCAGGTGCACGGGTACGACGGCGGCCGTCCGCGAGGTCAGCACTGCGGACAACGCCGACGGGTCCAGCCCGAGGGAGTCGTCCAGGTCGCAGAAGACCGGCACCGCCCCAGCCACGACAACCGCGTTGGCCGTCGCCACGAACGTCACGGCGGGCACGACGACCTCATCACCCGGGCCAACGCCGAGGGCGGCAAGAGCGGCGGTGAGGGCCGCCGTACCGCTGGACGTGGCGAGCGCGTGCGGCACCCCGAGCTGCCGCTCGACCCCGCGCTCGAAGGCCTCGACCGTGCCTTGCAGATCAGGGCCGTAATACCGGAACAGCGACTGGCTCTTCAGGACCGCGGCGACCGCAGCCTGCTCCTGGTCGCCGATGAGGGAGGCACCGCGGCGGTGATCGAGGGTCTGCACGCCCTCACTGTGCCGTAGTCAGCGCAGGAACCAACCGACCAGGTCCGCTCCGACATGGGTGACGGCCGGCGCAGCGGCCGTACCCGCCTCGATCCGCAGGCCCCCCAGGACCAGACCGACCGCCAGGTCCAGCGGAACGGCCTGCCAGCCGTACATCGGCACGTGCATCAGCGCGAACACCCCGGCACTCACCACGACGGCCACCCAGGGCCGGCGCAGCGCGTCGAACAGCGTCCCGCGCAAGAAGACCTCCTCCGCCGCCGCGACCACCACGACAGCCAGGGCCCACGGCACGAAGCCCTGCGTCCCGTGCAGTGGCCGCAGAGCGAGCAGGTGCCCGAGCCCGACAGGCAGGCACACCACCACCACTCCGGCGAGTCCGAGGCCGACCGCGCGCATGTTGACCGGCACCGCAGTCCGCGCGGCGAAGGCCAGCAGCAGCAGGCAGGCGGCGAACACCAGGCCGGCCGGGATCGACTGAGCCAGCTCATCGCCCCCCACCACGACCCGCAGGCCGAGCGCGACCGCGAAGCCGACGAGCAGGACCAGCACCCTCACGAGGAGGACTGGCGCCGCACCACCACGACGGCGGCCCCCAGCAGCACCACGAGCCCAACCACGAGCAGGTACGGCGTGCGCGAGGAGTCGTCCGGGGCCACATCCTTGAAGGCGAGGGCATACAGCCCCGGCCCGGCAAAGGTCGCGACGTAGATGTCCTGGCCTCCCCGCTTGGTCGCGAGCGCCCTCCACGGCTGGTCGGCCGACACCCGGTGCTGCATCACCGGCGCGGGCTGACGCGCGGTCGTGGCCCGCAGGTAGATCGAAGCCAGGGCGGCCTGGGGGGTGAGGGTGACCGGACCGGACCCGGTCAGCGACACGGCGTACACGTTGCCGTCGATCCGCGCGCCCACCGGCTGGTCGATCGGGGCCTCGGGATCGACACCCACCACGAGCTGCTTGCCCCCGGTTGCGACGGCACCGATCGGCAGGAACAGCGAGAGCTGCGGTCCGTTCTCCGCCGTCGCGACAGTCAGCCCGTACGTCGAGATCCCGCGTGCGACGGGGCTCACCGCGCGTGCCGAGCTGGGCTTGGGGGTCGTGGCGGACCCGGTGGGCGCGGCGACGTAGCGATAGGGCTCGTCGGGGGCGCCGATCCCGTCGTACACGGGAACCGCGTCGGGGCTCAACGCCCTGCCCACTGCGACGAGCAGCAGGGCCGCGAGGAGCCGGTGCCTCACGCCCTACGGCGACGCTTGCGGCGGCGCTTGAGCAGCAGCAGGCCGAGCACGGCCGCGCTGCCCGCGGCGACGTGCTCGCGCTTGAGCGGGACACCGGGCTGCGGTTCGGGCAGCGACAAGGTGGAGGAGTGCGGTGCGGCCCACGAGCGCTCGACCGGCGGCGTGGCCGGAACGGGCGTGCTCGTCGTCGTCGCCTTCGGCTTCGCCGTAGCCGCTGCCTTCTTGGGCGCTGCCTTCTTGGCCGGGGCCTTCGCGGGCGCCTTCTTCGCCGGGGCCTTGCTAGCCGCGGCCTTGCTTGCCCCAGCCTTCTTCGCGGGGGCCTTGCCGCCGTCCGGATCCACCACCAGCTCGCTCCTCGCTCGTCGTGCGTCCCCAGATCATCGCGCACGCCCCCGGATGGTCGAACTCGGCCCCCTTGGGGCATGGTGGGTGAAGAACCTCACGAGAGGGGGGTACCCGATGTCCCTCATGGAAGCGCGTCCGCTGTCGCTCGTCGAGCGGTTCGCCGCGTCGAGGTCGCTCACCGACCGGCTCGCCGGCTTGTTGTCGGCCGAGGACCAGACCGCGCAGTCGATGCCCGACGCCTCGCCGACGAAGTGGCATCGCGCCCACACGACGTGGTTCTACGAGGAGTTCGTGCTCACCCGCGACGCGGGGTATGAGCCCTACGACGCGACGTTCAGGTACCTGTTCAACTCCTACTACGAGGCGGTCGGGCCGCGGCACCCCCGCCCGGAACGCGGCTTGGTCACGCGCCCCGGAGTGGCTGAGGTCTCGACGTACCGGCTGCACGTGGAGCGGGCCATCACGCTGCTGCTCGCGGGAAGCCCCGATGCGGCCGTGCGGGCGCTGATCGACCTCGGCATCAACCACGAGCAGCAGCACCAGGAACTGCTCATCATGGACGCCAAGCACCTGCTGTCCCGGCACGCCTTCGGGCCGAGCCTGATCACCCGGCCTCCCGAGGACGACCCGGACCCGACCCCACTGACCTGGCGGCACGTCACAGGTGGCTTGCGGCATGTCGGCCACGAGGGCGACGGGTTCGCCTTCGACAACGAGGGCCCGCGGCACACCGTGCACCTGGACGACTTCGAGATCGCCTCGCGCGCGGTCACTGTGGCGGACTGGCTGGCGTTCATGGACGACGGCGGCTACCAGCGCCCCGACCTGTGGCTGTCCGACGGGTGGGCCGCCGCGCAGGAGCGCGGCTGGCGCTCGCCGGAGTACTGGTGGGACGTGGACGGGAGCTGGAAGGTCTTCACCACGGCTGGGGTCCGCGACCTGCGTCGCGGCGAGCCGGTGTGCCACGTGTCGTTCTACGAAGCGGACGCCTACGCCCGTTGGGCTGGCGCCCGACTGCCCACCGAGCAGGAGTGGGAGATCGCCGCTCGGCCCCTCGCTGACCGCCGCGGACAGCTGCTGGACCCGACCCGCCTGCACCCAGGGCTGGCGGGCGAGCACATGCTCGGCGACGTGTGGGAGTGGACGGCGTCGGCGTACCTGCCCTATCCGGGGTTCCACCCGGCGAAGGGCGCGGTCGGGGAGTACAACGGCAAGTTCATGTGCGACCAGCACGTGCTCCGCGGGGCCTCCTGCGCCACCCCGCCCGGCCACGAGCGCGTGACCTACCGCAACTTCTTCCCAGCGGGCGCGCGTTGGGCTTTCTCCGGCCTGCGCCTGGCGCGTTCATGACGACCTCCCCCTCGAGATGGATCGTCGAGGAGCGCTGCACGCCCTCCCCTGACCGCCTGGCCACAGACCTGTTGGCTGGGCTCGCGACCCGGCCCGTGACTATCCCCCCGAAGTGGTTCTACGACGAGAAGGGCAGCGAGCTCTTCGACGCCATCACCCAGCTGCCCGAGTACTACCCCACCAGGACCGAGGAGGCGATCCTGCGTGAGCATGTGCGGGAGCTGCCTCAGGTGACGACCCTCGTGGAGCTCGGAGCTGGGTACTCCCGCAAGACGCGACTGCTGCTCAAGGCCCTCACTGCCAGTGGGGAGTCACTGAAGTTCGTCCCCCTCGATGTCGCGGTCGAGCCGCTGCGGGAAGCCGCCCAGCGCATCGCCGAGGACTTTCCCACGGTCACGGTCCACGGCATCGTCGCGGACTTCGACGACGAGCTGGCTCCGCTGCCCGGCGAGCCCGGCGAGCGCTTGGTCGCGTTCCTGGGGAGCACCATCGGCAACCTCACCCCCGCACCGCGGGCGGCCTTTCTCGCCCGCCTGCACCGGGCGCTGGACCCGGGCGACCGGTTCCTGCTCGGCGCCGACCTGGTGAAGGACACCGGTCGCCTGGTCCGCGCCTACGACGACGCTGCCGGCGTCACGGCGGCGTTCAACAAGAACGTGCTGTCGGTGCTCGCCCGCGAGCTCGACGCTGACCTCGACCCGGACGACTTCGACCACGTGGCGGTGTACGACGAGGTGGCCGACCGGATCGAGATGCGGCTGCGCGCCCGCCGTACCCTCCGCGTCCCTGTACGGGCACTGGACCTCGTGTGGGAGCTCGCGGAAGGCGAGGAGGTGCTCACGGAGACGAGCGCGAAGTTCCGGCTCGACGGACTGCGACGCGAGCTCGAGGGGGCCGGCTTCGAGCTCGAACAGACCTGGACCGACGACGAAGGTGACTTCTCCCTCACCTTGTCGCGGCACAGGGATCTACCGCCCGTGGCGGGGTACGGGCCAGAGCATGAGAGCCAAGGAAAGTCCTGAGACCCTCCGGCGCGCACGCCCTGGCTACCACGACCCGACGACGGCGCTCGGCGGAACTCCCGCGCTGTCCCCGCTGACCCTCCGCCTGCGCCTGGCCGCGCTCGGGCTCGTGCTGTCGCTCATCGGCGCCGTGGTGTTCACCGCACTCGACCTCGCGCCCATTGCGCTCGCCTTCGGGGTCGTGGCCGTGACAGCCGTCATCGACCTCGGAGTCATCCAGCGCCGTCGCCGGCGCGGCGAGCCGGGCTAAGGGTGCCGACGGATGGCCACCGCACCTGGCTCCTTGTCGGTGCGTTGCTGCTCTTGCTCACCGTCGGGCTGGCCATGACCGGACCCGAGGGCGGTCGGTCGACTCCGAGCGCGCCCGCCACTCAGCGCTGATTCCTGCCGGGCTCAGGCCGGTCGGGCCAGCGACTCCGCCACCAGCAGGTCGATACAGGCCAAGCAGACCTGGGCCGGCTGAACGCTCCTGCTGAAGACCGCCGAGGCACCCGCGGCGACCAGGGCGTCGGCCCCGGCAGCGTCCTCGAGCTGGACGGCTACTGCCGTGCGTGGGGCGAACTCGCGGACGGCTTGCACCACCTCGACCCCCGTCAGCCACGGAAGTCGATCCTCGATGAGGAGAAGATCAGGCTGCTCCACCACGGTCATGGCAACCGCCTCAGCACCGTCCTCGCCCTCGCCGACGACATCGACGCCGAGGTCGGCGAACTCCTCCGCGAGGCGAGCCCGGAGCCAGTCGCTTCGGTGTGCCACGACCGCACGCGGGTGCTCGTCACGATCGCCTCCAGGCACGATGCGCATGCGGTGGCCCAAGCACTCCGTGACCGCCGTGTGCACGCGCTCCAGCGCGGCGTGCTGTCGACGGGCGTCCACCTGTTGCGCACGATCGACGCCCGCCGGCACCTCCAGCGCCAGCTTGGCCTCGACGTCGGCGCGCCAGGCAGCAAGCCCCTCCTGTCGGTCGCGCACCAGTTGGGCGGCGTCACGAAGGGGAAGAACGGCAGTCATCCTGTGCGTCATCGCACCTCCCGTAGGTCGGCTCACACCCGCGCATCATCCCCACGTATGCGACGTCTATGCGCCCCCCGAGGAAGCCACGGTCATGAGAGGCAGGTGAGACCCGAGGAAAGACGGTCCAGAAGCGCCTGACTCGCTCTTGCACATGATTTGCAACAAGGCCGGGGCGGTGGTTGAGTGGGCTGGTGCCTACGACCACGTCCCGACTGCCGTTGCGGGCGCGGCTGAGTCCCGAGGAGTGGCGCCGGCTAGCCGCGATGTTCGGGTTCATCGCACTGCTACATGTCGGCGGGGGACTGCTCCTCTACTTCGGCGCTCGTGGCCACTACAGCCTGGAGGGGACGGCGACCTTCGGGCTCGGGACAGGGGCACTCGCCTACACCCTCGGCATGCGGCACGCCTTCGACGCTGATCACATCGCCGCGATCGACAACACCACCCGCAAGCTCATGGGCGAAGGCAAGCGCCCCCTCGCCGTGGGGTTCTTCTTCTCCCTCGGGCACTCCACCGTCGTTCTGGTCCTGACGGTGCTGCTCGGGCTCGGCGCGAAGGCACTCGGATCGCAGGTGCGTGACGACGACAGCGCCCTGCACCGCTACGGCGGCGTGATCGGCCTGTCCGTCTCGGGCACCTTCCTGCTGCTGATCGCCGTGCTCAACCTGGTCGTGCTGGTGGGCATCCTTCGCGTCTGCCGGGACATGCGCAACGGCGTGTACGACGAGGAGGAGCTTGAGCGCCAGCTGGACAACCGCGGGCTGCTCATGCGCTTCTTCGGTCCGATCGCCCGGCGCATCGACACCAGCCAGAAGATGTACCCCCTCGGCATCTTGTTCGGGCTCGGCTTCGACACCGCGACCGAGATAGGCCTGCTCGTGCTCGCGGGATCGTCCGTCGCCGCAGGCCTGCCCTTCTGGGCGCTGCTGTCGCTGCCACTGCTGTTCGCGGCAGGTATGAGCCTGCTCGACACGATCGACGGATCCTTCATGAACTTCGCCTACGGATGGGCCTTCTCGCGCCCGGCCCGCAAGGTGTTCTACAACCTGACCATCACCGGCCTGTCCATCGTCGTCGCCGCGCTCATCGGGGGGCTGGAGATCGCGCAGGTGCTCGCCCGCCAGCTGTCGCTCACGGGCGGCTTCTGGGACGTCGCCAGCCGCTTCGACCTCAACCAAGCCGGTTATTGGCTGGTCGGGCTCTTCGTCGCCGTGTGGATCCTGGCCCTCGCCATCTGGCGCTTCGGCAAGGTCGAGCACCGCTGGGAGGCCGCAGCCGCTGCCTCGCGCGAGAACCGCCTCCTCGAGCCAGCCTAGGCTCCTCGGCATGGCTGTTGCTCCCCGCTTGTCCCCCGGCGACCAGGCTCCCCCCTTCACCCTCCCGACCGACGACGGCGGCACCCTGTCGCTGAAGGACCTACGCGGGTCCAAGGTGGTGCTCTACGCCTACTCCGCCGCGATGACCCCTGGCTGCACCAAGCAGGCCTGCGACTTCCGCGACAACCTGCAGTGCTTCGTCGACGCCGGCTACCGCGTCGTCGGCCTCTCGCCGGACAAGCCCGAGAAGCTCGCTGCGTTCCGCGAGAAGGAGGGCCTGACCTTCCCGCTCGTCTCGGACGTCACCAAGCAGACGCTGACCGCGTACGGCGCGTACGGCGACAAGCAGCTCTACGGCAAGACGGTGGTGGGCGTCATCCGCTCGACGTTCCTGCTGGACGACAAGGGCAAGGTCCTGCAGGCGTCGTACGGCGTGAAGGCCACCGGGCACGTCGCCAAGCTGCTGCGCGACCTGGGGCTGTGAGGGCCTTCACCCTAGGATCGACAGCACGACGGGGCCGTAGCCCAATGGCAGAGGCACGTGGTTTAGGTCCACGCAAGTGCGAGTTCGACTCTCGCCGGCCCCACCCGATGTGTGAAGCGCCTGCGAGGCGGGGACATCTCCGACGAACGCCTGGAGGTCCCATGCCGCACTACCCATTCCCCCGCAGCCTGGGGTACCTGGCCCGCCGTACCGTGGGTGCGTCTGTCCTGCTCGCTGACCGAGTGAGCGCAGCAGTCTTCCCCAGCGTGCCCCCGGCCGCGAAGGGCCCAGAGGGCTGGGCTGCCGGGTACGCCGCCGGTGTGCTGGACGCCTTCGACGAGCCCGCCCCCGCACTCGCCCCATGAACACGCGGTGGTAGCGCGGCTGCTTCGCGCCCGGCCCGTTGCCGGAGTACGGCGAGTCGTCAGCGCCTACGGAGCTGACAACGGCTCTGACCTCGCCGCCCTGCTCACGTACTACGGCTTCCTGGCCGTGCTCCCCATGCTGCTCGCCGCCGTCACGGTGCTAGGACGCGTTCTCCCCGGCCACCCCGAGCTGCGCGAGCGCGTACTCGACTCCTCCCTGGCGCAGTTCCCGGTGATCGGCACAGAGTTGCGCAACAGCGTGCAGGAGCAGCCGGGACTGGCCGGGCTGGTGACCGGCCTGGTCGTCGGCTTCCTCGGGGCGCGCGGGTTCTGCCTGGTGCTGCAGCGCAGCGTCGACGCGATCTGGGCCGTCCCCACCAAGCTCCGTCCCGGTTGGCGGGCCCGCGAGTTACGCACCCTCGGACTCATCGGCGTCGTCGGAGTCGGCGTCCTGCTCACCTCGGCAGTCTCCGCGACAGCGACCATGTCGGCCCTGCGGCTGCTGCTGCTGGTGCTCGTGCTGCCGGGCACCGCGGCCGTGCTGCTCGGGGCCTTGCGCATCACCGCGCCCCAGGCGGTGCCCACCCGCGACCTGCTCTTCGCCGCAGCCACAGCCGCCTTCGGCCTCGTCGCCCTTCAGGTCGGCGGCAGCCGGCTGGTGGTCTACTTCACCACCTCCCAGGCGAAGTACGGCGGGTTCGCGGTCGTGCTCGCCCTGTTGGCCTGGATCTACCTGCAGGCGCGGGTCCTGGTGCTCGCCCTCGAGGTCGGCAAGCTCTCGGGGAGCTCACCCGTTCGCCTACGAGGAGGCAGCCATGCCGCACCCGTGCGCGGGTCACTGAGCGAGGGCCTCGGCCAACAGGGGGGCTAGTGCACGGAAGGCTTGGCCTCGGTGGCTGAGGGCGTCCTTGACGTCAGGTTCGAGCTCGGCGGAGGTCAGCTCGCACCCCTGCGGAACGAACACCGGGTCGTAACCGAAGCCGTTGGTCCCCCGCGGCTCCCGCACCACGACCCCACGCATCTCCCCGAGCACGACCTCGCACCGGCCGTCCGGAAGGGCGTAGGCCGCCGCGCAGACGAAGGCCGCACCACGCCGCTCGTCCGGCACGTCCGAGAGCTGGCCCAGCAGCAGCTCGAGGTTCGCCACGTCGTCGCCGTGCCGTCCCGACCAACGCGCAGAGTAGATGCCGGGCATGCCGTTGAGCGCCTCCACCGCTAGCCCGCTGTCGTCGGCGAGCGTCGGCAGCCCGGTGTGGAGCACTCCCTCACGCGCCTTGGCCAGGGCGTTCTCGGCAAAGGTCGCGCCCGTCTCCGGGCCCGGCTCGTAGGTCGCGCCCTCGAGCTCCATGCCGTACGGCGAGAGGATGCGCGCGAGCTCCCGCACCTTCCCCGGGTTCCTCGTCGCAAGCAGGACGCGCGTCATGCCTCGAGGGCCGCCCGCTGCAGTGCCGTCAGCTCGGCGCAGCCCGCGAGGCCCAGGTCGATGAGAGCGTCGAGTTCCTTGCGGGAGAAGGGCGCTCCCTCTGCCGTGCCCTGGACCTCGATGACGTCGCCGTCACCGGTGGCCACCACGTTCATGTCGGTGTCCGCGCGCACATCCTCGGTGTAGGCCAGGTCCAGCATCGGCGCTCCGTCCACGATCCCCACCGAGACTGCGGCGACGGAACGCACGATCGCCTGCTGCCGGCCCAGGAAGGCCGCGGCGTCGGAGATCGCCACGAAGGCGCCCGTGACGGCCGCCGTACGCGTGCCCCCGTCTGCCTGCAGGACGTCGCAGTCGACCGCAAGGGTGTTCTCCCCCAGCAAGGACAGGTCCAGGGCGCCCCGCAAGGACCGGCCGACCAGTCGGCTGATCTCGTGCGTTCGGCCGCCGAGGCGCCCCTTGACCGACTCGCGGTCCGAGCGGGTGTGCGTGGCGCGCGGCAGCATGGCGTACTCCGCGGTGACCCAACCGAGTCCGGAGCCCTTGCGCCAGCGCGGCACTCCCTCGGTCGCCGACACGGCAACCAGGACGCGGGTCTTGCCGAACTCCACCAGGCATGAGCCCTCGGCGTGGTCGAGCCACCCCCGGGTGAATCGCACCGTCCGGAGCTGGTCTGCTGTCCTGCCGTCTTCACGCGTCATGCGGGCAAGGCTAGCCAGAGCGTGAACCGGCGCAGCCCTAGACGGCGTAGACGGCTCCGGCAGTGGCCAACTCGATCTGGCCGTCGTAGGTCTCCTTCGCCTCGACCAGCATCGCCTGCGGGTCGTGGAAGGGCATGAGGTGCGTCAGGAC
>JBKJSN010000213.1:0-11900 GCA_046595815.1 Mycobacteriales bacterium
GCTGCTGCCCGTCACCGACGCGGCCGTCCTCGGCACCCTCACCAGCGGCGTGGTCATGGTCGTGCGCGCCCACCACACCCGCCGTGAGCAGGTCGCCCGGGCCGCCGGGACAGTCACCTCCGTCGGCGCCTCGCTGCTGGGCGGGGTGCTCAACATGGTCCCGACCAAGGGCCCGGACGCCTACAGCTACGGCTATCAGTACTCCTACACGCGCGACCGCGGGAAGCTCACCCGCGAGGAGGCCGCCCTGGCCGGGGGGACCGCGCGCGGCCGACGCGGGTGAAAGGCATCGTGCTGGCCGGGGGCACCGGCTCGCGGCTGCACCCGATCACCCGCGGCATCTCCAAGCAGCTGATGCCGGTCTACGACAAGCCGATGATCTACTACCCGCTGTCGACGCTGATGCTCGCCGGGATCCGCGAGATCCTCATCATCACGACCCCGGAGGACCAGGAGTCCTTCCAGCGGTTGCTCGGCGACGGCTCGGAGCTGGGCTGTGCGTTCAGCTTCGCCGTCCAGCCCCGTCCCGAAGGGCTAGCGCAGGCCTTCACCATCGGCGCGGACTTCGTCGGCGGCGACAAGGTCGCGCTCGTGCTCGGGGACAACATCTTCTACGGCCACGACTTCGGCACGCAGCTCGCGCGGCACACCTCGGTCGAGGGCGCGACGGTCTTCGGCTATCACGTCGCCGACCCGGAGAGGTATGGCGTGGTGGCGTTCGACGACGCCGGCCGGGCCATCTCGATCGAGGAGAAGCCCGCCGTACCCAAGTCCTCCTACGCCGTGGCGGGGCTGTACTTCTACGACAACGACGTGCTGTCGATCGCGGCCGACGTGCGCCCGTCTGCGCGCGGTGAGCTGGAGATCACGTCGGTGAACCAGCACTACCTCGAGCAGGGCCGGCTCCACGTCGAGGTGATGAGCCGCGGCACCGCCTGGCTCGACACCGGCACCTTCGCCTCGATGATGCAGGCCGCGCAGTTCATGCAGGTCGTCGAGGAGCGCCAGGGGCTCAAGATCGGCTGCCTGGAGGAGATCGCCTGGCAGCAGGGCTGGATCGACGACGCGCAGCTGTGCGCGCTGGCCGAGCCCCTGGCCAAGTCCGGCTACGGCGAGTACCTGCTGCACCTGCTGCGATGACCGCTCGGTGCTCGAGCGGGACGGGGTTAGGCCGGGAGGTCATCCCCGCACCCGTCCTCCCCGGGGAACGTCCGCAACCGCTGTGATCTAGATCACAAGCGTCGAGGTCGAGAACCACCTCGAAACGGGATGAAACGCCCTTACGGTCGCCGAACCGCATCCGCGGCGTGAACGGACGAATCGATGAGAGGGTGACGCGTGCTCCAGAGCCCCGCACGTCTGATCGCGCTAGGGCTGGTGAGCGCCACGGCCATGCTGTGCGCGACCCCGGCGCAAGCATCTGTTGTCTCGACCTTGCCCGACACGGTGGTCGAGATCGTCCAGGAAGTCGTCGAGACCCCGAGCGTGCCGCCGGTGTGCACGGCCTGCATCGCCGACCTGCCGGATCTGAGGTCCGTCGTCGACGAGGTCCGGGAGGTCATCACGCAGCCGGCTCCGACTGTTCCGCCCGTGCCGTCGCCGTGTACGGCCTGCATCGCCGACCTGCCGGACCTGAGGTCCGTCGTCGACGAGGTCCGGGAGGTCATCACGCAGCCGGCCCCGACTGTTCCGCCCGTGCCCGTGCCTACTGTCCCGCCGGTGGACGTGCCGCCCGTCCCGACTCTGCCGCCGGTCCCGGCGCCTACCGTTCCTCCGCTCGGTGTGCCGCCCGTCCCGACCGTGCCGCCGATCCTTGAGCCCGACGAGGCGGATGGTGCCCGGGGCACCTTCCTGGACCCGACCTACGTCCCCGCCGCACCCACCTCCGAGGAGGCCGCAGCGCTGCTGGACAAGGCGCAGGTCCAGGCCCAGGCTGAGCCGCTGGACACCGCGATGCTGGCATCCGCGGCCACCGGCTCCTCCGTCACGGACTCCGACCAGGTCGTGGAGTTCGACTCTTGCCCGGAGAACCCCTGTGGCGGCGGCTCCAGCGCTCCTGCTTCAGCCAAGGTGAGGATCGGGTTCAACGCGCAGGAGACCAACTACTACTGCGCCCCGGCGACTACCCAGAACCTGCTCTACGGCATCAGGGGAGTCCGCTTCTCCCAGGACGACCTTGCCGTGCACCTGCGCACTCGCCATCCCAACCCCAGCACGGGAGATCTGGGAGGCACCGACCCGCGGAGGATCGCTCCGTTGCTGAACTCCAACCAGACGAGGAACAGGTATCAGGCGCTCACAGCGGCCGAGGTCGGGTCCGCGGCGAACCTGTTCAGCCGGGTGGTCACGAACACGTACCGGTACCGGGTCGGGACCGGGTTCACGGGCGATCCTGCGCTGATGCCGTGGAGCGCCAACCCCAAGACCGTCGGCAAGTACTCGCACGAGGTTGCCATCTACGGCTACTCGAGCTCCGGCGGCGGCATGCTGTTCGTGTCCGACCCGTGGGCCAGCCCCTACAAGCGACAGTTCGCGCCTGCCCAAGCGTGGGAGTCGATGCACGAGGATCGCCACTCCTTGGGCATCTTGACTTGGTAGCCCCTTCTCGCCTGATCGCGGCCGGCCTGACCCTGGCGGTGGTCGAGCTGGCGAGCGGCTGCTCCACGCCGCACCGGGCTGCGGCACCACCGGTGTTCGCGCCTGGCCATCCCGGGGCCTACGTGGGTCCGGGCACGGTCACCGAGTCGCTGAGCTTTGAGCGTGGCTTGTCCTCGGTCGAGTCGGGTGAGGGGTTCGTGGTGGCCGGAGTGCGCGAGCGACCGCAGCCGAGTTGGGGAGCGCTCTACCAAGGGCGCACCCCGCTTCCGACGAGCCTGGCGATCCGCACCCCGGACGGGCGGGAGCTCAGGTGGCGGCCGGAGGGGGTCCCCTCGATGCTGGCCGGCTATCCCACGTCGTTGGGCGTCGTCGTGGTGAGACGGGTCCCCCGGCCCATGGCGGAGTGCGCTCCGCTCGTGGCCGGCGACTGCGAGAGCTGGTCACTGCTGCTTCTCGACGCTGAGAAGGCAACGTCGCGGCAGCTCCTCGCCGGCAGCCACGCAGTGCCGGCTGAGCTGACCCCGGACGTGCTCGTCCAGAGCCCCCGCGTGCTGCTCACCGAGGCTCGGGCTGACGAGCGGGCGGCCTCGCTGCTGTCCATCGACCTGCGGACCGGCGACGTCAGGAGGCTCGCAGGTCTGCCGTTCCGCACGGCGACCCTGTCGGGCTCGGCGAACGGGACGGTGTTCGCGGCCTCCAGCGACCCTGCCGCCCCCGAGGAGCTCGCCAGTGTGGACACGGCAACCGGCCGCGTCATCCGGCTCGGTCGTGCTGCCCAGGCCACGGCAGGCGAGCGGGCTCTCGCGTGGGTCGAGCCGGCTCCCGGACCGACGGATGGCGCCTCCCGCATCCGCGTCCGACCGTTCGGCTCCCGAGCGGTCACCTCGTTCGGGGTCGCCGGTGTCGAGGCCTACTACGCGCGCTGGGCCAGCCCGACGGCGCTGCTCGTGGTGTCTGCGCTGGGGCTCGACCTCTACACGGACGCCCTGAGCGCCCATCCACGGCGAAGTCCGCTGGGGCCACGGGACTGGCAGTTCGTGCCCGAGGTGGGGGTCGATGCGGGCGGTGGGTCGATGTCGTTCGGTCTCGTCAGCCCCGCCTCGGGAGTGGAGTTCTTCGTCGTGAGGCTCTGACCGGCGCGGTCAATCAGGACCCGTGCGCCCGCGAGCATCCGGGTGCCCACCGGTGCGCATGTCGCCTCGCGGGGCGGGGTGCGGTGCGGGTGGTGGTGGGGGACTGCTGGTTGGATGGTCGGATGCCTCTTGCGCTCCTTGTGACCGGCGCCGGCGGGCAGCTCGGCCAGGCGCTGCTCGGGCTGGCGCACCGGGCCCCTGACGTCGCCTTCGCCCGCGGCCTGGACCGGGCGGCGCTGGACCTCACGGACCCGTTCGCGGTCCGTGACGTCGTCGCCGACTGGGCCCGCGTCGTGCGCGCGGACTCACGGTCGCACCGGCTGGTCGTGGTCAATGCCGCCGCCTACACCGCCGTCGACGCGGCCGAGACCGACGAGGAGGCGGCCTACGCCGTCAACGCCGCCGGGCCTGCGCTGCTCGCGACCGCCTGTGCCGCTGACGACATCCGGCTGGTGCAGGTCTCCACCGACTACGTCTTCGCCGGCGACGCGACTACGCCCTATGAGGTGTCCGACCCGACCGCTCCGCGGACCGCCTACGGGCGGACCAAGCTCGCCGGGGAACATGCCGTGCTCGCCCTGCACCCCTCCGGCTCCTACGTCGTTCGGACCTCCTGGCTCTACGGCGGGAAGGGGCCCTCTTTCGTGCACACCATGGCTTCTTTGGAACGCACGCGCGAGACGGTGAGCGTGGTCGACGACCAGGTGGGCTCGCCGACCTGGACGGGCGACCTGGCCGCCGGCCTGCTCGACCTGGCCCGCTCGTCGGCGCCGGCCGGGGTGCTGCACGCGACGAACGGCGGGGCGGTGTCCTGGTGCGGGTTCGCCCGGGCCGTCTTCTCCGAGTTGGGAACCTCCCCCGACCGGGTGCTGGCCACCGACAGCGCGTCCTATCCCCGCCCGGCCCCGCGCCCGTCGTACAGCGTCCTGTCGGGCTCTGCGTGGGCGGCGGCGGGGCTGAGGCCTCTGCGGGACTGGCGTGCTGGACTGGCCGCCGCCTTCGAGACCGAGGCCGAGTCCCTCCGGGCCTAACCCGCCTCCGGGCCCCCGGGGGCCTGACCCCCCCCTCCTCGGCGAGAGGAGGGTTGGGCACCAGTTTCGGCGTCAACGTGGTGCGTATCCCTCCTTTCGGGTGGGAGGGGCGCGCGAGAGACGTGGGAGGGGGTTGGCGGGGGCCTCCGGCCTGACCCCTCCTCGGCGAGAGGAGGGTTGGACACCAGTTTTGGCGTCAACGTGGTGCGTATCCCTCCTTTCGCCGAGGAGGGGGGGCCGAGGAAGGGGGGTTGGCGTGGAAGGAGGGGGCCGGCGGGAGGCGGGAGCCGGCGGGGACCTCCCGAGGTCAGGAACCCAGTGGGGGGTGGGCCAGGTCCTTGTCGCTGACGGTCATCTCGGCGCGCGGCACGGGCCAGTCGATGGCCAGCGTGGCATCGAAGAGGTTCACGAACTCATACGACGCGGACGCCGACCAGTGGTCATCCACCAGATAGCTGTAGACGGTGTGGGGCTCGAGGGTGCAGAAGGAGTTGCCCAGCCCGCGCGGGACGTACAACCCGTCCCCGACCCCGAGCTCGAAGGTCTCCAGACGCCCGAAGCCCTCGCCCGGCCGCAGGTCGACGATCGCGGAGAAGACCCGGCCCGCGGCGGGGCTGATGAACTTGTTCCACGGCTCGGCGTGGATGCCGCGGGTCACGCCACGCGCGGCGTTGTAGGACACGTTGTGCTGCACCACCGCGAGGTCAGGCACGCCCAACGCCACCAGCTTCTCGCGCTGCCAGCTCTCCTTGAACCAGCCCCGCGAGTCCCCATGGACATCGAGCTCGACCCGCAGCAACCCCTCGATGGAGGTGGTGTGGACCTTCATCTTCCCAGCTCGGCGTAGCGGCGCTCGGTCTGCTCCTTCGCCGGGCGCCACCAGTCCTCGTGGTCGCGGTACCACGCGAAGGTCGCCTCCAGGCCGTCCCGGAAGGTGGTGTACGTCGGGGCCCAGCCCAGCTCGGTGCGCAGCTTCGACGCGTCGATGGCGTACCGCAGGTCGTGTCCCGGCCGGTCGGGCACCAGGTCGTAGGCGTCGCGCGGCTGCCCGGCGATCTCCAGCAGCGTCTCCACGACGGTCTTGTTGTCGGTCTCGCCGTCCGCGCCGATCAGATAGGTCTCGCCCGACACGCCGCGATCGAGCACGGTCCAGACCGCGGCGTTGTGATCGTCGACGTGGATCCAGTCGCGCACATTGCGCCCGGCGCCGTAGAGCTTGGGGCGCTCGCCGTTCAAGATGTTGGTGATCTGCCGCGGGATGAACTTCTCCACGTGCTGGTACGGCCCGTAGTTGTTGGAGCAGTTGCTGATCGTCGCCGCGATGCCGAAGGACCGCACCCACGCCCGGACCAGCAGGTCGCTGCCGGCCTTCGTCGCGCTGTACGGCGAGGAGGGGTTGTACGGCGTGGACTCGGAGAACCGGGCTGGGTCATCGAGCTCCAGATCGCCGTACACCTCGTCGGTGGACACGTGGTGCAGCCGCTTGCCGTGACGGCGCACTGCCTCGAGCAGCGTGAACGTGCCCACCACGTTGGTGCGCAGGAACGGCGCAGGGTCGGACAGGGAGTTGTCGTTGTGCGACTCGGCGGCGAAGTGCACCACCACGTCCACCGAGCGCACCAGGTCGTCGACCACGTCGGCGTCGGCGACGTCACCTTTGACGAACCGCACCTCCGTGCCGGAGAGGTTGGCCGCATTTCCGGCGTAGGTCAGCGCGTCGAGGACCGCGATCTCCACGTCGGGCCGGTGGGCGCGGGTCCAGCGGACGAAGTTGGCGCCGATGAAGCCGGCACCGCCGGTAACCAGGATCTGCATGAGGTCACGCTAACGAAGGTGCGCGCCTTGCCCGCGGAGCCTCACCAACCCCTGGTCGGCAACTCCTCAGCCGGGGCCTCTGGCGCCGCCTGTGCCGGTGCATCTTCCTCGTACTGCAGGCTTTCCGTGACGTCTTGGAGCATCGCGAGGACCTTGGCGAACATCTCGGTCTGCTCCCGGGCGAGCACGTCGAGCCGCAGTTGCATCCTGCCCAGCGCCCCGAGCACGGCCGCGGCCTGACCGCGGGCGATCTCCTCGGCGTCGAAGTCGCTGGGGGCCGTCGGCACCGGCGCGGCCACTCCGCGACTGGGACGGAGGCGGCCTGGGCGGGCGGGAACGAACCCGCCTTCGTGCGATGAGCCGGTCACGGGCTGTCCTCCTTCGAGCGGGGCGTGCGCTTGCGGGCGGTCGGCGGTGGGGTGGCGGCGGCCTTGCGGGGCGCGGGACGCTTGGCTGGAGCCTTGGTCGGCGGGGGTGCCACAGGGGGCTGGTGCTGGGCCGGGGGCGGCGGCGCCGTCCGCTCCTGAGCAAGCACGTCCCGCACCCGGTCCCGCAGCGCGCGTCTGCCGCCGGCACGCGCCAACAGGTCCTCCAGGACGGTGACGAAGGCCGCAGCGCGGAGCTCTTCTTGCACCTCGTCCCGCAGCGCCAACCGGTCGGTCTCGGCCTTCAGTCGTTCCGCGAGCCGGACGACGGCTGCGTCGGTGCGGGAGACCAGCCGCGCGACCCGGGCCTCGAGGGTCTGCTCGAGGTCTGCGCTGTGCTCGGCCGTGTGGTCCCGCGCCTCGGTGAGGGCCTGCAGGAACGTCTCCACGCGGTCGTTGAGTGCCGAGACCACCACCTGCCCCGCGAGCTGGACCCCATCGAGGGTCTGGCCGGCGACGGCCGCCAGCTCGTCAACGAGGCTGTTGATGTCACGCGACGTCTCCTGCGTCGTCCGCGCCAGGTCCCCGTGCGCCTGGGCGGCCGCAGCGCTCAGCCCGGCCGTCGCAGCGTCCACTCCGCCCTTGGTCGTGGCGAGGGTGAGTTCAGCGCTGGCGAGCCGGGCGTCCATCGCCGCGGTTGCCTGCAGCAGGAGCGACTCGGCGTGGCGGACTCGCTCCTCCATGGCCGCGCTCGCGCCGGCCAGCAAAGACTCGGCCGCGCTGAAGCGCTCCGTGACGAGTGCGGTCAACTGCTCGGTGACCTGCGCGGTGACCTGTGCGGTGATCTGGCCGGAGAGGTCAGCGGCCAGTGTCGCCAGCTCCTCGCTCCGGCGAGCGAGCGTGGTCGACGCGGTGTGCAGGCTGTAGAGCGTCTCGACCTGGCCGGCCGCCAACTGGTCGACCAGCGCGGCGACCAGTCCCTGGAGCTGCTCGACAGGCGGGCGCTCCACCGGCGCCTCGCGCGCGGTCAACTCGGCCAGTCGGGCGGCGAGGTCCGGGGCCGGCGGGTGGGCAGCCTCGCCGCGCTCCGGAAGGTGGTCCATGCGTCATCCTCGCGCTCAGGTGGCCCGTCGCTGAGCCCGGCTCGTGCTCGGCACTCTAGGCGGAAGGACAAGCCGCCGGATCAGTCGGCAATGGCGAGCTCGCGCCCAGGGGTCCGGAATCTCAGCATGCCCGGCACCGGCAGGCACAGCAGCGGCGGCACGATGGCCGTGAACAATGCGACGACGAGCACCGCGTCGCGCCCGAACGCCCCGACGGCCGGCCCGACCAGGGCGAGGCCGAGGGGCATGAGCGCGAAGCTGCACATCCAGTCGAGGCTGATGACCCGGGCCAGCAGTGCCGGTGGGATGTCCTGCTGCAGGGCGGTCTCCCAGTACACGAGGAACGGCCCGAGTCCCAGCGACGCCCCGAACCAGCCCAGCGTGAGCGCCCACACCGGCGCCTCGAGCAGCAGCATCAGCGGCTCGAAGGCGAACAGCAGCAGCGCGAGCATGCCCACCAGCCCGGGCAGGCGAGGGCGGACGTGTCCAGCGATGAGGGCTCCGAGCAGTCCGCCGACCGCGCCGAGGGCCAGGACGTAGCCGTACGTCGCCGTCTGCGCGCCGCTGTCCTTGATGAGCTTGGGCAGCAGCACCGAGGTGGCCGGGAAGACCAGCATCAGCTGCAGCATCGCCATAAGCAGCACCGCAGCGATCCAGGGCCGTTGGCGCACCGCTGCCAGCCCCTCGGCCATCTCGGTGTGTATGCGCCGACGCGGTTGCACCTCACGCGCCGGCTCACGCACCCACAGCAGCGTCGCCAGGCTGACGGCGAAGCTGGCCGCGTCGAACAGCAGCGCCCCCCGCGGCCCGGTCGTCGCGACCAGGATGCCGGCGAGGCCCGGGCCGATGATCGCGGCCAGGTGGAAGGTCGAGCCCGACAGGGCGTTCCCGGCGTTGAGCTCCTCGGGCGGCAGCACCGAGGGGATGAGCGCGCCGAAGGCCGGGCGGAAGAAGGCCTCGCCCGCACCCACGAAGAAGACCAGCGCGGCGAGCACCGCCACCGACGTGGAGCTGGTCAGCACCAGGACCAGTCCCAGCACCGCGACCAGCCGGACGGCATCGGCACCGATGAGCACCTGCACCCGCGGGAGCCGGTCGGCCCAGACCCCGCCCAGCAGCGCGAACAGCACGAGCGCCGCCGTACGGGCCGCGAGCACGAGGCCGAGATCGCTGATGGACCCGCCGTTGTCGAGCACCTGCACGGTCACCGCGACCGGGAAGATCTGGTCGCCGATGGCGCTGACGGCCTGCCCGGTGAACAGCAGCCGGAAGTCCCGGTGCCGCAGCGCTTGTCTCACCCGACTACCCAACCGGTGAAGTCCTTGTGCTGCAACCGGTTTCGCACTCAGCGTGACTGCAGGTCGTCCCCGGCCAACGACAGGGGGAAGGGTCGAGCAACCGTGTGCGGCTCGCTGCCCGCGATGACGGCCACCTCGACGTACCCGCCGTCCTGGAGTTCCAGCACGGTGATCGACGGCTCGTCCGGGTCCACGATCCAGTACGACGGGACACCCGCGGCCTGGAAACGGTCGCGCTTGAGGAGCAGGTCGACTCGCCGCGTGCTCGGCGACAGCACCTCCACCGCCAGCAGGGGCGGGCCGGCGAGCTCGGTGTCGGTGAACTGGGTGCGCGGCGCGACGAGCAGGTCCGGCTGCAATTCGGTGTCGTCCGCGAGCGCCACGGCCAAGGGTGCGTAGGCCACGCACAGCTCTGGCGGGCAAGCCGCACTCAGCAGCAGAAACAGTCGACCGGAGACGAACTGGTGCTGTGGCCGAGGTCCGGGGCTCACGAGCAGCATCCCGTCGATGAGCTCATACCGGTGCCCGTCATCGGGCAGGTCCTGCAGGTCGGCTCGCGTCAGCGGTCGGCCGAAAGGCAACACGGTCACGGATGTCATGGTCCTCCTCGAAACCTCAGTTAGGGGCGTTCACGACCAGCTTCTGGGTGCCGACGACCGTGGTGCTGCCGTCCGCGTTGAGCAGGAACACCCGCAGCACGTGGTCCCCGTCAGGCAGGGGTACGCCGAAACGCCCGCTCGCCTTGCAGTCCTTCACCGGGACCGGACCCAGGAGCCGGCCGGTCTCGGGCGACGTGGTGTCGGCGGTGATGACGACCTGCGAACCACTCGGCCCGGCGACGGACCACTTGATGACCGCGCCTTCGGTGACCTCCACGCGGTCCAGCGCGAAGCCGGGCTTGGCGCACGAGCCCTGCACCGGCGGGGCCGGTCGCCCGAGCCCGTCACGGAGTACCGCCACCAGCAGCGCGCCCACCACGACGTACATGATCAGGCGCTTGCGGTCGATCCGCCGCGGGTCGGGGGGCAGCGCCTCGAAGGGTTTGCGTCCAGCCTCGATCCGCTCCGCCACCTGCTCGAAGGGGTCGGGACGCCGGCGCCGCCAGGGGAGCACCGTCAGGGTGCCGGCTCCTCGGCGGGGGCTACCGCCGTACCGGCTGTGACTGGCGCCTTGAGCGAGCGGGCGAGGATCTGCGAGACGTCGAGCACCTGCACGCCTTCCTTGGCGTCACCGGACTGGATCTTCGCGGTCACCGCGTCCGAGAGCATCGTGATGCAGAACGGGCACGCGGTGCTGATGATGTCCGCGTCGGTGTCGAGGGCCTCCTCGGTGCGCTCCACGTTGATGCGCTTGCCGATCTTCTCCTCCATCCACATGCGGGCACCGCCGGCGCCGCAGCAGAAGCCGCGCTCCTTGCAGCGGGGCATCTCGGTGGTGGTCAGGCCCTGGATCGCGGCGAGGATCTCGCGCGGCGGCGTGTAGACCTTGTTGTGCCGGCCGAGGTAACACGGGTCGTGGTAGGTCACGCTGGAGTCGACCGGCGTGATCGGGACCAGGTGCCCTTCCTCGATGAGCTTGCCCAGCAGCTGCGTGTGGTGCACGACCTCGTAGTCGCCGCCGAGCTGCGGGTACTCATTCGCCAGCGTGTTGAAGCAGTGCGGGCAGGTCGCGACGATCTTCACGCCGTTCTCGCGGCCGGCGCCGACGCCGTTGAGGACCTCGACGTTCTGCTGGCCCAGCATCTGGAAGACGAACTCGTTGCCCAGGCGGCGGGCCGGGTCACCGGTGCACGACTCCTTCGCGCCGAGTACGGCGAACTCCACGCCTGCGGTGTGCAGCAGCTCGGCGAACGCCCGGGTGACCTTCTTGCTCCGGTCCTCCAGGCCACCGGCGCAGCCGACCCAGAACAGGTACTCGACCTCGTCCGGGATCGTGCTCTCGACGACCTTGACCTCGAACGGCAGGCCGTCCATCCAGTCGGTGCGACTGGAGTTGTTCATGCCCCACGGGTTGCCCTTGTTCTCGAGGTTGCGCAGCATCACGCCGGCCTCGCTGGGGAACGCGCTCTCGATGAGCACCTGGTAGCGGCGCATGTCCAGGATGTGGTCGACGTGCTCGATGTCGACGGGGCACTGCTCGACGCACGCGCCACACGTGGTGCACGACCACAGCACGTCGGGATCGATGACGCCCAGCTGCTCCGCCGTACCGACCAGGGGCCGCTCGTACTGCTCCTTGTTGGACCCGTGCACCCGCTCGTAGCCGGACTCCGGGACCCCGTGGCTGCTGTGCTCGCCGGCGGCGGGGGCGTCCGCGAGGAACGCCTCCTTGTCCTTGGACAGCAGGTACGGCGCCTTCGCGAACAGGTGGTCCCGCAGGTCCATGATCAGCAGTTTCGGGCTCAGCGGCTTGCCGGTGTTCCAGGCCGGGCACTGGCTCTGGCAGCGGCCGCACTCCGTACACGTGGTGAAGTCCAGCAGGCCCTTCCAGGTGAAGTGCTCCACCTGGCCGACGCCGAAGACGTCGTCGTCGCCCGGGTCCTCGAAGTCGATGAGCT
>JBKJSN010000005.1:0-8974 GCA_046595815.1 Mycobacteriales bacterium
CCCAATACCGTTCAGTTAGAAGGAACCACCAAGTAGTCAGGTGGGTGGTGAGGTTGGGGCCAGTCGGCGTGGTGGTGGCGCTTGACGTGCCACTTGGGCATCTTGCGCTTGATGACCCTGGGCGCAGCGCGCAGTCGCCGCTTGGGGTTGAGTCGGTGCACGAGCCGGCCGATGGCGTGCTGCCACAGCCGCACACAGGCGCTGCTGTCGTCAGGGGGGAAAAGCGCCCCGGGGGGCGATGGACTGACGTGCGATCCGTAGTGCGGCGACGAAGCTCATCCGGTCGGGATCGTGCCCGCTGTGTCGGGCTGCGTCGGTCATCAGGGTGCGGATCGCGTAGTGGCAGCACAGGTGGCCCCAGATCTCCTGCTGGACTAGGTCCGGGGACTTCGAGCGCAGCACGAGCCGGGGTCCACGCTGGTGGGTCTTGAGCTCGTCGAAGGTGAGCTCGATCTCCCAGCGTTGGTGGTAGACCGCGGCCAGGTCAGCCGCGGGCGTTTCGTCGGGGTCGAGCAGGGTGGTGAACAGCCGGTAGCTCTCGGCGTTCGGGCGGCCGTCGTCGAGCGAGTAGTCCACGACCCGAACCAGCATCGGCGGGGTGCTCGTGCGGTCGGTGGACTTCTTCAGATGCGCCAGCCAGGAGCCGTCGGGCAAGTCCTGCACGTGCTCGGCGCGGGGTCCGGCCTTGTCGGTCCTGATCCGCCACAGCAAGTCGGCCCCAGTTTCCGATGCCTTGCGCCACAGGGCGAAGGAGAAGAACCCGCGGTCGGCGAGCAGCACCATCCCCGAGGCCAGCTTGGGCAACAGCCGCTCCGCCAAGGTGCTCTCGGACTCGGTGTACTTGCCGATCTCGGCGGCGAACATCGCGTGCGTCCCGCACTCCGCGAGCGCGACCACCCGGGCCTGCGGAAACGCCGACTGCTCACCCTTGTTCACCCCTGGACGGCCAAAGAACGCGGCGTTCTCGATGGTGTCAGCCACGTCCAGGCACAACCCGTCGACCGCGACGAGTCGTCGCCCTGCCAGCCATGTCCCCGGCGTCGACACGATCCCGATCGGCGCGGCGACCCGCTCGAACAACGCCTTCATCGGCTCGGACCCCAACCGGGCCCGGGCCTGGAAGATCGCCGACTTCGACGGCGGGCTGTAGTTCTCGGCCCAGCCCGAGCTCCACGCCAACCCGTCGGTCAGTTGGCTGAGCACGTCCTCGTAGGACCCCTCGGAATGCATCGCCATCCCGATCGCGAAGTACGCCATCACGCGCGCCGGCAGCGAGCGATTTCGCTGCTCCGTGCGGCCCACTCCTGCGATCACTTCATCGACCAGCGCTGGCGGGAACACCCGCGTCAGCACACCGACCGACACCAGGTCCGACAAGCGCCGATCCGAGACCGGCTTCTTCCACCCAGCACGAGGCATGCCCTACAAACTACACCGATGTAAGCCTAACTGAACGGTATTGGCCCTAGGCCACCCGTTCCCCGGGCGCAGGTTCGCTCGTTTCCCCTGGTGAGCGCGACCGCCCCCGAGGTCGCCGGGTACCCGTGGAGAGATGTCGTGGAGCTGATCGAGGTCGAGACGGCCTTTGGAACCGTGGCCGCCGGAGAGCAAGCTCTGGTCGATGCGATCAAGGAGCTGTTCCGCTCCGAGCGCGCCGAGCGCGCCGGAGAGGCCCCCGAGGACCCGGACCACGCCGTCCAGGCCTGACCCTCCCGCACGTTGTCTGCCCAGCTCGTCGACCGCAGGCCCGCTTCGGCGCCTCCGCACGCTCCGGCCCGGCCCGAGATCGCCTGAGAGCCGACGGACCGAGCAGACAACGGGTAGAGGGCGCGCCCGGCAGGGGTCGAACCTGCGACCTGCCGCTTAGAAGGCGGCTGCTCTGTCCAGCTGAGCTACGGGCGCCAGCGGGACAACCGTACCGATCAGGCGGCCACGCGCGCGGCTTCCGGCACCGGGCGGGCGTCGGAGCTGCCGAAGGTGCCGTTGGGCAGCGACAGGCGGATGACCTTCCACCACGCCGACGCCACCTGCTTGGGCAGCGGGCCGACGGTGTAGGTGAGGCCGTAGCGCTCGAACAGCTCCTGCACCCGCGGGGCGATCTCGGAGTACCGGTTGCTCGGCAGGTCGGGGTAGAGGTGGTGCTCGACCTGGAACGACAGGTTCCCGGTCATCAGGTGCATCGCGCGACCGCCGGAGATGTTGGCCGAGCCGAGCATCTGGCGCAGGTACCACTCGCCGCGGGTCTCGCCCGCGATGGAGGTCTTGGTGAACGTCTCCACCCCGGACGGGAAGTGGCCGCACATGATGACCGAGTGGGTCCACACGTTGCGGACCACGTTGGCGGTCGCGTTCGCGGCCAGGGTGGTGAGGAACGAAGGGCCGGACAGCAGGGGGTGCACGACGTAGTCCTTGAGCGCCTGCTTGCGGACCTTGCGCAGCACGCCCTTCGCCTGCTTCTTGAACAGGGCCTTGTCCTTGCGGCCGGCCACCACTCGCCCGATCTCCAGGTCGTACGCGGCGATGCCGTACTCGAACAGGAGCATGTTCACGAAGTTGTAGACCGGCTGCCCCAGGTACACGGGGTGCCACTTCTGGTCCTCGTCCACGCGCATGATCCCGTAGCCGAGGTCGTTGTCCTTGCCGAGCACGTTCGTGTACGTGTGGTGCAGCTCGTTGTGCGAGTGCTTCCAGGCGTCGGACGGGGTGGCGTTGTCCCACTCCCACGTCGAGGAGTGGATCTTCGGGTCGCGCATCCAGTCCCACTGGCCGTGCATGACGTTGTGCCCGATCTCCATGTTCTCGAGGATCTTGGCGACCGACAGGCCGATCGTCCCGACGACCCAGGCCGGCGGGAACAGCGAGGCGAGGAGCACCGCGCGGCTGCCGAGCTCCAGCGAGCGCTGCACCTTGATGACACGACGGATGTACGCCGCATCGCTGGCGCCACGGGAGGCGACGATGTCGGCGCGGATCGCGTCCAGGGCGCGACCGAGCTCCTCGATGTCGGACGGGGTCAGGTGCGAGACGGGTGAGGTGGCCTTGTGCTGCAGAGCGGTCATCGGGAAATCTCCTAGGCGTTGGACGAGATGTCGAGGTCGCAGGCGCCGGCGGCAGCCGAGACGCAGGTCTGGACGAGCACGCCGGGTCCGGCGGTCGTGAGGTCACCGCTGCGCAGGTCGCGCACGGCTCCTTCTCGTAGCGGCAGGACGCAGCCGAAGCAGATGCCCATCCGGCAGCCGGACGGCATGAGGACGCCGGCCTGTTCGCCCACGTCGAGCAGTGGTCGGTCACCGGGGGCGTCGACGGAGGTGGTACCGAAGGTCGCGATGCCGCCCTCGCCGACGGCCAGGATCGAAGGCCGGAAGCGCTCGGCGTGGAACTGTTCGAGCAGCCCCAGGTCGAGGAGCTGCTCCTCGACCGCGTCCATGAGGCCGGTGGGTCCGCAGGTGTAGACCTCGCGCTCGGCCAGGTCCGGAACGAGCACCGGCAGTGAGCTCACGTCGAGCAGCCCGTCGGTGTCGGTGTGGATCTCGATCAGGCGGATGGCACCGGAAGCGTGGAGCGCGCGCAGCTCGGCACCGAACACGACGTCATCGCGGGTGAGCGCCGAGTGGATGACGACCGCATCAAGGGCCGTCCCTGTCTCGATGCCTGACCGCAGCATCCCCATGACAGGCGTGATGCCGCTCCCGCCGGTGACGAACAGCTGCTTGGCTCCGGCAAGGACGAAGTCGCCCGCTGCCTGGTCCAGCTGCACGACGGTCCCGACGGTGGCCTGACGCACGAGGTGGTTGCTCACCACGCCGTCGGGGATGGCCTTCACGGTGATCGAGATCCGGTCGCGCTGTGCCGCGGTGACGGAGTACGCACGCCACAGCCGGACCCCGTCGACGTCCACGCCGATCCGGACGTACTGCCCGGGCACGTGCCCCCGCCAGCCGCGCCCAGGCTTGAGCACCAGGGTCGCCGCGTCGGCCGTCTCCGGCTCGATCGCCACGATCCGGGCGCGCAGGTCGGACCGGCTCGCCAGCGGGGCCACCACGTCCAGGAAGTCCTGCGGCACCAGTGGGGTGGCGGCCAGGGTCAGCGCGCGCTTGGCCCAGGACCGAGGGGTACGGCGGGCTGGTGCTGTCATCGTCATGCCACCACTCTCCTGGCCAACCGGGGGTAAAGTCCTGACCAGTTGGCGTGAACCTGGCGCCCTATTTTGTTCGGAGAGAACAATTTGACCGAGAGCCTGGGCCTGAGCGCGGACGTCACCGAGCAACTTGCCGCGCTGCTGCCTGAGGTCGCTCAGGACACCGTCGCGGCAGTGATCCAGGAGGTCCCGAGCTACAGCGGCGCGCTCCAGGGCCCCATGGGCTCCACCATCAACCAGGCAGTGCAGATGGCGCTGAAGGGGTTCCTCACCCTGGCGCGGCAGACCGAGAGCGGTCCCGGGACGCCGCACCGGGCCACCCTCGATGGTGCCTACGCCCTCGGCCGGGGTGAGGCCCGCAGCGGCCGGTCGATGGACGCACTCCTGGCGGCCTACCGGATCGGGGCACGCGTCGCCTGGCGCGGCTGGTCGGAGGCGGCCGCGGCGGCAGGGATGCCGGCCGCCACTTTGGCCCGCTTCGCCGAGCTGGTCTTCGCCTACATCGACGAGCTCTCGGCCGCGAGCGCCGCCGGCCACACCGACGAGCTCGCCACGAGTGGCCGCGTCCGCGAGCGCTACCTCGAGCAGCTCGCCCAGAGCCTGCTCGCCGATGCGCCGGTGGACACGCTTCGCGCGTTGGCCGAGCGCGCGGACTGGGCGGCGCCGACGACGCTCACCGCCGTCATCGTCCAGCAGGCCCAGGTGCGCGCCGTGCTCGCGGCGGTCGACCCCCGCTCGTTGGTCGCCGACTCCGGGGACGACGCGGTCGTGCTGGTCGCCGATCTCGGTGACGCCGTACGCGCCCGCCTGCTCGCCGCCCTGCACGGCCGCAGCGCCGTCGTCGGCCCGGCCCGTCCGTGGGTGCGGGCGGTCTCGTCGTACCAGCTCGCCTTGCGCGGCCGAGCGCTCGGCGAGGGCCTGGTCGACACCGACGCGCACCTGGCCGCGCTCGTGCTCACCGCGGACCCGGACGCGCTGGAGGACCTGCGCCGCAGGGTGCTCGCGCCGCTGGAGGGATTGCGGCCCGCGGCGCGCGAGAAGCTCACCGAGACGCTGCGCTCCTGGGTGTTGAACCACGGGCGGCGCGAGGCGGTGGCGGCCGAGCTGTTCGTGCACGCGCAGACGGTCCGCTATCGCATGGGTCAGCTCCGCGAGCTGTACGGCGATCGGCTGGACGATCCGCAGACCGTGCTGCACCTGACCCTCGCCCTCGGGGCCTGAACCCAGGTCAGGTCCAGGAGGAGGTGGATGGTCCACCCGGTCAGGGTCGGGTCGTTCTTCCACCACCTCCAGCTGGTACGCCGTACCGGGTGGTGGTGTTTGATCCCTCCATGCAGACCGACGTTGTCGTGGTGGGTGGCGGGCTGGCCGGGCTGGTGGCAGCGGCCGAGCTGGCGGAGGCGGGCAAGAAGGTCGTGATCGTCGACCAGGAGCCGGACCAGAGCCTGGGAGGTCAGGCGTTCTGGAGCCTCGGCGGGCTGTTCATGGTCGACAGCCCCGAACAGCGCCGGATGGGCATCAAGGACTCCGTCGAGCTCGCCCTGCAGGACTGGATGGGCAGCGCACAGTTCGACCGGCCCGAGGACCACTGGCCGCGCCGCTGGGCAGAGGCCTACGTCCACTTCGCCCACCAGGAGAAGCGCGCCTGGCTGCACGAGATGGGCCACCGGATCTTCCCGGTCGTCGGGTGGGCAGAGCGCGGAGACGGTACGGCGAGCGGCCACGGCAACTCCGTGCCCCGCTTCCACCTCACCTGGGGCACCGGCCCCGGAGTCGTCGAGCCCTTCGAGCGCAAAGTCCGGGCCAGCGCCAACATCACGCTGCTGTTCCGGCACCAGGTCGACGAGCTCGTCATGGAGGGCGGTGCGGTCGTCGGCGTGCGAGGAACGGTGCTCGAGCCCAGCGCGATCCTGCGCGGGCAGAGCTCCTCGAGGGTCGCGATCGGTGAGTTCGAGATCCGAGCGCAGGCCGTCGTGGTCACCAGCGGAGGCATCGGGGGCAACCACGACCAGGTGCGCAAGCAGTGGCCCGCGCGCCTGGGGGCACCGCCGAAGCGAATGGTGGCCGGCGTACCCGCCCATGTCGACGGTCGGATGGTCCCCATCACCGAGGCCGCGGGCGGGACCGTCATCAACCCGGACCGGATGTGGCACTACGTCGAGGGCCTGCAGAACTGGGACCCGATCTGGCCCAATCACGGCATCCGGATCATCCCGGGCCCGTCGTCGCTCTGGCTCGATGCGCGGGGCAACCGGATGCCGGCGCCCTGCTTCCCGGGGTTCGACACCCTCGGGACGCTCAAGCACATCATGGCCAGCGGCTATGAGTACTCCTGGTTCGTCCTGACCCAGAAGGTGATCGAGAAGGAGTTCGCGCTCTCGGGCTCCGAGCAGAACCCCGACGTCACCAGCAAGGACATCAAGGCGACGCTCACCCGCGCCCGCGGAGGAGCGCCGGCACCTGTGCAGGCCTTCGTGGACAAGGGCGCCGACTTCGTGCACGCCGCGACCCTGCCTGAGCTGGTGCAGAAGATGAACGCCCTCACCGAGGAGTCGCTGATCGACCTCCCGGTGCTGGAGAAGCTCCTCGTGGAGCGGGACCGCCAGATCGACAACGCCTACAGCAAAGACGCTCAGATCACGGCGATCCGGGGCGCCAGGCGCTACCGCGGCGACCGGCTCGTGCGCGTCGCCGCACCTCACCGCTTCCTCGACCCGGACAACGGGCCGCTCATCGCGGTGCGCCTGAACATCCTCACTCGCAAGACCCTCGGTGGCCTGCACACAGACCTCGGTGCCCGCGTCCTTGACTCCGCCGGCGAGCCGATCCCCGGACTGTTCGCAGCGGGCGAGGTCGCCGGTTTCGGCGGCGGCGGCATGCACGGCTACAACGCGCTCGAGGGCACCTTCCTCGGTGGCTGCCTGTTCTCCGGCCGGACCGCCGGTCGCACGATCGCGGCTTCGCTGTAGCCCCTCCACAGAGCGGGATCGCTGTCCCACAGCCCCCGGTACGCCGGGATGCCGGGCCACCGGGTGGCCACAGGCTCGCGGGACCACCCGGCGACCTGTCGGGTCGAGCTGCCCTGGAGGCATCGTGAACGAAGTGGCCATCTCTCTCGTCGGGCACCTCGGGGGCGACCCCGACCTGCGCTACACCCCCAACGGGGTGCCGGTCTGCGACATCCGACTGGCCACCACGCCGCGCCGCAAGGTGGGGGATGAGTGGCAGGACAAGGAGACGTTGTGGTTCAACCTCACCTGCTGGCGTGAGCTGGCCGAGCAGGTCGCCGAGTCCTTCAAGAAGGGCGACCGGCTGGTGGTGCAGGGCAAGCTCCTGCAGCAGACGTATGAGCGCAACGACGGGACGATCGGCACCAAGCTGGTCATCGACGCCACGGCCGTCGGGGCTGATGTGTCCCGCTACGCGGTCGAGGTCAAGCGCACGGTCCGCCCCGGGTCGACAGCAGACCTGATGCCGGAGAAGTGGCTGAACCAGGCCACCGGGGAGATCGTGAGCGCGGTTCCCCAGGGCGACCCCGGACCGCTCGTGCCTTTCCTGGAGGACGAGGTGGCTGTCCAGACCGCTGAGGAAGCTGCGGCCTGACCTACCGCCCTGGGCGCCCGGTTCCCGCGACCGCGGGGGCCGGGCGCCACGCTCACTAGGCTGACCCGCATGGCTGAGTTCGTGTACGTGATGCAGAAGGTCCGCAAGGCGGTCGGGGACAAGGTGATCCTCGACGACGTCACGCTGTCCTTCATCCCGGGCGCCAAGATCGGTGTCGTCGGACCCAATGGGGCCGGCAAGTCCACGGTGCTGAAGATGATGGCCGGGCTCGACCAGCCCTCGAACGGCGAGGCGCGCCTCAGCCAGGGGTACAGCGTCGGCATCCTGATGCAGGAGCCGCAGCTCGATGACACCAAGACGGTCCGCGAGAACGTCGAGGACGGCGTGCGCGAGCTCATGGATGTGCTCCACCGCTACAACGCGCTGAACGAGAAGATGGGCGAGCCCGACGCCGACTTCGACGCGATCATGGCCGAGCAGGCCCCCCTCATGGACATCATCGAGGCCAAGAACGGCTGGGAGGTCGACTCCCTCATCGAGCAGGCCATGGACGCGCTGCGCTGCCCGCCTCCGGAGGAGAACGTCGCCCACCTGTCCGGTGGTGAGCGCCGCCGCGTGGCGCTGTGCAAACTGCTGCTCGAGGCCCCTGACCTGCTGCTGCTCGATGAGCCCACCAACCACCTCGACGCCGAGTCCGTGGAGTGGCTGGAGAAGCACCTCGGCCGGTACGCCGGCGCCGTGCTCGCGGTGACCCACGACCGGTACTTCCTCGACAACGTCGCTGAGTGGATCCTGGAGCTCGACCGAGGTCGGGCCTACCCCTATGAGGGCAACTACTCGACGTACCTCGAGAAGAAGGGCGCGCGGCTGGAGGTCCAGGGCAAGAAGGACGCCAAGCTCGCCAAGCGCCTGCGTGATGAGCTCGAGTGGGTCCGGCAGAACGCCAAGGGCCGGCAGACCAAGAGCAAGAGCCGCCTCGCCCGCTACGAGGAGATGGCCGCCGAGGCGGAGAAGACGAAGAAGGACCGCCTCAAGATCGAGGGGCAGAAGGACGTCAAGCGCGCCAAGATGCTGGAGAAGGAGCTCGAGTGGGTCCGCTCCAACGCCAAGGCGCGTCAGACCAAGAGCCGCTCGCGGCTCGCGCGCTACGAGGAGATGGCCACCGAGGCGGAGAAGTCGTCCAAGCTCGACTTCGACGAGATCGTCATCCCTCCGGGCCCGCGCCTGGGCTCGACGGTCATCGAGGTCAACAAGCTCAAGAAGGGCTTCGGC
>JBKJSN010000030.1:0-22752 GCA_046595815.1 Mycobacteriales bacterium
CGGCGGGTGTGCACGTCGGCGAGCCGGTCGAGCTGCAGCACCCGCAGCCGGTGCGCGAGGTCGAGCAGCGCCTCGGCCTCCGCCAACGCCTGCCCCGCGGGGAGCTGCGCGGCCGTCACCGACTCCAGCAGCGCGACCTGTTCGCTGAGCTGCGCGACGAGCCCCCCGACGACCTCCGGCGCCGCCGGCACCGGCTCAGCCCACACACCCGGCACAGCCCAGCCGGCCTCCGCGGTGGCGGAGGTCGGCGAAGCGCCGGGGACCTCCCCGGAGGACCAGGCCTGGTCGAACTCCTCCGCGGTCAGCAGCCGGGTCCACGCCTCGCAGGAGCAGGCGTCACTGCAGGTGCAGGCGACCGGCCCCCACGCCCAGTCCTGACCCTCCGCCAGCTCCGCCGGCACGTCGGGCACCGGCCCGTCAGCAGGCTCCTGCGCGGGCGGCTCCCAGGTCACGGGGTCCCACCCGAGCAAGACCAGCACAGGGTCCAGAGCGACCTGTGACACCCCGCTCACCCCCTTCGCCAAGTCCGTGACCACATACTAGCAAACACATTCGACAAACGAAACGGACCTGTGCACAACCAGCAGTGGTTCATGGAGGGATACAGCCTGCCGTCATCGTTGCCCAGCGCCGATCGCGTTCAGCCGCGCCTCGTCCCCAGGCGAGCCGGGTCGGCATGAATGCCGAGTACGAGACGGTTTTCGTCGCGAAGGGCTGAGATCTCAGGGAGTGCGGGCCGAGGCCAGTCCATGCAGGAGCAGGTCCACACGTTGCCCGTCTACCTCGACGGCGTCGCACACCGTCCTCCCCACCTCGGCCACCTCGGTGACCGAGGAGGCGCCGTGCTCGCACAGCGCCCGGGCGAGCAGGCCCTTGGTCCACTTGTTGTCGTGGCTCACCACCGTGCGTCGGCCGCCCTCCTCGCGCAGCACGCGCACCTGGCAAGCACCCGGCACGTGGGCGAGGCTCGCATAGGCGCCGCTGCGCAGGTCGATCACAAAGTCCTTGTCCAGCAAGGGTTCCAGCGCCGGTCGCCATCGTGAGGTGAGGCCGCCGAGCCCCGGCAGAACCGTTCCTCCTGAGAGCCGGTACGACGGCACCCGATCCTGCGGCCGGAGCAGCCCGAAGAGGGCACTGGCGACCACCAACGACTCGTCGGCCCGGCGTCGCGCCGCTGCGTTGAGGGTGGCGTAGGACAAGTTGTCGTAGACGATGCCCGTGTAGAGCGCCAGAGCAGGCAACGTCGGCGACGTGAGCAGCGCGCGGTTCTTGAGCACCTCTGCCTGCTGCTTCTGCGACACACCCAGGGCGACCCGCAGCGCCTCGGGCTCCTTCTTGGCGAGCCGGATCACATCACGCAGCAGCGCCCTGCGGGTGCCGGTGAGGCTAGGGAAGGACAGGCTCGACAGGTCCAAGGGCGGTCCGTCCTCGCCGCAGGCCTTGGTCTCTGAAGGTGGCAGTAGGACCAGCACCGCGACAGACTAGGGCGCGTGAGGTCCACCGCAGTCTTCGTCGACCCCAGTGGCCGCCGTGCGAGGTGGTTCTTCCGGGCTTGCTGGGCGCTCGGCGTCCTCATGAGCGTGTACGTCGGGTTGGTGGTGCTGTCGCTGATCGCGCCGCCCGGGGTCTCGCGTCTTGGGCTGGGGCCGCTGCTGCCCCGGCCGGTGGCGCCACCGCTAGGTGATCCTGCAGGTGGTCGTCGAGCACCGGTGGAGGTGCTCGACAAGACGCCTGGCGCTTCGGCATACCCGCGTCCGACCTCTGACGGTGCGCGTTCGACCACGGCACCCAGCCCGACAGAAACGACGGTCACGACAGCCACGCCAGCGCCGAGCACCGGTCCTTCGAACAGCAGGAAACCTGAGCCTCAGAGCACCGCCACGGCGGCGACCAGCAACCCCACTCCGAGATCCAGTCTGCGTCCGAACCCGCAGGCAAGCCGCACACCGCCGGGCCGCCCGTGACCGCCGCTCCGCACGCGCGCCGAGCTCCGCGCGCGCACTGGGGGCTGCTGGTCGTGGCGCTGCTCGCTGTGCTGCTGGCCTTGTCGCTGCAGTCCCTCTCGGAGGGGGTCGGTCCCGCCAGCACCCACGAGGTCGCCGTGGACGGGGTGGGCGGATCCGGCGCCGTGGTCTACCGGGGCGGGGCAGGGTTGGTCTCGCGTGGGCTGCCGGACAAGGTGGTCGCCCTGACCTTCGACGACGGGCCGGACCCGCTCTGGACACCGGCGGTACTGCGCGTGCTGAAGTCCGAGGGGGTGCCCGCGACGTTTTTCGTGGTGGGTGCACGTGCGGCCGAGCACCCCGACATCGTGCGGAGCGCGCTGACCGAGGGCCACGAGATCGGGCTGCACACCTGGTCCCACAGCGACCTGTCCAGCGTGCCCGCCTGGCGGCAGCGGCTCGAGCTTTCCTTGGGGCAGTTGGGATTGGCCGGCAGCGCGGGGGTGAGCAGTGCGCTGTTGCGACCGCCGTACTCCTCGACGCCTTCAGCCGTCACGAGGTCTGACCTTCGCGTGATGCGGACCGCGACGGACGAGGGCTACCTCGTGGTGTTGTCCGACCGTGACAGCGGGGACTGGCGCCGGCCCGGCGTCGCCGCGATCGTGCAGGCCGGGAGCGCAACGACCCCCGCGGGCGCCGTCGTGCTCCTCCACGACGGCGGCGGGGACCGGGCCCAGACGGTGGCCGCGCTCCCGGGCCTCATCCGTGCCTACCGGGACGCCGGCTACCGCTTCACCACGGTCTCCGGTGGCCTCGGGCTGAGTGCGACCGCGAGCGACCGCCCTGCTCCCAAACTCGAGCGTTGGCAGGGCCAAGCGCTGTTCTGGACCGTCGACATCGCGCACTGGCTGGTGCTGCTCGTGGGTTGGCTGGTGCTGCCGTTCGGGCTGCTGGCCGGGCTCCGGACGCTCCTGGTGGTCGGTCTGGCGCGGCGACATGTCCGGGTGTCCGCTGCGCGGCTTGATGGTCCTGACCAGTTCCCGCCCGTCAGCGTGCTGGTTCCGGCGTACAACGAGTCCGTCGGGATCGAGGCGGCCGTGCGATCGCTGCTGGCCAGCGACTACCCCGAGTTCGAGGTCGTGGTCATCGACGACGGCTCGACGGACGGCACCGCCGACATCGTGGAGGCGCTGGGGTTCGATCGGGTCCGCGTGATCCGACGGGAGAACGGTGGGAAGGCGGCCGCCCTGGACACCGGGATCGGCGAGTCCCGGTACGGCGTGCTCGTGCTGCTCGACGGCGACACCGTCTTTGAACCCGACACGATCCGGCACCTGGTCCAGCCGCTTCGCGACCCGACCGTCGGGGCGGTGAGCGGCAACACCAAGGTGGGCAACAGGCGCGGGCTGCTGGGGCGCTGGCAGCACCTGGAGTACGTCAGCGGCTTCAACCTCGACCGCCGACTGCAAGACCTGCTGGGGTGCATCACGACAGTGCCCGGGGCGTGCGGCGCCTTCCGCCGAGAGGCGCTGGAACAGGTCGGCGGCATGTCCGAGGACACCCTGGCCGAGGACACCGACGTCACGATGGCCCTGCTGCGTGCCGGCTGGTCGGTGGTGCACGAGGAGCGCGCGCGTGCCTGGACGGAGGCACCGAGCAGCGTCAGCGACCTGTGGCGCCAGCGTTGGCGCTGGGGCTACGGCACCTTGCAGTGCGCGTGGAAGCATCGCGCCGCCGTGCGCGAGGGGGGACCGCTCGGCCGGGTCGGCCTGCCGTACATGGTGGCCTTCCAGGTCGTGCTGCCGCTGCTTGCTCCGGTCGTGGATGTCTTCGCCCTCCACGGTCTGCTCACCGGGCAGCTGGAGAGAGTCGCCCTGGTGTGGGGTGCGTACGCGCTGATCGGGGTGGCGACAGCGGGCTACGCGCTGAACCTGGATCGCGAGTCCTACCGGCCGCTGTGGAGCTTGCCGCTGCAGCAGCTGTTCTACCGGCAGCTCATCTACCTCGTGGTGATCCAGTCACTGGTCAGTGCCGCTTCGGGGCTCCACCTTCCCTGGCACAAGCTCGAGCGCACCGGCGAGGTCGTCGTCCCCAGCTAACGCAGTTGGCACCCTCGATAGGCTCGGGGTCCGCCTGATCGAGGGAGAAGACCGTGCTCCGCATGTCCACGCTGTTCCTGCGCACCCTGCGTGAGGACCCGGCGGACGCGGAGGTCCCGAGCCACCGGCTGCTCGTGCGTGCCGGGTACGTCCGACGCGTCGCGCCCGGCATCTACTCCTGGCTGCCCTTGGGGCTGAAGGTGCTTCGCAACATCGAGCAGATCGTCCGCGAGGAGATGGACGCGATGGGCGCGCAGGAGGTGCAGTTCCCCGCCCTGCTGCCCAGGGAGCCCTACGAGGCCACCGGTCGCTGGACGGAGTACGGCGACGGCATCTTCCGCCTCAAGGACCGCAAGGGCAACGACTACCTGCTCGGTCCCACGCACGAGGAGCTGTTCACCCTCATGGTGAAGAGCGAGTACTCGTCGTACAAGGACCTTCCGGTGTCGCTCTACCAGATCCAGACGAAGTACCGGGACGAGGCGCGGCCGCGGGCCGGCATCTTGCGCGGGCGCGAGTTCCTCATGAAGGACAGCTACTCCTTCGACCTCGACGACGAGGGGTTGAAGAAGAGCTACCAGGACCATCGCGACGCCTATGTGAAGATCTTCGAGCGCCTGGGTCTGGACTACCGCATCGTCTTCGCCGTCAGCGGAGCGATGGGCGGGAGCGCGTCGGAGGAGTTCCTCGCGGTCGCGCCTCACGGCGAGGACACCTACGTCGCCTGCACCTCGTGCGACTACGCAGCGAACGTCGAGGCGGCGACCGTCAGCGCGCCCGCCGCAACCGACCCGATGGCTCGCCCTGCCCTCGAGGTGCTGGACACGCCGGACACCCCGACCATCGAGACCCTCGTCGAGCTGCTGCGCTCGAAGGGCCACCAGATCACCGCAGCGGACACCCTGAAGAACGTCGTGCTGCAGCTGCGCAACCCGGACGGCTCCACCGAACTGCTCGTCATCGGCGTACCCGGTGACCGCGAGGTCGACCTCAAGGCCGTCGAGGCGAACGTGTTCCCCGCCGAGGTCGAGGCGTTCGAGGACTTCGCGAAGCACCCTGGCCTGGTCCGTGGGTACATCGGTCCTCAGGTGCTCGCCGACCTGGAGATCCGCTACCTGGTCGACACCCGCATCACGACCGGCTCGTCCTGGGTGACCGGCGCCAACGAGGCCGGCAAGCACGCGGTCAACGTCGTGATGGGCCGCGACTTCGTGCCGGCCGGCACCATCCCCGCGGCCGAGGTGCGCGACGGCGACCTGTGCCCCCGCTGCAGCAGCCTGCTGGAGATCAACCGCGGCATCGAGATCGGTCACGTCTTCCAGCTCGGCAAAAAGTTCGCCGACGCGCTCTCCCTCGATGTCCTCGGGCCGGAGGGAAAGCCTGTCCGCGTCACGATGGGCTCCTACGGCATCGGGGTCTCCCGCGCCGTCGCGGCGATCGCCGAGCAGTCGTACGACGAGAAGGGTCTCGTCTGGCCTCGTTCGATCGCACCCGCTGACGTGCACGTCGTCATCGCCGGCCAAGGTGAGCAGCAAGAGGGCGGGCAGCGGTTGGCGGCCGACCTCGAGGCTGCCGGTCTGCGCGTCCTGCTTGACGACCGGCACAAGGTCAGCCCCGGGGTGGCCTTCAAGGACGCCGAGCTGATCGGGATCCCGACCTACGTCGTCGTGGGGAAGACGCTCGCGGCCGACGGCACGGTCGAGATCCGTGACCGCCGCAGCGGGTCGAGCCGGGCCGTGGCGATCGCCGAGGCGGTCGGAGAGGTCGTGCGCGAGGTCCGCGTTTGAGGGAAGTGCCGCTGTCGCAGCTGGTGCGCGACTACCTCGACCAGGTCGTCAACCGGCGGGACCTCGAGGCCGTCAGCCGGATGGTGTCGCCCGACTACCAAGGATCCGGCTTCGGGTGGCCAGCGGACCGAGCGGCCCTCATGGAGTTCTACCGCTGGCAGGTGCGGACCCGACCGACCTGGCGCATCGACCTGCAGTCCACGCTCGAGGTCGGCGATCTGGTCGTCGTCCACGCACACGCCGGCGGCACCATCTCGTCCTCCGACGTCGATCGTCCGGAGGCAGCGCCGACGACGAGTGCGATCGAGTGGTTGGCTGCCTACCGGCTTGTCGAGGGACTCATCGTTGAGATCCAGGTGCTGCAGGTCCGCGACCGCACCTCCCGCTGACCTGCGCGCCCCGGCTGACGGTGGGCCGGGAGTCGCGAGCTTCGGTCTCCCCGATAACCGCGATCAGGCGATGCTCCTACTGTCAAATGGGTGCCTGGTTGGGTAGTGCGTTGAAGACTTCTCGGGCGATGTAGCGCTTCAGGCAGCGCATGGCTTCCTTCTTGCTCTTGTCTTCGCTGATGCGTTTGGCGATGTAGTCCTTCGTGCGCTGGTCGCTGTTCATGCGAACCAGGGTGATGCGCCACAGGGCTGAGTTGGCTTGGCGGTCGCCGCCGCGGTTGAGGCGGTGGCGTTGGGTCTTGCCGCTGCTGGCAGGCACGGGGCTGGTGCCGCAGAGCGCTGCGAAGGACCGCTCATTGCTGAGCCGCTGGGGGTTGTCGCCGGCGGTAAGCAGCAAGGCTGAAGCCACGTCAGGCCCGACACCCTTGAGCGCGACGAGCTCCGGGGCGACCACGGTGGTGATGCGGTGCAGGCGGACTCGGACCTGCTCGCGGCGTTGGTCCAGGTGCAGTACTCGCTGAGCGAGTTCACGCATGGCGAAGCGCGTGATGCCGGGAAGGGTGTCGTCGGTGGCTGCGACCCGGAACGCCGCGCACTCGTTGAGCAGCTCTTTAGTGGGCAACTCTCGTAACCGGCTGCGGAGCTCGTCGGGGGCGGTCACGAGCAGGTTCCGCAGCTGGTTGAGGGCTTGCGTCCTGGCCTTGGTTGCGCTGCGCTGCAGCACTTTGAGGGCACGCAACGCCTCGACCGAACCGTCGTGCGTCTTGGGTGTCGCGTTGGCCTCGCCGGATATCACGGCTCGGGCTGCGGCGATCGCGTCGACGACGTCGGTCTTGCCATATCGGCGGCGGACCTGACGGTTCGGCCGTGACACCTCGATCACCTCGACGCCTTGGGCAGTCAGGTGCCGACTCAACGCGACGCCGTAGCTGCCGGTGCCTTCCACTCCAACGCGGCCGAGCTCACCGAAGCCGCGCAGCCACGCCAGCAGCTCTCGGTAGCCAGCCGTCGTGGTGGGGAACGGCGCCGTGCCGAGTACCCCACCGATCGAATCGAGGGCGGCCGCGACGTGCACATCGAGGTGCGTGTCGACGCCGCCAGTGACGAACCTTGCTGGTGCTGCGATCGTGGTCATGTCCGTCCTTGTTGGTCGCACTTCAGGGCGGGCACGGTGCGATGTCGGTCGGACAGTCCAGGGACGGGCCTGTTAACGGCAGGCTCCTACCAGGTCACTCACGACAGGCGCGTGCCCAAGGCGAGCTCCCGCCCGGTCGACTGATCGCTTACAAGGCAGCCAAGGCGCCGGGCGTTCTCCGGGTCAGACCGGGCGGGAGTACGTCACCAGTGAACATCCCTGGCGTTCTCACGCGCCCGTTGCTTACAGAGATGCGTTCCTGCTCGTGGGAACATGCACGGCATGGCCAATGCTTCGGACGACTGGTTCGCCGTTCGGTGCATTTTCGCCTGCGGCTGGCCGCCTGATCTGCCGCAGCGGTACGAAGAGCGGGTCACCCTTTGGCAAGCGGCCACCTTCGATGAGGCCATCGAAAAGGCGGAGGCCGAGGCGCTGGAGTACGCAGGGGCGATCGACGAAGCGCCCGGTACCTACTTGGGCGTGGCACAGGCGTACAAGTTCGACGGCCCTCCCGGCGAGGGGGTGGAGGTGTTCTCGCTGGTGAGGGGCAGCGACCTACCCCCAGATGAGTACGTCAACGCGTTCTTCGATACGGGCGACGAGTTCCAGCGCACTTAACAGCTCGCGCTCGACGACGAGGAATGACCGCGAGGAAGGGCCGTGGTGACCGCGGTCAGGCGGCGTTCCCAGCGGTCCCCCGACTACGCTCGCGGTATGGGGACAGGCACCGGCTTCATCCTTTCGCTTCTGTTCGCTGCGGTGATGTTGTACGCGCTGTACTTCGTCATCCGAGCCGGTGTCGAAGCGGGAATCCGTAGGGCGTTACCGGACTCGCAGTTGCGACCCGAAGTGGACGAGTCAAGCCACAGCCATTGAGGCATGTAGTGCTTTGTGGGACCTGAAAGTGCCGCTTCTTGACCCCTTCGGCGTCTCGCGAGGGTCTAGAACGGTGGCGTTCCGTCGGGCCAGGGACCTCGGGGCGCGGGATCCTCGGCTGTCGCTGGGGTCGTCGGAGCAGATGCCTGGGGTGCAGGGGCATCCCACTGGTCGCGGGTGCTCTGCACTTGGGGGAGGCCTTCGAGGCGGGCCGGGGGCAGGGCGAGGTCGTCGGTTAGCGGTGTCGGGGGTTGCCAGGCGGGTTGGCGGGTGTAGGTGTTGCCGGCGGGGGACTGCCAGGTGGAGATGCCCGTGTCGGGGTCGTGGGTGACGGTCCAGTCGTGGTGCTTGCGGTGGTGGCAGCGGGGGCTCTTGGTGCCCAGGTTCCAGATGGCGGTGGGTCCCGCGCCGGGCTGCTCGAGGTCGTAGGGGGTCTGGTGGTCGAGCTCGCAGGCGGTGGCGGTGCGGGTGCAGCCGGGGCCGGTGCAGGTGAGGTCGCGGATCTGCACGAGGCGGCGCAGGGCGGGGCTGGGGTCGTGCCGGGGTTCGGCCTTGTCGGTGTGCTTCAGGGTGCGGGTGGCCAGGGTCAGGACGCGTTCCTGTTGGCGCCGGCCCGGGGGGCGCGGGGTGGGGAGGAAGGTCGCGTCGTCGGCGAGCACGGCGTCGGTGGGCAGGATCGGCGAACCGGTAGGGCCGGGTGGATCGTCGGGCGGCCCGTCCTCGCCGGGGTCGCCTCCGTGGCGATGGCGGTGGGTGAGGTCGAGCTCGACGGGTGGGTGCCGGCGCGGGTCGATGCCCAGGGGTAGGCCGGTGTCGGGGTCGACGGCGAGGCGTTGCAGGGTCGCGTGGGGGGCGAGCAGGCGGGTCCGGAACGCCGGGATCGGTCCGAGGCCTTCGAGATAGCCGGCGCGGTGGTCCAGGTCGAGCAGGGTGCTCATCGCGCAGTGCACATACATCGTGGTCGGGGAGTGCACGGGTAGGCGCAGCAGTTGCACGGCGAGTTCGTAGGTGCTCAACGGCGGGGCCGGCGCAGCTGGGTCCTGCTCGGCGTCGGTGGCGGCCCCGGCCAGGGCTTGGGCGAGCAGCGCGTCGGCCTGACCATCACGCAGGGCCAGCAGCAGCGCGAGGTGCCGGGAGGGCAGCTCGGCGAGCACGTCGGCTTCGCGTTGGGCCTTGGTGCGCTCCACCCCGTCCCGGGCGTCCCGCACGCCTTGGGCGCGGACCAGCTCGGCGAGGTCGAGCTGGAACCGGTGCGCATCGAGCGCGTCGACGCACGCACCGATCACGCTCATGCCGTCCTCGACGGGCTTGACCCACACGCCGCGGTTCGCGCGGGCCTGGGCGTGCCGCCGCTTGGCCTGCTCGATCTCCAGCTCGGCCTCGACCTGCGGGATCGTGGTCAGCAGCAACCGGCGGGCATCGGCAGCGTCGAGGTCGACCAGGGTGTCGGTCAGGCGCCGGCCGAGCTCGGCCTGCACCGCGTCGGTGCACTTGCTGGTGGTCCATAGCAGCAGCTCGGCGGTCCCGACGTGCAGCTCCCCGGCCTGCAACAGCGCAAGGGCGCGGGGGAACAGCGTGACGAGCCGGTGGCCGCGCAGCAGCATCCCGGCGGCCTTGGCCTGCCCGACCTTGGCGGTCCCGGCGAGCTCGAGCAGCACGCTGTCGTCCGGGCCGAACGCTTCATGCAGCTCGGCCCACAGGCACAGGTCGGCCGCGAACGCGCGGGACCTTTCGGCCTCGTGATCGTGCACGCGCTGCATCACCGCGAGCTGGTGCAGGTAGCGATCGGACATGCCCCCAGTTTATCGAACACCTGAGCCAGTCACAACCGCCTGTGTGGACAATATGTGCTGCAAAAGTTCTCCACAGAAGGCTGTCTAAGCCCACGGTGGAGGCCCCGAGGGCGACCCTCGCGACCGGCCGCGCCTAGGAGCTGACCGCTCCCGGGAACGGCACGGTCGGCGCGACCCCCGACAACTGGCGCCACGACGCAGCCCGTACGGCGCACTCCTGCAGCCGCTGAACAGCCAGGGACCGGAGCGCCTTGTCGTCGGTGGCGGCGACGAGGTCCCGCCACCGCACTGCGAGCTGCTCCTCAACGCGTACGGCGGCCTCGCGGGCCTCCGCGCTCGTGGCGACGGCGAGGTCGTAGGCCGCGGCGGGCGCGGGAGCGACCAGCTTCAGGCGCGCGAGGCGGGCCCGCAGGTCGTCCCGCACTGCCCGGTGGGCGTCGGAGGCCGTGCGTGCCAGCACCTGCTGGCGGTCGCCCAATCGCGCTCCGAGCACGCCGTACGCATAGATCGCCGCGTGCTCATCGGCGAGCAGCGCCCGCAGCTGGTCGTGCAGCGGGTTCACAGGACCGCCACGTGAGAGGCCTCGCAGGCTGCGAGCGAGGCCAGCAGCGGGGCCAGCTCACGCGAGGCGGTGAGCGCTGCCTGCGCGTAAGCACTGGCAGCGGCGCGCTCCTTGGCGGCGAGCCGGCGCAGCGACACCTTCTCCGCGCCCTCGCCCGCGCCAGCGCTGGTCTCCGGGGCAGGTCCGAGGGCGGCGAGGTGGGCTGCGTGGTCGCCGAGGAGCGGGGCCAGCAGGGCCGTCAGCTTCGGGTGGGCGTGCAGGGCTGCGGCGTAGGCCTGCACCAGCTCCTGCTCGCGGGCAACCGCCTCCCGGCGGAGCGCCTCGTCGGAGACCGCCTGAGGGTCCTTGACCGCAGGTGGCAACTGCGGCGGTGGGGTGCGGGTGCAGGCACCGGTCAGCAGCGACAGGCCCGCCACGGCGCCGGCACTGAGGGCCTGGCGGCGGGTCGTCTGCACCGGCCAAGACTGCCAGACCGTGAGGGCGGCGCGGCAATGCCCTAGGGTCGTCCACGACGAACAACTACACACGGAAGGGGCCCTGCAGTGCCCGATCCCGGCGCATCCCGCGCTCGCCTGGTCCAGCTGCTCACCCCCGCCGTGGAGTCCGCCGGCTACGACCTCGAAGAGCTGTCCGTCTCACCCGCTGGCCGCCGCAAGATCGTCCGCGTCATCATCGACAAGGACGGCGGCGTCACCCTCGACGACATCGCCTCGGTGTCCAGGGCGGTCTCCGACGTCCTCGACGCGCCCGAGGTGGAGTCGCTGCTCGAGGGTGCGTACACCCTGGAGGTCACCAGCCCGGGCGTTGACCGCCCGCTGACGGCCCCCCGCCACTGGCGCCGCAACATTGGCCGCCTGGTGACCGCACGGACCCAGCAGTCCGAGGTGACCGGTCGCATCCTGGAGACCGACGACGCACAGGTCGTGCTCGACGTCGACGGCACGCACCGCACGCTGCTGTTCGGTGAGGTCGTCAGTGCCTTGGTGCAGATCGAGTTCAGCCGCCTCGAGGAGGACTCATGAAGATCGACATGAGCGCTCTGCGGAGCCTGGAGCGCGAGAAGGACATCAAGCTCGACGTGGTCGTGGAGGCCATCGAGACGGCGTTGCTCACGGCGTACCGGCACATGGAGGGTGCGCACCAGCACTCGCGCGTGGTCCTCGATCGCAAGACCGGCGACGTCGTGGTGCTGGCGCAGGAGCTGGGGGACGACGGTCAGCTCGCACGCGAGTTCGACGACACCCCCGCCGACTTCGGGCGCATCGCCGCCATGACAGCGCGTCAGGTGATCCTGCAGCGGCTGCGCGAGGCAGAGCACGACGTGACGTACGGCGAGTACGCCGGGCGTGAGGGCGACCTCGTCTCCGGGATCGTCCAGCAGGCCCCGCAGCGACCCGGCGCGCCGCCGAACCGCAACGTGATGGTCAAGCTGGGGATCCGTGCGGACTCGCTGGAGGCCACGCTGCCGCAGGGCGAGCAGGTCCCGGGGGAGGTCTACGACCACGGCAGTCGGCTGACCTGCCGGGTCATCTCGGTGTCCCGTGGCCAGCGCGGCGCCCTGGTGTCCGTGTCCCGCACCCACCCCGACCTCGTGCGCGGGCTGTTCGCCCGGGAGGTCCCCGAGATCGCGGACGGCAGCGTCGAGATCATGGCCCTCGCCCGCGAGGCCGGTCACCGCACGAAGATCGCCGTACGGACCAAGATCTCGGGCTTGAACGCCAAGGGTGCGTGCATCGGCCCGCAGGGCTCGCGGGTGCGTGCGGTCCAGAACGAGCTCCACGGCGAGAAGATCGACATCGTCGACTGGTACGAGGACCCCGCGCACTTCGTCGCCGAGGCCCTCTCGCCGGCCACCGTTTTGTCGGTGACCGTGGTGGACCCGGTGCTGCGCTCGGCGCGGGTCGTCGTGCCCGACTACAAGCTCTCGTTGGCCATCGGCAAGGAGGGGCAGAACGCCCGCCTCGCCGCTCGCCTGACCGGGTGGCGGATCGACATCCGCTCCGATGCCGAAGCGGCTGCCGCTGAGCCTGCTCCGGGCGGGGTCGACCCGGCCCCGTGAGCGCGGGGGTAGACTCGCAGACGGCCCACCGCGAGGGTCCGGTCCGCACCTGTGTGGGTTGCCGGGGACGCGCGGCCCGGGCTGGCCTGCTGCGCGTGGTCGCGGTTGACGGCGTCCTCGCCGTTGATCCCGGACGACGTCTGCCGGGTCGGGGCGCCTCGGTGCACCCCGACCTAGCGTGCGTCGACCTTGCGGACAAGCGACGGGCCTTCGTCCGCGCCTTGCGCGTGGCCGGGACGCTCGACACCACCGCAGTGCGTTCGTACGTATTGCATCTGACCCCTGACGGAAAGCAGGTCGAGAAGCCTTGAGCACTCGATGAGCCAGTACCGATGAGCACGCCCATGCAGTAACACCGACGGCCAGGGACGGACCCGGGCCACGAAGGAGCACAGTGCCCGGCAAAGCCCGCGTCCACGAGCTCGCTAAAGAGCTCGGCATGGAGAGCAAGTCTCTCCTGCAGTGGTTGAAGGACAACGGGGAGTTCGTCAAGAGCGCCTCGTCCACGATCGAACCCCCCGTCGCCCGCAAGGTCCGTGAGGCCTTCCCGGCCCAGGCCGCTGCGGCCGCTGCCGCCGCGACGGAGGCTCCCGCTGCCCCCGTCAAGAAGGCCGCGCCCAAGCCCCCTGCTGCTGCTGCGCCGGCTGCGCCCGTCGCTGAGGAGTCGCCGGCCGCTGCCGAGGCGCCCACGGCTCCCATGCCGACCCGGCCGTCGCCGGGTCCGCGCCCGGGTAACAACCCCTTCACGTCCTCCCCGGACGAGGGTCCGAGCATGCCGCCTCGCCCGGCCGCCCCGCGGCCCGCTGCGGCGCCGGGCATGCCGCCTCGCCCGAGCACGCCCGCGGGAATGCCGCCGCGTCCCGGTGGCGGAGCGGTCCCCGGGATGCCTCCGCGTCCGGGTGCCCCGCGCCCCACCCCTGGCATGTTCCCGCCGCGTACGGGTGCTCCCGGCGGCCCCGGCGGCGCACGCCCCGGCCCTGGTGCCTTCCCCGCTCGTACGCCCGGTGCCCGTCCGGGCATGCCCACCGCACGCCCGGGTGGCGCGCCTGGCGCGCGTCCCGGTGGCCCGGGTGGCCCCGGCGGCCCCGGCGGCGGTGGCGGCTTCGCTGGTCGTCCTGGTGGCGGCGGCGCTCCTGGTGGTGGCGGCGGTTTCGCCGGCCGTCCCGGTGGTGGCGGCGGCCCGCGTGGTGGTGCCGCTCGTGGTGGCGCAGCCCCCGGTGCCTTCGGCCGTGGTGGTGGTGGTCGCCCGGTCCGTGGGCGCAAGAGCAAGAAGCAGCGTCGTCAGGAGTTCGACAACCTGGCCGCCCCGACGATGAGCGGTGGCGTCACCCGTGGCAACGGCGAGGTCGTGCGCCTGCCGCGCGGCGCCTCGCTCGCGGACTTCGCTGACCGCATCAACGCCAACCCCGGCTCGCTCGTGCAGGTGGTCTTCACCGAGCTCGGCGAGATGGTCACCGCGACGCAGTCCTGCACCGACGAGACGTTGCAGTTGCTCGGTGCCCAGCTCGGCTACGAGGTCCAGATCGTCACGCCCGAGGAGGAGGACGCCGAGCTGCTCACGCGGTTCGACCTCACCTTCGGTGGCGACTACGACGAGGACACCCTGCTCGTCGCCCGCCCGCCGGTCGTCACGATCATGGGTCACGTCGACCACGGCAAGACGCGTCTGCTCGACGCGATCCGCCGTACCGACGTGGTCAACAACGAGGCCGGTGGCATCACGCAGCACATCGGCGCCTACCAGGTGCACCACCCCGTCGAGGGCGGCGTCCGCGAGATCACCTTCATCGACACCCCGGGTCACGAGGCGTTCACCGCCATGCGAGCCCGAGGTGCGAAGGTCACCGACATCGCGGTGCTCGTGGTCGCGGCCGACGACGGTGTGAAGCCGCAGACGATCGAGGCGCTCAACCACGCTCAGGCGGCCGACGTGCCGATCGTCGTGGCGGTCAACAAGATCGACAAGGAAGGCGCCGACGTCGCCAAGGTGCGCGGCCAGCTCACCGAGTACGGCCTGGTGGCTGAGGAGTACGGCGGCGACACGATGTTCGTCGACGTGTCCGCGAAGTCGGGGATCAACATCGAGGGCCTCCTCGACGCGATCCTGCTCACCGCCGACGCGGCGCTCGAGCTCACCGCCGACGCGGCCACGCCTGCGCAGGGTGTCGCCATCGAGGCCCGCCTCGACAAGGGCCGCGGCCCGGTCGCGACGGTCCTCGTCCAGCGCGGCACGCTGCGGGTCGGCGACTCGATCGTCGCCGGTGACGCCTTCGGGCGCGTCCGGGCCATGCTCAACGAGCGTGGCGAGACCGTCGAGGCAGCAGGCCCGGCCCAGCCGGTCCAGGTCCTCGGCTTCACCTCGGTGCCCCGCGCCGGCGACAACTTCCTCGTCGTGCCCGAGGACCGGATGGCCCGGCAGATCGCCGAGCAGCGGCAGGCGCGCGAGCGCAATGCCGCCCTCGCGCAGAGCCGTGGGCGTCCGACCCTCGAGTCGCTGTTCGAGCGTCTCAAGGAGGGTGAGAAGACCCAGCTCAACCTCATCCTCAAGGGCGATGTCTCGGGTTCCGTCGAGGCCGTCGAGGACGCGCTGCTCAAGATCGACGTGGGCGAGGAGGTGTCCCTCCGGATCATCGGCCGCGGTGTCGGTGCCATCACGGAGAACGACATCAACCTGGCCAAGGCGTCGGAGGCCGTCATCCTCGGCTTCAACGTCCGGCCCGAGGGCAACGCCCGCGAGCTGGCCGACCGCGAGCACGTGGACATCCGGTACTACTCGGTCATCTACGCCGCCATCGAGGACATCGAGGCCGCTCTCAAGGGCATGCTCAAGCCTGTCTTCGAAGAGGCCCAGCTCGGTACGGCGGAGATCCGCGACGTGTTCCGCTCGAGCAAGTTCGGCAACATCGCCGGCTGTCTCGTGCGCTCGGGGACCATCGTCCGCAACTCCTCTGCACGGCTCGTCCGTGACGGTGTGGTCGTGTCCGACAACCTCAAGATCGAGTCGCTCAAGCGGTTCAAGGACGATGCGACCGAGGTCCGCGAGGGCTTCGAGTGCGGTATCGGCCTCGGCTCGTTCAACGACATCAAGGTCGACGACGTCATCGAGACGTTCGAGATGCGTGAGGTCCCCCGCAAGTAGCACGGCCCGTCAGCTCGCTGCACGCCCCCGAGGAGTGATCGTGTTCACCGGCACTCTTGCCCTGGACCTGCTCCTCGGGGACGTGCACTCGCTGAAGGACAAGCGCTCGCTCGTGCGTCCCGTCGTGGCTGAGCTGCGCAGGAGGTTCGAGGTGTCGGCCGCCGAGGCCGGTCACCTGGACCTGCACCGCAGAGCCCTCGTGGGGGTCGCGGTCGTCGCCCCGGACGCCGCGCACGTGCGCGAGGTCCTGGACGCGTGTGAGCGACTGGTGGCCAACCGGCCTGAGCTCGAATTGCTGTCAGCACGTCGGCAGCTGTTCGGGGAAGATGACGAGGGGACTTAACTGACATGGTCGACGTCGCGCGGGCGCGCAAGCTCGCCGTACGGATCCGCGAGATCGTCGCGGCCACCCTGGAGATGCAGGTGAAGGACCCCCGGCTGGGGATGGTCACGATCACCGACGCGCGGGTGAGTCCCGACCTCAGGGACGCCACGATCTTCTACACCGTGTACGGCGACGACGTGGCGCGGCAGGACAGCGCCCGGGCACTGGAGTCCGCGAAGGGCGTGCTGCGCTCGACGGTGGGCAAGCAGACAGGTGTGAAGTTCACGCCCACGCTCACCTTCATCGCCGACCACGTCCCGGAGACGGCCGCTGCCATCGAGGACCTGTTGGAGGCCGCGCGGGCGGAGGACGCCAGGGTGCAGGAGCTCGCCTCGGCCGCTGCGCACGCGGGCGAGGCAGACCCTTACAGGGCGCCTCGCGAGGTCGAGGAGGACGACGAGGCGTGAGCCCGTCCGCGTCCACGACCGAGGCCGTCGCGCTGCTGCAGGCGCACGACGAGGTTGTGCTGGCCTGCCACGTGAACCCCGACGGGGACGCACTGGGCTCGATGCTCGCCCTCGGTCTTGCGCTGCGGGAGCGGGGCACCAAGGTCGTGGCCAGTTGGGGTAGCGAGCCCTTCGAGGTGCCGACGCCGTACCGGGGCCTGCCGGGGCTGGACCTGCTGGTGCCGGCAGCGGACGTCCCTGCGGCACCTCGTCTGCTGATCACGTTCGACACCGGTTCGGTGGACCGGCTCGGAACGCTGGCCGACCGCGTCCGGTCCGCCGAGAACGTGCTCGTCATCGACCACCACGCGAGCAACACCCGCTTCGGCACCGTCAACTACCTCGACGTGCGTGCGGCGTCGACCGCGTCGATGATCGTGGACCTGCTGGACGCCCTCGGGCTGCCGCTCACCCAGGACATCGCTGCCTGCGTCTACACCGGTCTGGTCACCGACACCGGCTCGTTCAAGTACGCCGCCACGACACCGCAGGTGCACCGGCTCGCCGCTCGGCTGCTGGAGACCGGCATCCGGCACGACCTGATCAGCCGGGAGATCTACGACACCGCCTCCTTCGGGTACGTCAAGGCGCTCGGGCTCGTGTGCGCCCGCGCCGTGCTGGAACCCGAGGCGGTCGGGGGCCTCGGCCTGGCCTGGACCGCGGTCGGCGCCGAGGACCTGCACCGCTATGACCTCGTGCTCGCCGACGTCGAGGGCGTGATGGATGTGCTGCGCATGACCCGCGAGGCCGAGGTCGCCGTCGTGGTCAAGACCGACCCTGAGGACGGCTGGCTGAAGGTGTCGACCCGCTCCAAGGGCGCGGTCGACGTCAGCGCCGTGTGCGTCGCCCTCGGTGGGGGAGGGCACCGCTTCGCGGCCGGCTTCACGTCGTACGAGCCGCTCGCGGCGACCATGGATCGGCTGCGTACGGCGCTCGCCACCGCCCCCCACCTGCCCGCGTGAGCGCGGGGCTGCCGCTCACCCCTGAGCGGAGGGACAGGTGGCAGGCCGTGCAGCCACCGCGCTGGCGGTTCGCCCTCGTTCCGGTCGTGCTGCTGGTGCTGCTGGTCGTGCTGGAGACGGCGATGTCCTCCGAGGGCGGCTGCACCGTGCAGAGACCCTGCGGGACCGACTGGGCTAGTGCCCTGGAGATCCCGCTGCTGTGTGTCGCGCCGTTCGCGCTCCTGTGGTGGCCGACGGCTGGTGCCGTGCTCAGCATCCTGGCTGCCGGCACGGTGGCCGTCGTCGAGGTGCTCGGCGGGTTCGACGGGCGGGTCACCGACTTCGGCTCCGACGCCCGCTGGCTCAGCCTGGGGTTCCCGGGCCTGCTGCTGCTGGCCGTGCTGGTGACCCAGTGGCAGCGGCGGGCTCAGTCGGCTGCGGCGCAACTGCTGCTCGCCGACGTCCCGAGGGCGACCTACCCCGGACCGGTGCCCGCCACGAGCGGTTGGACCTGGCGAGAGCTGCTGGCGCTGGTGCTGCTGGCTGCAGGCACCGCAAGCCTGCTTTACGCCGTGGTGCACGGTCGGCAGGTGGCAGGTCAGCAGGCGCGAGCCCCGCACGTCGTGGGCGAGGTCGTGGGCCACAGCGACGACGGGTACGTCGTCACGGTCGCGGCCGGGGACCGTCGCTGGGACATCGACACCATCGCCGCGGCGGACTACCCCGTCGGGTCGGAGCAGGAGATCCTGCTGCTCGATGAGGACACCGCCCGGCTGGCGGTGGAGCCGTACGACCCCGCGGGCTGGGGTGCCCTGGCGCTGTTCCTCGCCCTGCCTGGCGGGCTGTTGTGGGGTCGCAGCCGGGTGGAGCGGGGTGCACTGCAGCGGTTGCTGACCGAGCCGCAGCCGGTGCACGCCGTGCAGCTCGGCTTCTCGTGGGACGGGACCCAGGTCCTGTGCGCGGACGCGAGCAAGGCCCCGCTCCTGCAGCTGGACCTGCTGCCGGTGGACCTGCTCAAGGACGACTCGGCGTGGTCGGAGGATCCGGAGCGTGACCTCGCCTCGGCCACGTTGTACGGCACGCCGCGACGAGGGGAGCTGCTCGCAGTCGTGCTGGACGACGGCCTGCGGCTGCTCCCGACCCGACCCGCACGGCGGGGCGACCCCGCCTGGCGGGAGACGTGGGTCGAGGTCGCGACGACGCAGGACTCGTTCGAGGAGCCGGCGGTGCAGGCGACCGCTTCCGAGCTCGCTGCGTGGCAGACCGAGCTGCTCCGGCCCGAGTGGTGGCGCCTGCCACTGGGGGTGGTGTTCACCGCCGGCGCCGTCGTCGCGGCCTTCTTCATCGGTCGTGGGTCCGACGGCGTGTTCACCACCCTCTGGAGGTGTGCTCTCGCGGCCTCGTTCGCCTTCGACGGGCTGGTCCACCTCGCGACCCGGGTCCAACTGACGACCGACGGGCTCGTCCACGACGGGCCGACCACCCGCCGTACCGTTCCGTGGAAGGCCCTGGAACGACTGACGGTGGCCGACGGCGACATCGTGCTTGCCCACGTCGGCGATGAGGTCCTCCCGTTGACCTGGTTGCCGCACCGGCCTCAGTTCGGTGGAAAGGCGCGCCGGCGCGAGTGGGCCCAGCGCTGGGCAGCGGTCCTCGCGGCACAGGTGCGGCAGGCGCCTGCCGCAACGAACCTCACGGTGCGCACCGAGCCCCGGTTGCACGCCGCCGTGCTGGCGATCGCCTTCACCATCGCTGTGCTCGCAGGGCTTTGGTCTCGAGGTGCGCTGTGACGACCCCTGCTCCCGACGGACTCGTCGTCGTCGACAAACCCCAAGGCTGGACCTCGCACGACGTCGTCGGCAGGACGCGTCGATTGGCACGCACGCGCAAGGTCGGGCATGCCGGCACCCTCGACCCGATGGCCACGGGCGTGCTGCTGCTGGGTATCGGTCGCGCGACCAGGCTGCTCGGTCACCTCGCGTTGACCGACAAGCAGTACGACGCGACCATCCGCCTCGGCCAGACCACCGTGACCGATGACGCCGAGGGCGAGGTCGTCGCGACGATGGACGCGACCGGCGTGACCGACGCTGCGATCGCAGCCGGAGTGGCTGCGCTCACGGGTTCGATCAGTCAGGTGCCGTCGTCCGTCTCGGCCATCAAGGTCGACGGGGTGAGGTCCTACGCCCGGGTTCGCTCGGGCCAGGAGGTGGCGCTCGCCGCCCGCCCCGTGACGGTGTCGCGCTTTGAGGTCCTCGGGCGACGGGGCGACGACCTCGATGTCAGCGTGACCTGCAGCAGTGGCACCTACATCCGGGCACTGGCCCGTGACCTCGGAGCTGCCCTCGGAGTGGGTGGGCACCTCACGGCGCTGCGCCGCACCCGGGTGGGCCCGCTCGACCTCGCCTCGGCGCACACGCTCGAGCAGCTCGCGGAAGGGTTCGACGCCTTCGTCGTGTCGCTCGACGAGGCCGTCGCGCAGTCCTTCGCCCGCCGAGACCTCACGGTGGAGGAGGCGGTCGCGCTGTCGTACGGCCAAAAGCTCGAGCCGACCGGCGTACCAGGGGTGCTCGGTGCGTTCGATCCCGAGGGGCGCTGTGTCGCGCTGTTGGAGGACGTCGAGGGACGGGCCAAACCGACGGTGGTCTTCCGCCCCGCCTAGGCTGCGCTGCGTGAAGCGGTGGCGCGGTGTGGAGCAGATCCCGGGTGCGTGGGGTCGTTGTGTGGTGACCATCGGCGTCTTCGACGGCGTGCACCGCGGCCACCAGCGCATCATCAGCCGGGCGGTTGAGCTCGGGCGCGAGCTTGGGGTGCCGAGCGTGCTCATCACGTTCGACCCGCACCCCATGGAGGTCGTCCGGCCGGGCAGCCACCCACCGATGCTCACCGACCCGCGTCACAAGGCCGATCTGGTCGAGCAGCTGGGCGTGGACGCCTTCCTCGTGCTGCCGTTCACCGTTGACTTCATGCGCCTCACCGCGGCCGAGTTCGTGCACACCGTCCTGGTGGAGCGCTTGCACGCGAGCGCGGTCGTCGTGGGGGAGAACTTCCGCTACGGCCACGGTGGCTCCGGCACCGTCGCCGCGCTGACCGAGGACGGCAGGCGCTTCGGCTTCAGCGTCGAGCCGTTCCCCTTGCAAGGGACCCCGGAGCGGACCTGGTCGAGCACCTACGTCCGCTCCTGCGTTTCCGCCGGTGACATGGCGGGAGCCACCGAGGCGCTGGGCCGCGAGCACCGCGTCCACGGCATCATCGTGCGGGGGGACCAGCGCGGCCGGGAGATCGGTTTCCCCACGGCGAACCTCGAGCCGCTGCCGTGGAGCGCGATCCCGGCCGACGGCATCTACGCCGGCCACCTCGTGCGCGGCCAGCACTTGCTACCGGCGGCGATCAGCATCGGCACCAACCCCACGTTCCAAGGCGACGAGCGTCGCGTCGAGGCCTTCGTCCTGGACTTCGACGGCGACCTGTACGGCGAGCACGTGGGCCTGTCGTTCGCCCAGCGACTGCGTGACACCGTCCGGTTTGACACCGTTGATGACCTCGTGTCCCAAATGCATCAGGACGTCGCCCGTACGAGAAGCGTGGTTGGTCACCCTTCCGGGTGAGACATCGGGGGTCCAAAAGGCCGAACCATGGATCACGAAACCGTGGAGGTGGTCATGCCAAAGATCCTCGTCATCGACGACGACCCGTCCGTGCGCTCTCTCGTCGCCGACTCTCTCGAGATCGAGGGGTACGAGGTGTGCACCGCCGAGGACGGCTTCGCCGGCCTGCGTGCGATCGAGGCCCACAGGCCCGACTGCGTCCTGCTCGACGTGATGATGCCGGGGCTGGACGGCCACCAGGTGCTGCAGCGGATCCGCGCCGCAGAGGACCGACCTGCCCTTCCCGTGGTGATGCTCACGGCGTACTCCGACGATGCGAACGCCTGGCAGGCCTGGACCGAGGGCGTCGACTACTTCTTGCCCAAGCCCTTCGACGCTGACGAGCTGCTGCGCTACCTCGAGTACCTGTTCCAGGGCACCGCGCTGCTGACCTGAGCCGGGCGGCACGGCTGCTAGCCTGATCGCACGTGTGAATCATTCGTCCGGGTGTAGAAGACCCTGGGCGCACACCTGTGAGAAGAGGAAAAGCCCGTGGCGCTCACCACTGAGCAGAAGACGTCCATCATGGCGGAGTACGCCACGGTCGAAGGTGATACCGGTTCGCCGGAGGTCCAGATCGCGATGCTCTCCAAGCGCATCAGCGACCTGACCGAGCACTTGAAGTTCCACAAGCACGACCACCACACGCGGCGCGGTCTGCTCGCGCTCGTGGGTCGTCGCCGTCGGCTCCTGAAGTACTTGGAGAAGACCGACATCCAGCGCTACCGCACGCTCATCGAGCGTCTCGGCCTGCGCCGCTAGCTGCACGACGGGCGGCGCCACCTACGGCGCCGGCCGCACCCACGAGCCGCGCCCGGGAGCAGCACCCCGGAACCGGTCCTCGGGAGTGGCAGCCGGAGCGTGCGTCGCGAGACCACGAAGCCGGCGGCTTCCACTGATGACCGGATCCACACTCCTCCCGGGCGGGGCACGTACCGTCCACAAAGAGGAGTGCCCATGACGGGCGAGAGCAACATCTACGGCTCGGAGTTTTCCGAGGCCGTCATCCAGAACCCGGGCGGTGCCACGCGCACCCTCCGCTTCGAGACCGGTCGCCTTGCCAAGCAGGCCGCCGGCTCGGTCACGATCTACCAGGGCGACACGCTCATCCTGTCCGCCACGACCGCCAGCAAGAAGCCGAAGGAGCACTTCGACTTCTTCCCGCTCACGGTCGACGTCGAGGAGCGCATGTACGCCGCGGGTCGCATCCCCGGCTCGTTCTTCCGCCGCGAGGGCCGCCCGTCCGAGGACGCGATCCTCACCTGCCGCCTCACCGACCGCCCGCTGCGCCCGTCGTTCGCGAAGGGCCTGCGCAACGAGGTCCAGGTCGTCGCGACGATCATGGCGCTCAACCCGGACGAGCTCTACGACGTCGTCGCGATCAACGCGGCCTCGATGTCGACGATGCTCGCCGGCCTGCCCTTCTCCGGCCCGATCGGCGCCACCCGGATGGCCTACATCGACGGTGGCTGGATCGCGTTCCCGACCCACAGCCAGCTCGAGACCGCGACGTTCGACATGGTCGTCGCCGGACTCGAGCACGCGCCCGGC
>JBKJSN010000059.1:0-14432 GCA_046595815.1 Mycobacteriales bacterium
GGCGCAGTACACCCTGTGCTGCGATCCGGTGACGGGCGGCGTCATCGACGACCTCATCGCCTACGTCCCCAGCGACGACGAGGTCTTCCTCATCCCCAACGCCGCGAACACCTCGGCAGTGGTCGGCCTGCTCGCACAGGACGCCCCCGAGGGGATCACGGTCGAGGACCTCCACACGAAGTACGCCGTGATCGCGGTGCAAGGGCCGCGCAGCGCCGAGCTTCTCGAGTTGCTCGGGCTGCCGACGGACCACGACTACATGAGCTTCACACAGGCGGCAGGCATGACCGTCTGCCGGACCGGCTACACCGGCGAGCTGGGCTTCGAGCTGCTCCCGGCATGGGAGGCGGCGGGCGAGGTCTGGGAGGCCCTGATGGCCAAGGGCCAGCAGCTCGGGGTGCTGGCCTGCGGGCTCGGGGCACGGGACACCCTGCGCACCGAGATGGGTTATCCCCTGCACGGCCAGGACCTCTCGCCCGACATCACGCCCGTGCAGGCCAAGTCGGGCTGGGCTGTCGGCTGGGACAAGCCGGCGTTCTGGGGCCGCGACGCGCTGATCGCCGAGCGAGCCGCCGGCCCGGCGCGCTCGCTGTGGGGCCTGCTGTCCCAGGACCGGGGCATCCCGCGCGCCCACATGACGGTCAGCAAGGGCGGTCACATGATCGGCGAGGTGACGAGCGGTACGTTCTCGCCCACACGACGCGTCGGCCTCGGGCTGGCACTGCTCGAGCGAGGCACGAGCGAAGGTGACGAGGTCACTGTCGATGTGCGGGGGAGGACCAGCGTGATGACCGTGGTCAAGCCCCCCTTCGTCCAAAGTCACGTCAGGTGAGAGTGCTGCTGCTGGGGCTTCCCGGTTCCGGAGTCACGACGGTCGGCGGCCTGCTCTCGCAGCGCCTTGGCTGGCCGTTCCTGGACGACACCACCCTGATGGAGCGCACCGGCTCGGCGTCCCGCGGCATGACCCTGCTGCTGGGCATGCCGGGGCCGTTGCTCGCGGGCGTTCCCGACGAGGCGGTGGACGACCTCGTCGAGCGGAACAGGATCACGGCGGGGGACAGCCATGTGGTGTGGCTGCGGTGCAGCATCCCGGTCCTCGCCCGTCGGGTCGGCACGCGGTTGGGCGAAGATCCCGCCGCGGTCCTGCGCCGGCTCAACGCCGAACGCGGACCGTTCTTCGAAGAGCTCGCGACTCAGGTCGTCGACACCGACGCGAACCCCGCAGGGGCCGTCGCCAATCTCGTGATCGAGGCCGTGAAGGCCTGAGCCTGCTCAGGTGCCGAAGGACAGCACGAGCAGCGCTGCCGCCGTCGCGACTTCGCTGAGGGCACCGAGGACGTCCCCGGTGACTCCGCCCACCCGCCGTACGGCATGGGCGCGAAGCGCTCGGGCTGCCAGCAGACCGGTCAGCACTGCAGCGACCGCCAGCCCCGCGCGCAGTCCGGCGGAGCGGGTCGCATCAGGGTCGGCGGCCAGTGCGAGGGCGCCGACGAGAAGCAGCCCCACCGTCCAGCCGGAGGTGACCAGCGGGCGGACCGTGCGGGCGACGAGTGCGCCCAGCCCTTCCTCGGTCGCGGCAGGGGCCCCAGCACAAGCAGCGGTGATGGCGAGACGACCGGTCATGACCGCGATGCACAGCGACAAGGTGCCGCGGTGCTGGGCGATCGCGGAGGACAGCGCGCCCACCTGCACGAGCAGGACCAGCACGAGGCCAGCCATGCCCAGCGCGCCGGTGTCGGGGCGCTTCATGACCGCACGCGTCCCCTCCGGGTCGCGGTAGGAACCCAGGCCGTCGAGCAGGTCCACGAGGCCGTCGAGGTGCAGGCCGCGGGTGAGCAGCGCCAGGACGCCGATGCCGACGACTGCTGCCGTGAAGCTCGTCGTCCCGAGCACACGTACGGCGAACACCACTGCGCCGGCGGACAGGGCGAGTCCCAGGCCGACCAGCGGGGCGAGCTCCATGGCCCGCCCGGCGGTCCGGCGATCGAGCTCGCGGGGACGGCGCACCCGGGCGACGGTCAGCGTCGTGAGGGCCAGCCGGAGGGCGTCAGGCACCGAGCAGGTCCAGACCCGTGCGGACGACCGACACCGCCACATCCGCGCTGCCGTCGTCGAGGCCGAGGTCCAGCAGGGGTTCGAGGCCGAGCGAGCGCCAAGCCCTGGCCGCAGCCGGCAGGACCGGAAGCGAGCCGGGCAGCCACCACGTCGTGGGGGCTGTGCGTGCGGCGAGCAGGGCCCCGGCTGCGGTGGTCGTCCCGCCTCCGCAGAGTACGGGCGTACGGCGCTCGGAGAGCTGGGTGAGCAACCCGACGGTCCGGGTGAGGGCCGGGTCGGCGAGCTCCTCGAGCAGGGTCGACGGGTCGCCGAGGTGGGGACGTGCCGCGCGCGACAGGGATCGCACGCGCAGGACCTGCTCGCGCCAGTCGTCGGCGGCCGCAGTGCCGACGACGGCCACCGGCTCGAGGTCGAGCAGGACGGCCAGGCAGGCGAGTGCGCCGGCAGAGGCGGACCGGGCATCGAGCACCACAAGATCGGCCCCGGCATCGACGAGACGGTCAGCCTCCTCTCGCGCCGCGTCCAGTCCCTGGCCCGCGCCGACCTCGACGCGGACGACGGCACGGGGCGCGACCGGGGGCTCCCCGAAGACGCGGAGGAGCTCCGCGGTGAGCCGGTTCACGGGAGCCTCCTGGCGCGACCGGCGACGACCTGCACGACCTCGTCGGCGGTGCGGGCGAGCTCGGTGGTGGCGCGCCCGAGCAGGTCGGCGAACAGCCGGCCGCTCGCATGTGCAGGGACGATGCCCGAACCCACCTCGGGCGCGACGAGGACCACCCTGCGACTGGTGCCCTCCCAGGCCTGGTGCAGCCGGTGCAGCTCGCGGAAGAACACCTCGCGGGCGTCGGGGGAGTCCCAGTGCCCGTCGAGGACCTGCGTCAGCCAGAGCCCCAGGTCGTCCACGAGCAGCGGACCGCCGTCCTGTGCCAGAACCGCGGCGACGTCGCCGGTCTCGAGGGTCTCCCAGTGCCCGGGGCGCCGGGACGCGTGCTCGGCCACCCGCCGCTGCCAGTCGAGGTCGTCCGGCCGGGAGGGCGCGGTGGCGACATAGGTCACCGCGCCGTTCATCAACGACTCGGCGTAGGCGCTCTTGCCCGAGCTCTGACCACCGAGGACGAGCACGCGGTAGCCGCCGTACCCGTCCGTGCTGATCACCTGCCCGTCGCGGGCGGCGTTGGCGCGATGGGCGACCAACAGCCGGTCGAGCTCGTCCGGCGGGGGGTTGGCGTGGCCCAGGTGCGTGGCGAACACGCGGGTCGAGGAGGTCACAGCGCTCACGGCCTCGAGCCGCTGGAGCTCGCCCGGCCAGGTGTCCAACGACAGGTGGCTCGTGAGGGATCCGCCTGTGAGCTCCAGCAACAGCACGTCCAGGCCGCGGTCGTCGAGAGCCGCCACGGTCTCCTCAGGTAGGACCCCGGTGTCACACGCGTAGAGCAGCGAGCGGCCGTCGGGGGCTGTCACGTCGTACAGCACAGCATCAGCGGTGTGGTTCGCCCGCAGGACCCGGACCTCGAAACCGGCCACGTCGTGCACCTCGCCCGGCCGCGCCTCGACCGTCGTGACCGACGGGTCGAAGCGGGCCTCGGCGAGCACCGACGCAGGAGCAAGGACGGTGAGCGGCCGGTCCGCGTCCGACCAGGCGCGCCAGGCCCAGGCCTGGGCGAAGTGGTGGTCGGTGTGGTGGTGCGTGATGAGGACCGCCTCGACCTGGCTCAGGTCGTGCAGAGCCGCCGTCGGCCCGAGGTCGATGAGCAGGCGCCCGTCGACGAGCACCGACGACTGGGTACGGCGGACTCCCTGGGTGCGTGCCGCCGTACAGGACAGGCAGGAGCACCACGGGTTCGGCCACCCGTCGGACGCGCCGCTGCCGAGCACCTCGATCCGCACGGCCGATAGCCTGCCAGGTCATGACGTGGACGTGGACGTACGCCGGGCCGGACGGACAGCCGATCACCCCTGAGGGTGCTGCGGAGGGCTTCCCGAACCAAGCCGACGCCGAGGACTGGATCGGCGTGACGTGGCGCGAGTTGCGTGAGGCCGGGGTGAGCTCGGTGACCCTTCATGAGGACGAGCGGGTCGTCTACGGCCCGATGTCGCTCGATCCGGCCTGACGTCAGCGCTGGCCGAGGGCGAGCCGTTCGAAGTTCGCGTAGATCTCCGGCTCGTCCGCCCGCTCCCGCTCGTGCAGTGCGATGGCCTTGCAGCGGTCCCATGCTCCGTTGACCCACAGCAGGTCGTAGACGAGTCCACGGTCGAGCAGGCCCTGCTTGACGAACGTCGCGATGGTCTCGCTGGTGTTGAGCAGGGCATGCACGGACCGGTAGCCCTCGCTACCCACCGGGTGGTCCTTGATGAACGCGGCGTAGGTCGGCGGGCTGTCATAGCTCGACAGCAGCGCCATCCCGTCCATCGACCGCAGGCCCATGGGCCCGTTGAAGATCGAGGTGATGAGGATCGCGTCCTGCTGGGTCGCGTGGGTGGTGATCGTGAGGTCGTTCATTGCGGTCTTGGTCGCCATGTGGTTTCCCCTCGCGGGCGGACCCGGGCGGTCAGCCCGCGCCGAGTGAACACCCGCGCCATGTTCCTGGCTAGACCCGTGTCGGGGGACTGACCGTCTTGTCCGGGTCCGTCTCGACGACCCCGGCGAGCACCTCGTCCACGGCGCGCTTGAGGTCCTCGGGAAGGGCCTTGGCCGCAGCGTTGTCGCGCACCTGTTCGGGTCGGCTCGCACCGACGATGGCGGACGCGACGTTGGGGTTGGCCAGCACCCAACCGACCGCAAGCTGCGCCATCGAGATTCCGGCGTCCGCGGCCAGTGGCTTCAGCTGCTGTACGGCGGTCAGCACCTCATCGGCGAGCAGCCGCTTGATGAAGTTCGCGCCGCCCATCTCGTCGGTGGCGCGCGAGCCCTCGGGCGGCGGCTGTCCGGGCAGGTACTTGCCCGTCAAAACGCCCTGCGCGATGGGGGACCACACGATCTGTGAGACGCCCTCCTTCTCGCACAGCGGCACGATCTCACCCTCGATGACGCGCCACAGGGCGGAGTACTGCGGCTGGTTGGAGATGATCCGGTCCAGGCCCATCCGGTCGGCGATCTCAAGCGCCTGCGCGATCTCCGAGGCCTTCCACTCCGACACCCCGACGTACATCACCTTGCCCTGGCGGACCAGGTCGTCGAAGGCGCGAAGCGTCTCCTCCAGCGGCGTCTCATAGTCGAACCGGTGCGCCTGGTAGAGGTCGACGTGGTCGGTCTGCAGGCGCTTGAGCGAGGCGTTGCAGGACTCGATGATGTGCTTGCGTGACAGGCCGCGCTCGTTCTGACCGGCGCCTGTCGGCCAGTAGACCTTGGTGAACAGCTCGTAGGACTCGCGCTTGACCCCCTTGAGGGCCTCGCCGAGGACGGCCTCGGCCTTGGTCCCGGCGTACACGTCGGCAGTGTCGAAGGTCGTGATGCCGACCTCGAGCGCCTCGCGCACGCAAGCCGTGGCCTGGTCGGCCTCTACTTGCGAACCGTGCGTCAGCCAGTTCCCGTAGCTGATCTCGCTGACCTTCAGACCGCTTCGACCCAAGTACCTGAAATCCATGGGTCGACCCTACCTACGGGTGGACGGTGGGTCGCGGCACCCTGAAGCGCCGCATCACGGTCGTGCGCATCAGGCCGTAGCGGATGTGCCCCTTCCAGCGGGGCTCGTCCGGGAAGACCTGCTTGATCGTGCGGCTGATGACGAAGCCGGTGAAGAGCATGTCGATGGCCACGGCGGCCAGGGACGCGACCCAGATCGCGAAGGTGAACGCCTGCAGGCCGGGGTTCTTGAACAGCCCACTGACGATGACGAGCAGGGCGAGCGGCAGCAGGATGAAGCCGAGCGAACGGCGGCTGTCGATGAGCTCGCGGACCATCTTGCGCACCGGGCCGCGGTCACGCTTGAGCAGCACGTCGTCGTCGCCACGGATGCTGCCTGCGCGCACGCGCTGGCGGTTCGCAGCCTGCTTCTGACGCAGCTGCTTGGCGGCCTCACGCCGGCTGGTGGGCGGCGGCGCGACCGGGCCGGTGCGCTTGTTCTGGGCTTCGCTGCGCTTGGGGGTGGGTCGACCTTTGCCGGTCTGCTGCTCGCTCACGCCCCCCACCCTACGGACCCCCTGCGTCCTCATGCCTGAGCATGGCGGTGGGAGAGCTTGTGAGGACCTACCGGTCAGGGGAGGGCGAGCATCTGGTCGAGCGCCTGCTTGGCGAAGACTGCGGTCGATGGCTCCACCGTGATGCGGTTCGGCACGCGTCCTGCGACCAGCTCCTCGAGCGACCAGACCAGGTGCGGCAGGTCGATGCGATTCATGGTCGAGCAGAAGCAGACGGTCTTGTCGAGGAACACCACCGTCTTGTCCGGGTGGGCGTTGGCCAGCCGGCGGACCAGGTTGAGCTCGGTGCCGATGGCCCAGGCGCTGCCCGCGGGTGCAGCCTCGAGCGTCTTGATGATGTGCTCGGTCGACCCCACGAGGTCCGCCCCTTCGACGACCTCGTTCTTGCACTCCGGGTGCACGATCACGGTCACCCCCGGGACCCGCTCGCGCACGTCGTCCACCGATTCCTTGGTGAAGCGGCCGTGGACCGAGCAGTGGCCCTTCCACAAGATCATCGTGGCGGCGCGGAGCTCCTCGACGGTGTTCCCGCCGTACGGCTTGCGAGGGTCGTAGACGACGCAGTCGGTGAGCGCCAGGCCCAGCTCGCGCACAGCGGTGTTGCGCCCCAGGTGCTGATCGGGCAGGAACAGCACTTTCTCGCCCTTGCTGAAAGCCCACTCCAGGGCGCGCTTGGCGTTGCTGCTGGTGCAGATCGTCCCGCCGTGCCGGCCGGTGAAGCCCTTGATGGCCGCGCTGGAGTTCATGTAGCTCACCGGCACGGTCACCTCAGCCACTCCGGCCTCGGTGAGCGCGTCCCAGCAGGCCTCGACCTGCTCGAAGCTCGCCATGTCGGCCATCGAGCAGCCGGCGGCGAGGTCGGGCAGGACCACGGCCTGGTGCTCGCCGGTGAGGATGTCGGCTGACTCGGCCATGAAGTGCACACCGCAGAACACGATGTACGGCGCGTCCGGGCGCGCCGCGGCCTGCTGGGCAAGCTTGAAGCTGTCCCCGGTCACGTCAGCGAACGCGATGACCTCGTCGCGCTGGTAGTGGTGCCCGAGCACGAAGACCTTGTCGCCCAGGGCCGCCTTCGCCACGCGAGCCCGCTCGACGAGGTCAGGGTCCGACGCTGCGGGCAGGTCGCCAGGGCAGTCCACGCCGCGCTCGGACGCCGGATCGCTGCCGCGACCCAGCAGGAGCAGGGCCAGCGGCGTGTGCTCCACGCCTGGCATGAGCTCGGTCATGGTGACGCCTTTCCAAGATGTCGTCGCCTAGACGATAACCCCTCCTTGCGTCATCACTTCCCCGCGGGGCGGTGGGGGCACAAGTGATGACGCAAGCAAAGATGGGGGGGTGCGCGTGCTGCTGGTCCCCGACTGCTTCGGCGGCACGCTGACCGCAGCCCAGGCGGCGCAGGCGTTGGCGGCAGGGTGGCGCTCCGCGCGGCCCCACGACGACCTCGTGCTCCAGCCCCTGTCCGACGGGGGACCGGGCTGGCTCGACGTGCTGCCCGGCTCCCGGATCACCGCGCTGGTGACGGATCCGCGCGGCCGGCCGACGCTGGCGAGCTTCGTGCTGCACGGAACCACGGGGTACGTCGAAGCCGCCGAGGCAGCCGGGCTGCACCTGCTCGATGCCGCGGACCGGGACCCTTCGGTGACCACCTCCTACGGCGTCGGTGAGCTCGTCCTGGCCGCCGTCCAGGCCGGAGCGACCCGCGTGGTCGTCGGCCTCGGGGGTACAGCGACCAACGACGGGGGAGCGGGACTGCTCGCCGCCCTGGGGCTGCTCACCCCGGGCCTGCGCGCCCTGTGCCCAGGTGGTCTCCCCCCGGGCGAGGGCCCACCCGCCGAGCTCTCCGGCATCGAGCTGGTCGCGGCCACCGACGTGGACAACCCGCTCCTGGGCGAGCTCGGCGCCACTCGGGTGTTCGCGCCACAGAAGGGGGCGAGCCCGGAGCAGGTCGAGACCCTCGAGACTGCGATGGCGTGCTGGGCCGACGCATTCGAGGAGCACAGAGGTGTCCGCGCCCGTGACCTCCCTGGGGCAGGAGCCGCCGGGGGCTTGGGATTCGCGCTCCTCACCCTGGGTGCCACCCGGCTGGCCGGTCTCGACGTGGTGGCCCAAGCGGTGGGCCTGGACGCACTCGTCGCCGGGGCGGACCTGGTCGTCACCGGCGAGGGTCGGCTGGACGGGTCCTCGACCAGAGGCAAGGTCGTCGGCGGGGTCGCGGCCCGGGCGCTGGAGCACGGCATCCCGTGCGTCGCGGTGGCGGGGGAGGTCCTCCTCGGCCGGCGGGAGGCCGCCGCCGCAGGCCTGGCCGAAGCCGTCGCCCTCCTCGACCACGCACCTGAGCGCGCGTTCACGCAGGCGGCAGCGGTGCTGTCGGAGGTCGCCGTACTTCTCGCCGGTCGCTGGTCTGTTGCACACTAGGAATGAGCACACGCGTCCCGCTGTTGGAACCCGTGGACCTGCATCCGCTTCGAGAGGCCCCCATGACTGAGACCACGACCGAGACGACTGACACGGTGACTGACACGGCCAGCACCTCCGGTGTCGTCCTCACGGACCCCGCCGCCGAGAAGGTGGCGTCCCTGCTCGCGCAGGAGGGTCGCGATGACCTCGCGCTGCGCGTCGCGGTCCAGCCCGGCGGCTGCAGCGGCCTGCGCTACCAGTTGTTCTTCGACGAGCGCTCGCTCGACGGCGACGCGGTCCTGGAGTTCGGCAGCGGCGTCAAGGTCGTGGTCGACCGCATGAGCGTGCCCTACCTCTCCGGCGCCACCATCGACTTCGTGGACACCATCGAGAAGCAGGGCTTCACGATCGACAACCCGAACGCCGGCGGCTCGTGCGCCTGCGGCGAGTCCTTCCACTAAGAGCGCGTACGACGGCCCCACCCCCTCAAGGGGGCGGGGCCGTTTTGCGTCCTCAGGTCGTGGGGACCTCTTTGTTGGTCGACAGGTCGATGACCTTGCGGTCGCCGAGCGGGGCCTGCAGCGCCACGACCAGTTCGGCGCTTTGGTAGTCCTCGGTGCAGACCCTGTCGGGTTCGGGCGCGTCGGCCTGGAGCGCGACCCAGACGGTGTCGGGGCTCTCCTTGACCTGGCTCGAGACGTTCTGCAGCGGGCAGCTGCCCGACTGGCCGTAGACCGCCACGAGCGTCTCGCCCTTGCCGGCGGAGGCCTTGTCGATCCGCACGTCCTGGCGGGCAATCCCGGGGTCCGAGCTCGCAGGCGGGGCCGGCGGCACCACGCCGCCCGGGTCGGGCTCGGTTGAGCCGCCCGGCTCGGGCTTGGAAGTGGGCTCCGGCGACGGCTGCGGCAGGTACTGCTTCTGCACGGCCACCACGGCGAGCGGCTCGGTCCAGTCCTTGACCTCGAACAGCCACGCCGGCACCAGCGCCTGGCCGCCGTCGGCGAGAGCGCTGAGCATCAGGCCCAGGCGGGCGCCGGTGATCTCGAGCGGCGCAGGCTCGGTGCAGCCCTTGCCGTCCGGGCCGACCGGGCACAGCATCGCGGTCATCATCGGGGGCAGCTCGTCGTACGCGTCCCCAGCGGTCACCAGGGGGTAGGTGTCGCCCTTGTCCGGCGTGGCGAGGAACCCGCCGCCACCTTGGACGGCACCGTCTCGGCCCACCTGCACGCTGGTCTGCATCCCGGAGACCTCCAGGCCGCCGACCGTGGTGGACAACATGGCTGATCCGCCGTACGACCAGCCCTCGATGCGGGCCTTGTCGATGTCGAGTCCGAGAGCTTCGAAGACCGGCGCCGCGGCTGCGCGGACGGCGTCCTTCGTCATGGGCTCGGGCTCAGGAGCGGGCGAGGGGGGCGGGGGCGGTGAGGTCGTGGTGCTGCCGGACCCAGAGCTGGAGCCGGAGCCGGCGCTCGGCGCGCTGCCGCCGCCGTCAGCCGGAACGGGCTCGGCGGTCGCGACGCCGATGTCGACGGCGCAGGCGACCCGCTCGCCCTCGGCCACCGGGGTGTCGGCGGCGCACGGGGAGAACCACCAGTTCTGACCGGCGTCGCCGCTGACGAACAGACCACCCGCACGCCACCCGTTGCCGTCGCGCACCGGCGTACCGGCCTTGAGCGCCTTGGCAAGGGCACTCACGACCGACGAGGGCGCCGGACCGGACGGCAGGGTGTAGGCGGGCGCGTCGTCGGGTTGACCCGCCGGCAGAGTGCCGGTCAGGGTGTAGCCGGACCCGCCCATCTTCGAAGTGGCCATCGGGGCCGAGTCCCGGGAGACCCCGGACGCGGCACCGCCCGCCGCGAGACGCAGCGGGCGGGGGTCACGTCCGGTATCGGGCTGGACGAGGGCGATGGTGACGGCGAGCGCCGTGACAGCGGCGACGGTCCCGGCGACGGGGAGCAGACTTGAGCGCTTCATGCCGGTGTGACGCAGCCACCGGGCGCGCGGTTCCTCAGTAGTCGTCGAGCCCGCTGACCGTCACGAGCAGGTCCTCGGTGATCTCGGCAGGCATGGCACCGAAGGAGAACGGCAGGCGCTCGAGCGGCAGGCGGGTCAGCGGCACGCGGACCACGGCGCGGGTCAGGTCGATCACGCTGTGACCGAGCACTCCGGCGACCTCACGGCAGTCGTTCGCGAGGTCGATGAGGGAAGTGGGCTCAGCGTCGGACGGAACGGGGGTGTGGAGGGCCATGCCTTGGACGCTAGAGAGTTACCGGTGGGTACCCAACGCCTACTCGTGAGTAGGTTCGTGACCCGTCCCACACGCGCATCTCACTAGAGTCTCGACCCATGCGCATCGCCGTCACCGGGTCCATCGCCACCGACCACCTCATGACCTTCGACGGGCTCTTCAGCGAGCAGCTGCTCCCAGACCAGCTCGCCAACCTGTCCGTGGTGTTCCTCGCCGATGGCCTGGAAGTACGCCGGGGTGGCACCGGTGCCAACATCGCCTACGGCATGGGGGTGCTCGGCGGCCGGCCGCTGCTGATCGGCAGCGTGGGCCGGGACGCGGGGGAGTACGTCCAGCACCTGGCCGACCACGGGGTCGACGTCTCAGGTGTGCGCTTCAGCCAGACGCTCGCCAGCCCGCGCTTCACCGTGACGACGGACAAGGCGCAGAACCAGATCGGCTCGTTCTACCCGGGCGCTATGGCAGAGGCCGCGGGGATCTCCCTGGACGACGTCTCGGCCGACCTGGTCCTGGTGAGCCCCAACGACCCGGGCGCGATGCTGCGCCACACCGCCGAGTGCCGCGACCGGGGGGTGCCGTTCGCGGCCGACCCGTCGCAGACCCTGACCTTCCTGGACGGCGAGGCGATCCGCTCGCTGGTCACCGGTGCGGCGTACCTGTTCACCAACGAGTACGAAGCCGGGCTGGTGCGGGCCAAGACCGGCTGGTCCGACGATGACGTCCTGGACCTGGTCGGCACCCGGGTCACCACCCACGGGGCACGCGGGGTCCTGGTCCAGCGGCGCGGCGAGCCCGACCTGTCGGTGGGTGTGGTCCCGGCAACTGTCGTGGCGGATCCGACCGGCGTCGGCGACGGCTTCCGGGCCGGCTTCCTCACGGCCGTCGGCTGGGGGCTGGGCCTGGAGCGCGCCTGCCAGGTGGGTGCGGCCCTGGCCACCCACGTCGTGGAGACCGTCGGCCCTCAGGAGTACGCGGTGTCGCCCGCGACCTTCCTCGCCCGTGTCGAGGCGGCGTACGGCGAGCAGGCCGCCGCCGAGGTCGCCCCCCACCTCTAGCTCAGTCGTCGGACCCGGAAGGTCCCCTCCGCCGGAGACCCTTCGTAGGCCTGCTCCCGCATCCGGCACCACGCGGGTACGTCGGCAGCGGCCGCTGGGTCGTCGCTGAGCAGCTCGACGGTGCCGCCGACAGGCACGCCAGGCCAGGCCTTCGCGAGTTCGATGATCGGCAGCGGGCAGCGCAGGCCCCGGCAGTCGAGGGTGATCACACCCCCGCCTCCGCGCGAAGACGGGCCACCACGTCGGGCAGCACCGCGCAGAAGCGCGCCACGTCCTCGGCCGCGGTCGTGCGCGACAGCGACACCCGCACGTTACCGTGGGTGAGCGCCCCCATCGCGACGAGCACGTGCGAGGGCTCGAGCGTGGACGAGGTGCAGGACGACCCGCTGGAGACCTCGAAGCCCTCCTCGTCCAGGGCGCGGACGAGCTGCTCGCCGTCGAGGTACAGGCAGGAGAAGGTCACCAGGTGTGGCAGCCGGTCGACGGGGTCGCCGACCACCTCGACGTCGGGCAGCGAGGCCGCCACGGCTCTGATCCTGTCCACGAGGGGCCGCAGCCGGGCATCCTCGGCCTCCTGGACGGCAGCGGCCGTCTCCAAGGCCACGGCGGCCGCGAGCACCAAGGGCAGGGCGACCGGCCCTGGGGCGCGGCCCTGCTGGTGCTCGTCCTCGGGCCACCCCGGCCGGAACCGTACGCCCGAGCGCACGGCCAACACCCCGACCCCGGCCGGCCCGCCCCACTTGCGGGCGCTCCCGACCAGCGCTGACCACCCGGTCGGCACGGGTGCCCGACCCAGGAGCACGCAGGCGTCGACGAGCAGTGGCACGCCCGCGGCCCCGCACAGCTCACCGATAGCGGCCACCGGCTGCACCGTGCCCACCTCGTGCGAGGCGGCGATCAGGCAGGCCAGCGCTGTCGAGGGCCCCAGAGCGGCACCGAAGGCCTCCACATCGACGCGCCCGCACCGGTCCACCCCGACGCTCAAGGGCTCCAGGGAAGCGGCAGCGTGCAGCACGGCTGAGTGCTCGATGGCGCTGTGCACCACCTGCCGACCTGTCCGCGGCGCTGCGAGGCCGGCCATCCCGGCGTACAGCGCGCTCGTGCCGTTGGCGGTGAAGACGACCTCGTCAGGACGGCAGCTAAGCACTCCGGCGACCGAGGCGCGGGCCCCGTCGAGCAGCTGACGTGCCCGGCGGGCGCTGGCGTAGAGCCGCCCCGGGTCGGCCCAGCCCTCCTCCAGCGCCACCAGCAGCGCCTCACGCGCCGCAGGGTGCAGGTCAAGGCCCGACGCGGCGTCGAAGTTCACACGGGGGTGCACAGGGAGACCGTAGGCGGTCTGCGATAGCCTCGCGAGCGCGTCAACGACTGGGTGACGCGCGCTCGACAGAAGGGTCCCGAGGGTGCGAACGACCTCACTCCGCTTGGCGCTGGCAGCGGCTTCGACCGCGCTGCTGACGAGCGGGTGCAATGCCCGGAAGGTTTACGAAGACGCCTTCTCCCTGGGGTGGCCCGACCCGGCTACCGAGCAGGCCAAGGTCATGTACGACGTGTGGCTGGGCACGACGGCGGCCGCGGTGGCCGTCGGCGTGGTCATGTGGCTGCTCATCGGGTACGCCGTGGTCCGGTTCCGCAAGAAGGGCGACGAGCTGCCGCCGCAGATCCGGTACAACCTGCCGATCGAGGTGCTCTACACCGTCGTCCCGTTCGTGATCATCGCGGTGCTGTTCTTCTACACCGCGGTGGGCGAGAACAAGGTCAACAAGCTGACCCGTAACCCCGACGTCACGATCGGGGTCGTGGGCTTCCAGTGGAACTGGCAGTTCAACTACGTGAACGACAAGGTGCAGGTCACCGGCGAGCCGGCCAACGGCGGCGCGACGCTGGTGATCCCGGTCGGCAAGCGCGTGCGCTTCATCGAGACCTCACCCGACGTCATCCACTCCTTCTGGGTGCCGGCCTTCCTGTTCAAGCGCGACGTCGTGCCGGGGCGGTTCAACTCCTTCGAGATCACCCCGACCCGGCTGGGCACCTACACCGGCCGCTGCGCGGAGTTGTGTGGGGAGAAGCACGACCGCATGAACTTCACCGTCAGGGTCGTCACGCAGGCCGAGTACGACGCGTACATCGCGGACCTGAAGGCCGACCCCAACGCCGCAGCGAACGAGTTGAGCGCTGCGATCCCGACCGGAGACAACTGACGTGAGCATCCTGACCAACGCCACCCCTCCGGTCGCTGACCGGCGACCCAGCCCGGGTGCGGGATCGAAGATCGTCAAGGTCCTCACGACCACCGACCACAAGGTCATCGGCCTGCTCTACCTGTGCACCGGTTTCGGCTTCTTCATGTTCTCCGGCATCCTGGCCGAGATCATGCGCGCCGAGCTGGCTCGCCCGGGCCTGCAGCTGGTGAGCCAGGAGCAGTTCAACTCGCTGTTCACCATGCACGGCTCGATCATGATGTTCCTCGTCGCGCCGCCGCTGGCCTACGGCTTCACGAACTTCATCATGCCGCTGCAGATCGGCGCGCCGGACATGAGCTT
>JBKJSN010000145.1:0-16850 GCA_046595815.1 Mycobacteriales bacterium
AGCCAACTCCTCGATCGTGGACGTCGTCTCACTCACCGCACTCGACTGCTGCGACGCCGACGCCGCATGCTCCTCCGCCGTCGCCAACAACTCCCCAGCAGAAGCCGCGATCTGCTCGCCACCACCACGGATGTGACCCACCAGGCCACGCAGGTTCGACAGCGTTGCGTTGAAGGACATGCTGAGTCGGTCGAGGGCCTCGTGCCCGGCGCCCTCGTCCACGGAGACAGACAGGTCGCCGCCTGCAGCGCGGTCGAGCTCACGCGACAGCTCATCGACGCGCGCCTCGAGAGCCATGCGGTCGGTCACGGCGCGGTTCTCGAGGTCCCGCAGACCGCTCCCGATCTGGGAGGTGACCCAGGCGACCATCACGAAAAGCATCGCCACCCATGCGAGCTTGCCGGCGTGGTCTCGGTCGGCGAGACCGGCGACCGAGGAGGCCAAGACCGTCACCGTGCCTGCGCAAGCGCCGAAGACGAGCGCAAGCGCCCGGGTCAGGACCAGGCCGCACATGATGCAGGACAGGATGAACAGGCCCCAGTAGGGCCCCTCGATCGCACCGGTCGCCCAGAACTGCCAGCCGATGTAGGGCAAGGAGATGAACAGCGCACCGGTCTGCACCGCCTGCTGCTTGCCCGCGAGCAAAACGCTGCGCCGCTCGTAGGCATTGAAGGCGGCGTAGGCAACGGCCTGCAGGATGCTGACGGTGAACAGCACCGACCACATCCGGCGCGAGAAGGCGACCTCCGTCGACGCGAACTGGTCAACAGTGATCGCAATCGCAAACACGCCCGCGTAGACCAGCGACGTCGTGCTGTTGACCGCCGCCACCTGGCCGCGCCCGAAGTCCTGCACCTGCATCTCCATCAGTCTCAAATCCCCGGGTGCAGCCGACAGAAATGCACCAAAGCGGACTTCGGCGTCTGAGCGGCGTACCTGTAGGACGAGAACGTGTTTCAGTTCTGCCAGGTGGCGACGAAGTACCCCACCCCGCACGGCGCGTCCGCATACGTGATCTTCGCCACCCAGGGGCCTGGCAGTTCAGATACGGCGCGCCACGCTGGGAGGCCCTCCACCCACAGGTCAGCAGCGAGCTGGGCGTCCAGTGCCGCCAACCCGGCAGGGTCCCCTGCGGCCAGCGACTGGGCCGCAGCTTCATCGAAGGCCTCAGCACGGCCATCGAGGTGACCGGGGGCCTTGAGCGTGCGCTTCGCCGTGCCATCGGCAACGACGAGGAGATCGCCTTGTGGCAGCGGGCCGGACGGCACGCCCCAGAGCCGGTGCGGGCGGTCGCGCAGCAGGTGCGCTCCCACCGAGAGAGCGAGTGGCAGGGGGTCGGCCGAGGGGGTGCCCGGTCCGCCGTACGACGTGCGGTCGACGCTGCCGGTCCACCAGCCCCCCGCCGGCGCTGCCCCGACGACCACGACCTCACCCGTGAGCGAGTCGACTGCCGCGCCGATCGCCTCGCGGAGCTCCGGCGGCCCGGCATCGAACAGCAGCAGCGGCGCCGAGGGGACGAAGGCGATCCTCATCCGGGGTCCCCGCGGAAGCGTGAGCGGAGCGAGCGGTTTCGTGGGCTGGTCATGCCAGGCCGCGGACGTTCACGAGGGGGTCGACGAGGCCGCGGACCGCGTCAGTCATCCGCAGCACCCGCAAGGTCGCTGTCACGTCATGGGCGCGGAACACGCGGGCGCCCTGCCACGCGCACAGGGCAGTTGCTGCGAGGGTCCCCTCGAGCCGCTCGTCGGGGAGCAGGTCGAGGACCTCACCCACGAAGTCCTTGCGGGACAGGGCCATCAGCACTGGCCACCCGGTGGCGACGAGGTCCGACGTGTGGGCCGTGAGCTGCAGCGACTGCCGGGTGTTCTTGCCGAAGTCGTGTCCCGGGTCGATGAGGATGCCCTCCCGAGGCACCCCCGCCGCGACGGCCCTATCGGCCATCGACGTCAGCGTCGAGACCACGTCCGCGACGACGTCGCGGTAGGCGACGCGATGCGGCCGGGTGCGCGGCGGCAGGTGCCCGGCATGCGTGCAGACCAGCCCCCCGCCGTACTCTGCCGCGACCTCCAACGTCTCGGGCTCGGGCATCTCCCAGGCGTCGTTGAGCAGGTCCGCCCCCGCCTCGAAGGCGGCGCGGGCGACAGAGGCACGGAAGGTGTCGACGCTGAGAACGACCTCGGAATGCCGGTCGCGTACGGCGGCAACCACCTCGACGACCCGGCGGGCCTCCTCCTCGGCGGGCACCTCCTCGCCGGGCGCGGCCTTGACCCCGCCGATGTCCACGATGTGCGCGCCCTCGGCGACGACCTGGTCCACCCGGTCCAGCGCAGCCTGCAGACCGAAGGTAGATCCCTTGTCGTAGAAGGAATCTGGCGTGCGGTTCACGATCGCCATGATGAGCGAGGTGTCAGGCAGCGCCTTGCCGCGGATGCGCAGGGTCACTTGACGACCAGCGTCCCGACTGGCGGGAGGAAGCCGACGCGGACCTCGGAGGTCACGGCGCTGAAGCCCGACCCGTCGCGTCGGAACTGCCGGAGCAGATCGGAGTGCGGCCCGCCCGCGTGCCGGTCGAGCGCAGCAGCGAGCACCTCGGCCGCCATCCTTCCGAGGGCCTCGTCGCTCTGGTGCCGGTGCTGCCGCTCGCCGATGTCGGCCTGCGCCATCGCCTCGACGCCGACCAGCCGCAGGACATCCACGAGCATCGCGATCTCGAGTGCGTAGCCGGTCGCGAACGGCACCTGCGCGAGCAGGTCGCGCGTTGCAGCAAGCTCACCCGCCAGCGGCTGCACGAACCCCGCAAGCTCAGGCCACCACGCGTTGAGCAGCGGCCGCGCGAGCATCTCCGTGACGCGCCCCCCACTGCCGCGATGCAGCAGGCCGTCCACCGACAGCGGCCGGTCGAAGGCCGCCTTCACGAACTGCACCCCCTCGTCGAGCAGCAGCGGCGTGAGCAGCACGACGGCCGTGTGGGCGCGGCTCGGCTCGACGTCGGCGTCGAGGAAGACGATCAGGTCGCCCGTCGCGTGCTGCTGGGCCCACCACAGCGCACCGCCCTTGCCCCGCGGCTCGAACCCCTGGAACTGCATGGGGAGTTCGAGCACCCGCGCCCCGGCTGTCGCGGCGAGTTCCGCCGTACCGTCGCTCGACCCGCCATCGACGACGACCACCTCGTCGACCAGGCCCGCGGGGACCAACTCGCGCACGAGTGGACCGACGACGCCAGCGACCGTCGCGGCCTCGTCCAGCGCCGGGATCACGACCGACACGGTCCGCCCGGCCTTGCGCGCCGTGAGCGCCTCCACGGGTACGACGGGCCAGCTGGCCCTGCGCTGCCACCACGTCGTGAGGGCATCAGGCTCGGGCACACGACCACCGTAACCGTCGCTTGCTAGCGTCCGCGCATGACCAGCGTCGACGTCGAGGCCGCGGCACAGGCTGTCCGGGACCTGCTCGTCGCTCTCGGGCACGACCCCGAGACCGAGCACCTGGAGCAGACGCCGGCCCGGGTGGCCCGCGCGTTCCAGGAGTTGCTGACGCCGGCCCACTTCGACCCGACGACGTTCCCGAACGACGAGGGCTACGACGAGCTAGTCATGGTGCGGGACATCCCGTTCCACTCCTTGTGCGAGCACCACCTGCTGCCGTTCGTCGGGCGGGCGCACGTGGCGTACCTGCCCAAGGACCGCATCCTGGGCCTGTCGAAACTGGCCCGAGTGGTCGAGCACTTCAGCCGCAACCTGCAGGTGCAGGAGCGGATGACCCAGCAGGTCGCGAACTGGCTCGAGGAGCACCTGGCGCCGAGGGGCGTCGGTGTGGTGCTTGAGGCCGAGCACATGTGCATGCGCCTGCGGGGCGTCCGCACTCCCGGGACGATGACGGTGACCTCCGCTCTGCGCGGGACGCTGCGCAACGACCCGCGCACGCGCACCGAGTTCCTCGACCTGGCCCGGGGGCGGTGACGGTTCGCGCGACGGTGGTCGGCAGCACCAACGTCGACCTCGTGATGCGGGTGCCTACCCTCCCGGCGCCCGGCGAGACGGTTCTCGGCGACTCGCGACGCGAAGCGGGAGGAAAGGGGGGCAACCAGGCCGTCGCCCTCGCCCGGCTCGGCGCGCAGGTGCGCTTCGTGTCGGCGGTCGGCGACGACCCGGAGGGCTGGTGGTCCCGGGCCCAGCTCACCGCCGGTGGGGTCGACCCGAGCGACGTGACCACGGTCGACGCCCCGACCGGGCTCGCCGTCGTGCTGGTCGACGAACAGGGCGAGAACAGCATCGTCGTCAGCCCAGGGGCGAACCTTCTCGTGGCACCGCCCGGGGACGTCGACGCCGACGTGCTGCTGCTGTCGCTGGAGGTGCCGCTCAGCGTGGTGGCAGCCGCCGCCACCGCGGCGCGACGCTCCGGCGTACCCGTTGTGTTGAACGCCGCGCCGGCCCAGTCGCTGCCGGCATCGCTGCTCGCCGAGGTGGACGTGCTCATCGTCAACGAGACCGAATGGGCCGCTCTCGGCGAGCCCGCCGTGGCTGCCGTCGTCATCACCCGCGGCTCGCGCGGTTGCCTCGTGGTCCAAGGCGACCAGCGGTGGGAGCTGCCCGCCGTACCCGTGAACGTGGTGGACACGACTGGGGCGGGCGACTGTTTCGCGGCGGCGGTGGCCTGGGGCGTCGGTTCCAGATCGTCGCTGGCCGATGCCGTGCGGTTCGCGAACCAGGCGGCAGCCCTGTCGGTGACGGCGTCCGGCGCGCGCGGCGGGCTGCCGACGCAGCACGAGGTGCTGGCGCGTGAGGGAGGATGGTCGGCGTGACCGTCCTGCTCACTACGCACGCCATCGGTGACCTCAACCGGTCGCGGGTGCTGCAGGCCTTCGTCGACCACGGACCGCTCAGCCGGGCTGAGCTGGCCCGCCTCGCCGGAGTCCCCCGCGCGACGATCGGCACCATCGTGCAGAACCTCGTCGAGGCGGCCCTGCTCGAGGAGCTCGAGCCGGATCGGGACGGCAAGGTCGGCAAGCCCGGCCGACCCCTGTGGTTCGGGCCTGAGGCCGGGCTGTCGGTCGCGGTCGGGTTCACCGCCGACCTGGTCCGTGCAGCGCTGGTCAACGCCCGCGGCGACCGGATCGCGGACAGTGCCGTGAACCTCGCGACCGCGGAGGCGAGTACGGCGGAACTCATCACAGCCGTGCTCCGGGCCGCGCGGATCGTCCTCCCGGGGGGCGGCGACGTGCTCGGTCTCGGGGTTGTGATCCCCGGTGTCTGCGACACGGCGACCGGCGAGGTCATCGGCTCAGGCCAGTTGCCGGGCGCGGTGGGCACCGAGCTCGCGAGCACGCTGTCGTCCCGCCTCGGGCTGCCGGTGCTGCTCGACAACGACGCCCGCGCCCAGGCCCTCGGGGAGAAGTGGTTCGGCGATGCCCGGGGAGTGCCGACCTTCGCCTCGGTGCAGACCGGCGAGGGCCTTGGCGTCGGGCTGGTGCTGGACGGGCACCTGTACCGCGGCGAGGACGGCCGAGCGGGCGAACTCGGGCACACCACTGTGGTGCTCGACGGCGCGCCCTGCCGCTGCGGACTCGCCGGGTGCTGGGAGACCGTTGCGACGCTGCCGTGGTTGCGGGCGGAGGCCAAGACCCTCGGGCTGCCGGGTGCCGCGCGCATGACGACGAGCACGCTGGTTGCCCTCGGCCCGGTCGGCGAGGGACTCCTGCAGACCTGGCTCGATCACCTCGCCGCGGGCCTTGCCAATCTTGTGAACCTGCTGGGGACCAAGAGGATCGTGCTGCACGGCGACGTGGTCGGCGGAGGTGAGCAGGTCCGGCTCGGGGTCGAGGCCGCGACCCGCGCCCGGGTGCTCGGGCACCTGCGCGCTGACCTGCAGATCACCTTCTCCGCTCTGGACGCGGACGCTGCCCTGCTGGGCGCTGCAGGGCTGGTCCTTTCGGAGACCTTCCGCCTCGCCATCTGATTTGCATTAGCCTCATACTTACCTCACCGTCAGCCTCACCGTCAGCCCCCGCGGAGGTAGGCCAATGCGCGTCCAGTCGGACGATGTCGAGCTCGAGTACGACGTGCTCGGCGACGGCCCGGAACTCGTCTGGCTCCACGGTCTCTCCGGCTCGATGGAGGAGTCCCGCCCGCTGTGCGAGGCCTTGTCCGCGCACTACCGCGTGCTCTGGTACTCCACCCGTGGGCATGGTCGCTCAACCGCTCCGGCGGGCCGGCCGCGCTACTCCTATGACGTGATCGCCGATGACCTGCAGCGCCTGATCGAGCACGTCGGGTTCACCCGACCCGTCGTGGGAGGCGGGTCACACGGCGCAAACACTGCGCTGCGCCACGCCCTGCGGCACCCTGGTGGATCCCGCGCGTTGCTGCTCATCGCCCCGGGGGCGAACGCGCTGCGCCGCCCCGACCGGTTGCGCTGGGCCCTGGTTCGGGGCCAGATGACGCTCGCCGCCAAGAGGGGCGAGCCGCATGTGGTCAAGGCCATCACCGGCCACGACCCGCGGGTGCCGGGCCTGGACCCCGTCGCGCAGCAGGCCGTCGATGCCGCCCGCACCCACGCGATGCCCGAGCTGTTGAAGGCCATGCGCTGGATCCCGGACCAGCAGGTCGTCGCCCCCAGCGCCCTCACCACGATCGACGCGCCTACCACCGTGGCCGCTTGGGACAAGGACCCGATCCTGCACCCGATAGCCGTCGCCCGGCGGATCGCCGAGCTGCTGCCCCAAGGCGAGTTCGTGCAGATCCCCAAGCCCGGCGAGATGGGCCCCGCCCGCTCGCACGCCCTGCTCACCGGACTGGTGGCGGACCTGTTCGCGCGGAGCTGACCGCCGTACCGTTCTTCCCTAATAAGTATCGGTCGCTTACATTTCGGACGTGACTCGTCCTCGCCTTGCGTTCGCCGCTGCTGTCCTCGCCACGATGGGCCTCGCCTTCACCGCGAATGGCGCGTCCCCCAAGCCGCTCCCTGACGGTCCGCTCGGCGCCGTCGATGACGTCGCCTGGATGCAGGACCTCGAGACGAAGATGGCCGACAACCTGCAGCAGGGGAAGGCCGTTCCGATCGACTTCACCACCGGCGAGCAGGCGCCCGGGCAGGTGGCCAGCACCGGCGGATGGGGCGACAGCGGGTTGTGGACCGGCGTCTACCTGGGTGGCGAGTCCCTTCGGTACGCCACCGCCAAGGCGCACCTGGCGACGTTGAAGGCGAACTGGAACCCGCACGCGGACAAGGCCCCGGGCCACGCCGACGTGCAGCAGCAGGTGGAGTTCTGGACCGCCCAGCGCGACCAGGCGATGGCCAGGGTCCGCACCATCTTGGCCGGACAACATCGCGACATCACCATCGCCGAGGACTGGAACGGCACGCTGAAGGTGCCTTCGGCGAGCACGAACCCGTGCGTGCAGAACAGCGGCCTTCCCGGCTGCGACCGGCACGCGGCGGACTTCGGCGGCGGTGTCATCCCCGGCGAGAAGGGGATGCTCATGCGGGCCTGCACCCCGCGACTGGGCCGGATGGGCATCGGCGACCCCTCGAACTACCCGGACCACCCGATCGAGAACAACGCCAACCGTGTCTTCCAGATCAAGTGGACCCACGGCGACGGCGTGGTCTACAACTGCGAGACCTCCCCCAGCCGCGACACCTACGCCGGGGTGACGTTTGGGCTGCTGACGGCGTACGACTTCATCGACGACCCGGCGCTGAAGTCGCAGATCCGCGGCGACCTGCAGGCCATGGGTGACTTCCTCTTGAAGTACGGCTGGAGCTATCCGCGGCCGCACGGTTACGTCAGCGCCAAGCACGACTTCGACGGGGCGATCAGCCCGCTGTTTGTCTACGTGCCCATGGCGCGGCTCAACCTCACCAACGCGGTGCGGCACGTCCTCGCCGACGGGAGCGACGCTGCGGCCAAGGCCAAGTGGGATGCGGTGTGGGCCGAGGAGTTCGCGACCGAAGGACCGCAGCTCACGGCGTCGATGGAGATCGACTCGCTGCAGCCGAACGACGGCTACTACAAGTTCAACCTGCACCACCTCACCGCCTTCAACCTTCTCCGGACGCTCACCGGGGCGGAGAGAACCCTTGTGGCCCAGGCGGTTTCGGTCATGGACAAGACCACCGGCGATGACCTCAACGCGCACTTCGAAGCGATCACCTACTCGCAGACAGGTGACGCTGACCGGCTGTCCGGCGCGATCACGCACCTGCGGGAGTGGAAGCAGTACCGGGTCAACACCTCGGAGGGACGGGTCGTGAACAACACGTTTCGCTGCGACAAGGACCTGGCGTGCGTGAAGAAGGACCAGTACGAGCTCGGCACGCCGGCCGGGGACGTGGCGTGGTTCCCCGGCACCGGCGGCCAGCGGGCAGCTCGGCCGCTGCCGGTCCCGCTCCGGGCCCCGTCCGACTTCATCTGGCAGCGCGATGCCACCACCCTCAACGGCAGCGAGGGCGCGACGCACCGTGAACCGGGCATCGACTACCTCACGCCCTACTGGATGCTGCGCTACTACACCGAGGTCGACAAGCCCACGCAGGGCTCGTTCCCGGCCTGGGTCGGCCCGCCCAGCTACTAGCCCCAAGTACGGTCGAGGGGTGACCGTCCGGATCGAGCACGTGGCGCTGTGGGCGCGCGATCTCGAGCTGGTCTGCGCCTTCTACGCCGGCCTGGGGGCGAGCATCGGGCCGCTCTACCGCAATGAGCGCACCGGGTTCTCGTCTCGGTTCCTGACCTGGCCTGGCTGCGGCGCCCGGCTCGAGGTGATGACGCGGGCCGACGTGAGCGAGTTCGGCCCGGTCGCGCTCGGATGGGCGCACGTCGCGCTCACGCTGGGCTCCGAGCAGGCCGTCGACGAGGCGGCGAGAACCCTTTCAGCACAGGTGGTCGACGGTCCGCGACGCACCGGCGACGGGTACTACGAGTGCATCGTCCTCGACCCTGAGGGGAACCGCGTCGAGCTCACGGCGTGAGCATCGCGCGCAGCTCGGTGACCAGCTCCCGTCGGGCGAAGACCGGCACCGCGTGTCCGAGACCCGGCAGCACGATCAGCCTGGACCCTGGCACCGCGTCCGCATGGGCTGCGCCGTTCTCCAGGGGCACGACGGCGTCCAGGTCCCCGTGCATCACCACCGCGGAGACGGCGTCGCCGGACCAGGCTGGCGACGGCTCGCCCAGGCTAAGGGTGTCGTTGCGAAGGCCGCGGCCGCGCACCGTCCTCGACCGCTCCTGCTCGAAGATCTCGGCCGCCTCACGCACGTAGGGGTCGTCGAGCAGCAGCCGTTCCGCCTCGGTCAATGACGTCAGGTCCATCTCCCGCGCCCGCCCGCGGGCACGGGACACGGCATCCGCCGCCCTGGCCAGCGATGCGAGCAAAGACCACACCCCGGGTACGGCGGCCAGCCGGCGCATCGGGGTCGGCACCGTGATGACTCCACTGCGCACGGGACAGGCGAGGACCAGGCCGGCGCACCGCGACGGGTGCAGCGCGGCGAAGGCGTAGGACGACGGACCGCCACCGGAAATCCCAAGAACCACAGCGGTTGGCACCCCGAGCTCATCGAGCAACGCGGCGTACAGCGCTGCCTGCTCAACCGGGGTCCGACCGGAGCGCAGCGGCGTGCGTCCGTATCCAGGGCGGGTCACGAGGATCACCTGGGCAACGGCGACGAGGTCATCGACGAGAGTCCGGGCCTGGCGCCAGTCCCCGGGCATCCCGTGCACGACCAGCAGCGCGGGTCCGGCTCCGGTCGTCGCGACCTCGATGGGTCCGCGTGCGGTGCGAACCACTCTGGGGATCAGCGCTGCCACACGACTTGCCCGTCCACGATCGTCGCCTGCACCTGCAGGTCGTCGGTGAGCAACACCAGGTCGGCGGGTGCTCCGACCGCCAGCGCGGACAGGCCAAGACGTGCGCCGGGCGTCACAGCGGCCATCGTGAGTGCGTCCTCCAGCGGGACACCCCAGGCAACGAGGTTGCGCACGGCCTGATCGAGTCCCATCCGGCTCCCCGCCAGGGTGCCGTCCTCCAGCCGGGCCGCGTCCTCACCGGATTGGCCGAGGTCGACCGCATCGCTGACGAGGCACAGCCGCGACGCCCCGCAGGCGCGCCAGAGCAGCCGCACCACGGCCGGGTGGACGTGGACACCGTCGGCGATCACCTCGACGGTCACCTCGGGCAGGTCCGTCGCGGCTCCGGCCAGCCCGGGCTCGCGATGGTGCAGGGGAGCCATGGCGTTGAAGCAGTGCGTCACGTGGCGAGCTCCGGCAGCGACTGCGGCCACCGCCTGGTCGTAGGTCGCGCCGCTGTGTCCCAGCGCCACGACGACCCCCGCCGCAGCTGCGCGTTCGATCACAGCAACGGCACCGGGCAGCTCAGGCGCCAGGGTCAGCATGCGAGGCGGACCGGCCTCCAGCAGCCGCTCGAGCTCGGGAAGGGAGGGGTTGGTGAGGGCCGCCACCGGCTGCGCTCCGACGTGGGCGGGCGACAGCCACGGCCCCTCCAGGTGCACACCGAGGCAGCGCGCCCCCGAGACCACGACCGGGGCCAGCAGCGGCAGCAGGTCCGCCACCGGCGCCGCGATCGTCGTCGCCAGGAACGACGTCACGCCCCGGCGCGCCAGCGCAGTGCTCAAACCGGGCAGGTCGGGCTGGCCGATGGTCCCGGCGCCCTCGAGGGCGTGCACGTGCAGATCGACGAAGCCAGGCGCCGCCACGTCCGTCTCGAGGACAGGAGTGCCAGCAGGAACATCCACCGGGTCGACAGCGGCCACGACCCCGTCGGAGAGCAGGAAAGACGCCTGACGGAGCGTGCCGTCGAGCAGGGCGCGGCGGGCCCGGACGAGGAGCACGCGTCAGATCTTGACAGCCTCAGGCATATTTGTAAATGTCTCATACATATCCGAAGGAGGACCGTTCGTGACCACCCCGAGCCAGGCGGCGCAGTTGGTGTGCGTCGAAATCGGAGGCGGGAGCACCGAGACGGTCGTCCTCGACGCAGGCGGCACGGCGACCCGGTACGCCGGGCTCGCTGTCCCCGACGGACTGCCGCTGCTGATCGCCGTACCCGGCCTCATCGAGGGCGGGCGCGTGATCGTCGCCTCCAACCTCGGCTGGTACGACGTGGACCCCGCCGAGCAGCTGGGCCTGCCGATGCGGGCCGCATTCGTCGGCAACGACGCGGAGGCCGCCGCCCTCGGCGAGTCGGCTCTTCGTCCAGGCCAGCCGGACCTCATCTTCCTGGGCCTCGGCACCGGAGTCGGCGGTGCGGTCGTGAGCGATGGCCAGGCGACGTGCAACCTGTTCGCGCACTACGGCCGCTTCTCCGACCGCATCTGCAACTGCGCCCGCACGGGCTGCCTGGAGACGGTGGCCGGTGGGTGGGCCCTGCCTGACTCGATTGCTGCTGAGGACCTCCCCGCCATCGCACGCGCCCTGGCCGAAGCCGTCGAGGCAGAGCCCCTCGCCGTACCCGATCTGGTTGTCCTGGCCGGCGGTCTGACCAACAACTACCCCGAGCTGGTCGCCCTGCTCGCCGCCGAGCTGCCGCAGCGAACCGTCGAGGCGACCGCCGCACGTGACACCAAGTCTGCCGCTGCCTGGGGGCTGCGGCACCTGTTCCTGAGCCATACCCCCGCCTGAGCCGGAAGGCACCCTAATGCGCCCGAACCGACCCGCCCTCGCCCTCGCTGCGCTCACAGTTGCCCTGCCACTCGTGGGGTCCGCGCTGGCCGAAAAGCGTTCCAGCACAGGCGATCCGCTCGATCGGCCCGTCGCCCAGCTCTACGCCGGCACGGCGGGGATGACAGCCAACCCGCCGATGCCTCCAGTGGGCTCCTTCACCGCCGGCTACTCGCCGTACGTCGGGACGCTGCATGAGCACAGCGGGTACTCCGACGGCTGGGTCGGCTCGACGCCGGCGAACTACTACGCCTCCGGCAAGCGCTTCGGCCTGGACTTCCTGGGCGGTGGTGATCACTCGGACTTCCTGGGCGTCCCGTTGTCGACGAGCCAGTACTGCTTCCCGGACCCCACGCGGCCCGATCGGATCGATCCGGCTCAGCTCGCCCAGGACCTCCCGAAGTGCCCCGGCGGGGATCCGAACGACCAGACCCGTTCGCTGAACAAGTGGGACGCCACCAAGGACTACGCGCGCGCCGCCACCACGAAGGACTACACCGCCTTTCAGGGCTTCGAGTGGACCTCGGACCCCTACGGCCACCTCAACGTCTACTTCTCCAAGAACTTCGCCAACGCCAAGACGGTCCAGCCGACAGCGCAAGCGGTCTACGAGTGGCTGAGCCGGCGCCCGGAGCAGGGCGGCGGCTCCGACGGGATCTTCACCTTCAACCACCCCGGCGCGAAGGACCAGACCAAGCCGGTGCGTCAGCAGGCGGGCCTGCCGGATGAGACCTTCCTCAACTGGAACGACTTCGCCTACGACCCGCGGCTGGACCAGCAGGCCGTGGGGATCGAGGTCTACAACGACGCGCAGGAGTACGGCAGCACACGCGACACCGACAAGTACCCCGAGGGTTACTACGCGCACGTCCTCGACAAGGGCTGGCACGTCGGACCGGTCGGCGCCGAGGACCTCGGGCACCGCAAGACCGACGACTGGGGCGGGCCCGGCTGGGCCAAGACCGTCGTCCTCGCGACCGACAACTCGCCCGCCGCCATCAAGGCTGCCCTGCTCGCCCGCCGCTTCTACGCAGTCCGGTACGGCGACATCCAGCTCGGTCTGACGGTCGACGGTCGCCTCATGGGCAGCCGTCTGACGCGTACGGCGGGCACCCCCCTGACAGTCGCCGCGAAGGCCAGCTGGCCGGGTCACACCGGGCTCACCCTGGAACTCGTCACCGGCAAGGGCAAGGTCATCGCCACCGGGACGGACGCCATGACGGCCACCCTGCGTGCGCAGAACGGCTCGTCGTACGTCTTCCTTCGCGCCAAGCAAGGCACCTCGATCGTCGGCTACTCCGCGCCCGTGTGGGTGCAGGCAACTGCTGGGGGCCACACCGGGGAGTGGCTGGCAGGGGACCTGCACACCCACACCTGCTACAGCCACGATGCCTACTGCCCGCGGGGCGAGAAGGGCGGCAAGTACTTCCAGGACGACACCGGCACGCCGTTCGACGACCTGCCGCTCAACGACCTTCCGGTGGGCGGACTCCTCGACACCCTCGGGCTCGGGGACAGCAACACGACGGTCACCGAGGCCTACACGCTGAGCGGCACGGTGGAGGAGCGCTTCGCTGAGGCCTCCCTCAAGGGGCTGGACTACCTCGCGATCACCGACCACCACTCCGACGGCCACCCCGAGGAGTCCGGGGCCCGGTCGGTGAACGACCCGGGCTTCGGCACCTCCGAGGTGGTCGGGGTCCCCGGGTATGAGAACTCCATCGGCGGACACGCCCAGATGCTCGGCGCGACCAAGGTCTACCCGGCCGGCGGCGGCACCGTGGACGGCGTCAACGCCATGGCGGCCGCGCTGCGTGCCGACGGCGGGCTGCTGCAGGCGAACCACCCGGCAGACGGGATCAACCGCGAGCTGAGGAACTGCGCGGACGTGTCCGGCATGCAGTGGAGCTACGGATACCAGGTGAAGGTCGAGTCGGTCGAGGTCTGGAACACCAACCACCTGTTGCAACGACCGATGCCCGCCTCCGCCGCCAACGACGACTCCGTCGCCTACTGGGAGTGCCTGCTCAGTCGCGGCTGGCACGTCGCGGCCACCGGCGGGGGCGACTCGCACTGGGTGTCCGTCGCGGCTGCTCAAGGAGTCGGCAACCCGACCACGTGGGTCTTCTCCCGCGAGCGCTCGGCCCGGGGCGTGCTCGAGGGGGTCCGGCAGGGACGCACGTCGATCTCCGTTCAGACCCCCCTCGCCGGAGCCACCCAGCTGCTCCTGGAAGCCGATGCCGATCGTGATGGAGTCTTCGAAGCGATGGTCGGCGACACCGTGCCGCCGGGCACGCCGATGCGGGTCCGGGCCCTCGGCACGCCCGGCGCCGGGCTGGTCGAGGTCCGGGCGAACGGTCAGACGTTGCTCACCGACACCCCGCTGGCTCCCGGTGGCGCTATCTCCTTCACCTCCCCTGCCCAGGCCGGCTGGGTCCGGGCGACGCTCTACGCACCCGACGGCGCGGCCCAGCGGCGGGCGGCCTGCAACGCTTCGGCCGGCGACAAGACCACCCTGTGCCGGTACGAGGTCGGCATGCTCGCCATGACGTCGGCGATCTACCTGGCCGTGCCGGCGCCGCCGGCCCCGCCGTGCGAGACGCGTGGACGTTCCGAGGTGTGCCACCCCGAGCACCCCACCGGTGGACGGTTGCTCCTGTGACAGCACCCTCCCTGCTGGCAAACGACATCGCCGACCAGGCGCAACTCCTGCTGGGATTGCTGGACACCAGCGACCTTGGGCCCGCTCAGAAGCTGCTCGCGACCCGCCGTGTGGTGCACCTCGTCGGAATCGGTTCGTCACGGCACGTGGCCGCCTTCGGTGCGGCCTGCCTGTCCACGCTGGGTGGACACGTCACCTCGCTGCTCGCTGCCCCCGGCGGCGGGATCCCCCAGCCCCGCCTGTCCCCCGACGACCTGTTGGTGGTCATCTCCCAGTCCGGCCAGACTCCTGCACTGCTTGAAGTTGCGGCTGCGGCACGCACCACCGGCACCGCCGTCCTGGCCCTGACCAACGAACCCGGGTCAGCGTTGGAGGGACTCGCCACCGCGGTGCTTCGGTGCGGCGCAGGCACCGAGCGCGTGGTGCCCGCGACCAAGTCCGTGACGACCGCCATGCTGTTGCTGCGTGCACTCTCCGGTCCCGTTCCCCACGACGCGGTACGCCGATTGGCTCACGCCATCGCGACCGACGGCCTCCCGGTGGTCGGCCCCCGGCCCCCCGGGTTCGTCGTCGCCGGCGGCCTCGCTGGCCAGTCGGTGGCCGACGAGACAGCGCTCAAGCTGGCCGAGGTGGCCGGCCTGCCCGCCGTACCTGAGTCGCTGGTGGACTTCCTGCACGGCCCGGCGGCCGTCTGCGCCCCGGTGGTCGCCCTGCTCGATGACGACGACCCCAACCGTGGTGGGCTGTCGCACGCTGACGTGCAGCACCTTGCCTGGGCGCCCACCGGAGACGCCGGAGTCGACCGCATCTCCATGGTGGTCGCAGGCCAACGACTTGCCCTTGCCTGGGCCCTTGCGCTTGGCGTCGACCCCGATGACCCCAAGGGGTTGCGGAAGGTCACCCTCACGTCATGAGCCGCACGCTCCTGCCCGACCTCACGACTCTGCGCGCGCTGGTGACTCAGGTGGTCGCCGACAAGCATGAGCAAGGCCACGACACGGCAGGGTGCCTCGAGCGCCTTGCCGGAACCCCTGCCTCCTACGACGCGCTGCTCGCCGAGGCGCAGGAGCTGAGCCGGCTCCCCCTGCGTGCGGACTGGCCCTTCGTCGAGCCGGACGACCTGGCCACCATCTGGACCGAGTGCGACCCCGACCGTGAGACGACTCCCCGACGAGTCCAGCGCGATGAGGTGGCACGTCGGGTCGAGACAGCCTGGTACGCAAGGGTTTCTGGCTGCATCCTCGGAAAGCCCTTCGAGTTCGACCCCACCCTCGACGAGTTGCGGGGGGTTCTGGAGCCCGCCGGTGAGTGGCCGCTGGTCGACTACGTCACCGAGGCCACGAACGCCCGGTTGCGCGAGCCGCAACCCCAGTGGCCCGATCTCGTCCGTGAGCGGCTCGCCTTCGTCTGCGAGGACGACGACCTCAACTACACGGTGCTCGCGATGCTGCTGCTGGAGCGCCACGGCACTGCCTTCACCCACGAGGACGTGCGGCGGCTGTGGCTGCTGCAGCTGCCGGTGCTCGCGACGTTTGGCCCGGAGCGCACCCAGCTGCTCGCCGCCGGAATTGCGTCGCTGGGGGGAAAGGAAAACGACTGGGCCAGCGTGCTCAATCCGACGGATGAGCACTGTGGCGCACTGATCCGCGCCGACGCCTACGGCTGGGCCTGTCCGGGCGATCCCGAGCTCGCGGCCTCCTTGGCGCACCGCGACGCCTCCGTGACGCACCGCCGTACCGGCATCTACGCGACGATGTGGGTGGCTGCGGCCCTGGCCTGCGCCCTGGTGTCGGACCCCGCGGACCGGCTCGGTCCCTTCCGCACAGCTCTGGGATTCGTGCCGCAGCGCAGCAGGTTCGCCGCGATCGTCCGGGAGTCCCTCGAACTGGTGGAGCAGGCACCCGACTGGGAGGCCGGCTACCGCGCCGTGCACGGGCGCTTCGAGGAGTACTCCCACTGCCGCGTCTACCAGGAGGTAGGCACGTTGATGAACACCGCGCGGTTCGCGCGCGACGTCGGGCACGGCCTCGGCCTGCAAGTGAGCCAGGGGAACGACACCGACTCCTTCGGAGCAACGGCCGGGTCCTACCTCGGCGCACTGCTCGGGCCGGACGCCTTCGATCGCGAGCACTGGACCGGGCGCTTCGGTGACCGCATCCACCTCGCGCTGGCCACCTTCCACGAGCAGTCGCTGTCCGCGATCGCCAGCCGGATGGTCGCCCTGCCCGACCGCCTCAGTCGCTGAGCAGATCCTTCAGCACGGACATCCCGTCGTACAGCTCGGTGAAGGACGTGGACAACGGCGCTAGGCCGACGCGGATGCCGTCGGGGTACCGGAAGTCGGGGATCACGCCGACCCGCCACAGCTGCTCGGTGATCTCGCGAAAGTCCTGGCGGCACACGGTGATGTGCCCTCCCCGCAGAGCCGGGTCCCGAGGGGTCGCAACCCGCACCCCGAGGTCGACCAGCCAGGCGTCAGCCAGTGTCAACGCGAAGGCAGTGAGGCGTTCGGAC
>JBKJSN010000165.1:0-21583 GCA_046595815.1 Mycobacteriales bacterium
TCCCGGACCGCGAGGCGCTCTACGCCGAGGGCCGCCGGTTGACCTTCCGCGAGCTCGACGACCGGGCGAACCGCTTGGCACACCACTTCCAGGCGATCGGCATCGGTCACGGCGACCACGTCGGCTGCCACATGATGAACGGCACGGAGTACCTCGAGACGATGCTCGCGCTCTTCAAGATCAGCGCCGTCCCGGTCAACGTGAACTTCCGGTACGTCGAGGAGGAGCTGCGCTACCTGTACAACGACGCGGATCTCGTCGGCATCGTCTACGACACCGAGTTCGCGGACCGGGTCGCGGCCGTCCTGCCCAAGGCTCCGAAGGTGCGGGTCCTGGTGCACGTAGGGGAGGGCGACGGGCTGGCCGGCTCCTCGCCGTACGAAGGTGCGCTGGCGGCGCAGCCGGCCGACCGCGAGGGCTTTCCGGAGCGCTCCGAGGACGACCTGTTCATCATCTACACCGGTGGGACCACGGGGATGCCGAAGGGCGTCATGTGGCGCCACGAGGACCTGTTCTTCGCCGGCATGGGCGGCGGGTACCCCGTGGGTGAGCCGCTGGCCAAGCCGTCGGACGCCGGGCCGCGCGCGCTGGCGAACTCCCCGATGGTGAGCTTCCCCGCGCCGCCGCTCATGCACGGTGCGGCTGAGCTCGGGTCGTTCATCAACTTCTTCGGCGGCGGCAAGGTCGTGCTGATCCGCAAGTACACCGGGGACGGCGCGCTTTCCCTTGTGGCGCAGGAGAAGTGCAACACGCTGACCATCGTGGGAGACGCGATGGCGATGCCCCTCATCGAGGCGCTCGACTCCAACACCTATGACCTGTCGTCGCTGTTCGCGCTGGCCTCCGCTGGCGCGCTGCTGTCGCAGTCGACCCGCGACGAGCTGGTGAAGCGCATCCCGCAGCTGTACATCAACGACTCCTTCGGCTCCTCCGAGACCGGCTACAACGGGTCCATCAAGCCGGGCACCGACGCCTCCCAGGGCCTGAAGTTCCAGATCAACCCGCGGACTGCGGTCTTCGACGACGACGACAAGCCGGTGGTCCCGGGCTCGGGCACGGTCGGGCGGGTGGGCCAGAAGGGCTACATCCCGCTGGGCTACTACAACGACCCTGAGAAGACGGCGAAGACGTTCCGCGAGATCGACGGCGTGCGCTGGGTCTTCCCCGGCGACATGGCGATGGTGGAGGAGGACGGCACCATGCACTTCCTGGGCCGGGGCTCGATCTGCATCAACTCCGGTGGCGAGAAGATCTACCCCGAGGAGGTCGAGGGGGCCCTGAAGTCGCACCCAGCCGTCCTGGACGCGGTGGTTGCGGGGATCCCGGACGAGCGTTGGGGCCAGAAGGTCGCGGCCGTGCTGCAGGTGCACGAAGGGACGCAGCCGCCTTCGCAGGCAGAGGTCGAGGAGCATCTGGCGACCCTCATCGCCCGCTACAAGATGCCCAAGCTCGTGCACACGGTCGACCTGATCGTGCGCTCGCCCGCCGGCAAGGCCGACTACCAGTGGGCGACGAAGGTGCTGGCCGAAGCCGCGGGTGTCTGAGGGCCTCCCCACCGTCGGGGCGCTGGTCCGCGGGCGGGCTGACGATTCCTCGACCGGCTTGGTGTTCGAAGGCCGCAGCTGGACCTGGGCCGAGCACACCGCTGAGGCTGCAGCCCGCGCTGCGTGGTTCGCCGCTCGCCCCGTCGCCGGCCCCCGACATGTAGGGGTGTTGCTGGAGAACGTGCCGGAGTACAGCTTCTGGCTCGCGGCCGCGGCCCTCAGCGGGTTCGTGGTGGTCGGGCTCAACAGCACGCGCCAGGGCGAGGCCCTGGCCGCCGACGTGCGGGGTACGGCGTGTGCGCTGGTCCTCACGGACCGGCTCGAGCTCTTCGCCGGGTTGGACCTGGGGGGCGCGCAGGTGCTCGATCCGCACCGGGAGTACCCGCAGGCGGAGCTCCCGTCGTACCAGGCGAAGCCGGAGGACTTGTTCCTGCTCATCTTCACCAGCGGCACCACCGGGACGCCCAAGGCGGTGCGCTGCTCGCAGGGGAAGATCGCCATGATGGGCCTCGGACTGGTGATGCGGGTCGGGCTCACCGCCGAGGACACGGCGTACGCGAGCATGCCGCTGTTCCATTCGAACGCGATCGTGACCGCTTGGACGCCGTCGTTGGCGACGGGGATGACCCTGGCGCTACGGCGGAAGTTCTCCGCCTCGAGCTTCCTCGACGACGTCCGGGCCGTGGGGGCGACGTACGCGAACTACGTCGGGACGCCGTTGTCCTACGTCCTCGCGCAGCCGGAACGGGCCGATGACGCGGACAACCCGCTGCTCAAGGTGTTCGGGAACGAAGGCGCCCCGGCCGACCTGGACCGGTTCGCATCGCGCTTCGGGTGCGAGGTCATCGACGGCTTCGGCTCCACCGAAGGGGGCCTGAGCATCAGCAGGACGCCGCAAACCCCGAGGGGAGCGCTCGGGGTCGGAGTCGGGGACGTGCGCGTCGTGACGCCGGAGGGCGAGCAGTGTCCGCGTGCAGTGCTCGATGAGCGTGGGCGCCTGCTGAACCCGGACGCCGTCGGCGAGCTGGTCAACGCCGACGGGCTGATGTTCTTCGAGGGGTACTGGGACGCGCCGAAGGACACCGAGCACCGCTCGCGGAACGGGTGGTACTGGAGCGGTGACCTGGGGTACCGCGACGAGGCCGGCTTCCTGTGGTTCGCGGGTCGGTCGCTGGACCGCCTGCGGGTGAGGGGGGAGAACTTCCCCGCTGCTCCGGTCGCCCGGCTGCTCACCTCGCACCCTTCGGTCGTCGAGGCGGTGGTGTACGCCGTGCCCGACCCGACCGCGGGTGATCAGGTGATGGCGGCGGTCGTCCCCGGCGAGGGCTTCGATGCGCAGGAGCTCCTCGAGTGGTTCGACGCTCACCCCGACGTCGCGAAGCCCTGGGTGCCCCGCTTTGTGCGCGTCTCGAACGACCTGCCTCGGACCTCGACGGGCAAGCTCATCGTCCGGGAGCTTGCGGCGAGGCGCTGGGACGGGGAAGGCGTTTGGCTTCGCGACGGCGAGGTCGTGCGCCCCGTGACGGACGCCGATCGTGCCGAACTCGAGCAGGCGTTCACCCGGGCCGGCCGCACCCTCTGACCTCGCGCCGGCACGGACTGCGGTCAGGCAGAGGGCGCGGCGTAGGAGGCGACCACGACGGCGCCACCGAGGCCGATGTTGTGCTGCAGGCCCACTCGGGCACCGGTGACCTGGCGGGCCTCCGCCAGCCCACGCAGCTGCCAGACCAGTTCGGCGCACTGCGCGACGCCGGTGGCACCGAGCGGATGGCCCTTGGAGATCAGTCCGCCAGATGGGTTCACGACCCATTGCCCGCCGTACGTCGTGGCGCCCTCGAGCACGAGTTGCCCTCCCTTGCCCTCGCCGCACATGCCGAGTGCCTCGTAGGTGAGGATCTCGTTGGCGCTGAAGCAGTCGTGCAGTTCGACCACGTCGACGCCGCCGATGTCCAGGCCGGCCTGGGCGTAGACCGCCGCCGCCGCGCGTCGGGACATCTCGGCACCGACGAGCTCGATGTCGGACTTGGTGAAGGTCTTCTCGGTGTCGGTCACCATCGCCATGCCGGTGATCTCGACCGCCTGGGACTGCAGGCCGTGCTGCTCGACGAAGCGCTCCGACGCCACGATGGCCGCAGCCGCGCCGTCTGAGGTCGGTGAGCACTGCAGCTTGGTCAGAGGGTCGTGGATCATCCGCGACTCCATGACCTCGGCCAAGGTGTACTCGTCACGGAACTGCGCGCGTGGGTTGTTCACCGAGTGCTTGTGGTTCTTCACGCCCACGGACGCGAACATCTCCGGCGTCGAGCCGTAGCGGTCCATGTGCTCCTTGGCCGCGTTGCCGAAGAACTGTGCGGTCACCGGCGCCTCCTGGTATCCGCGCATCTCGACCAGCGCGCCGATGTGACGGTCCATCGGGTGCGGGTTCGAGCCGCCGCCACCCTTGATGGAGCCCTTCTCCATCTTCTCGAACCCGGTCGCGAGGACCACGTCCGAGATGCCGCCGGCCACGAACTGCTTGGCCATGAACAGCGCCGTCGACCCGGTCGCGCAGTTGTTGTTCACGTTGTAGACGGGGATGCCGGTCTGGCCCAGGCCGTACACCGCGCGCTGCCCGGCGGTCGAGTCGCCCATCGTCCAACCGACACAGGCCTGCTCGACCTGCGCGTAGGTGATCCCCGCGTCCGCCAGCGCATCCGTCGCGGCGGCGAAGACCATGTCGGGGTAGGTCCACTCGCGGTCACCCGGCTTGACGAAGTCGGTCATCCCGACGCCGATGACATATGCCTTGCCCATCGTGTCCTCCACGGTCCCAGGTCGACGAAGGGTAGTAGAACGCGTTCCAGTTTCGCAACGCTGAGGTGGTTTCGCGCAACGGTAGAACGTGTTACAAAGGGAACCTGTTCTAGCGATGGGCGGACGGCGCGTGTTCCTCACCTACACCGACGAGCAACGGGCTCTGCGCGATGAGCTCCGGACCTACTTCGGGCAGCTCATGACGCCCGAGCTGCGGGCCTCGCTCAACCATGGGGAGATGGAGGGCAGCCCCTACCGGGACATGGTCCGACAGCTCGGCAACGACGGGATGCTCGGCATCTCCTGGCCCAAGGAGTACGGCGGCCAGGGACGCGACCTGCTCGACCAGTACATCTTCTTCGACGAGAGCCAGCGGGCCTCGGTGCCCGTGCCCTTCCTGACGCTCAACACCGTCGGCCCGACCCTGATGAAGTTCGGCACCCAGCAGCAGAAGGACTTCTTCCTCCCCAAGATCCTCGCGGGCGAGCTGCACTTCTCCATCGGGTACTCCGAACCCGGCGCGGGCACCGACCTGGCCAGCCTGAAGACCACGGCCGTGCGCGACGGGGACCACTACGTCATCAACGGCCAGAAGATGTGGACCTCGATCATCCACCAGGCCGACTACGTCTGGCTCGCCTGTCGCACCGACCCGGACGCCAAGCGGCACAAGGGCCTGTCGATGATCATCGTGCCGACGGACGCCGAGGGGTTCAGCTACACCAAGGTCCACACCATCGGTGGCGGCTACACCAGCGCGACCTACTACGACAACGTGCGCGTGCCCGTGGAGAACCTCGTCTTCGAGGAGAACCGCGGCTGGGAGCTCATCACCAGCCAGCTCAACCACGAGCGCGTCTCACTGTCGAGCGCCGGCGCGGTTCAAAGCAAGATCGCTGACGTGCGCGCCTGGGCGCAGGAGACCAAGCTCCCCGACGGCCGCCGAGTCGTTGACCAAGAGTGGGTGCAGACCAGCCTGGCCCGCCTCACCGCCAAGGCGAGCTTCCTGGAACTTCTCAACTGGAAGGTCGCTTGGAGCATCAGCCAGGGCACCTTGAACCCCGCGGACGCCAGTGCCCTGAAGGTGCACGGCAGCGAGTTCTTCATCGAGTCCTACCGCGCGCTGATGGAGGTGCTCGGCAGTGGCTCCGTCCTGCGCACCGGCTCCCCTGGCGCCGCCCTCGCCGGCGACCTCGAGCGGTGGATGCGAGCCGCCCTCGTCCTCACCTTCGGCGGCGGCACGAACGAGATCCAGCGCGACATCATCGCGATGGTCGGCCTCGGCATGCCTCGCGCGCCCCGGTAGAGGAGACACCCGTGGACTTCACCCTCGACGAGTCGCAGCAGGAGCTGGTCGGACTCGCCCGCCGGATCCTGTCGAAGGAGTCGACGCAGGAACGGCTCAACTCCCTTGATTCTCAGGGGGTCTGGTTCGACAAGCCCCTGTGGTCCCAGCTTGCTGACGCCGGAATCGTCGGCGCCTCGTTGGGCGAGGACGTTGGCGGTGGTGGGCTCGGCTTCGCCGCTGCGGCGCTGGTCTGCGAGCAGGTCGGTGCGCACGTCGCGCAGGTGCCGCACCTCGAGACCGTGCTCACCGCGCTGACAATCGACCACTTTGGTACGGCGGATCAGCGGCAGCGGTACCTCCCCGAGGTCGCGGCCGGGCGCTTGCTCCTCACCACCGCCCACACCGAGACTGGCCGCGAGGCGCCGACCGACGTCACGACGACAGCCAGCGAGGACGGCGTCGGATATCGCGTCAGCGGCCTGAAGACCAGCGTCCCGTTCGCCGACGTGGCGCATCGGGTGCTCATCCCCGCCCGGACCTCTCAGGGCCTCGCGCTGCTGCTCCTGGACCCCTGCGCAGAGGGTGTGACCCTCACGCCCGGCATCGGCACCAACGGGGTTCCCCTGTTCGAGTTGGCCCTCGACAACGCGCCCGCCGAGCTGTTGACCGCAGATGCGGATGCCCTCGGTTGGCTCCTTGACCGGACCCTCACGGCCCTGTCCGCCACCGGTCTCGGCGTGAGCAGCACGGCGCTGCGGCTGTCGGCGTCCTACAGCACCACCCGTGAGCAGTTCGGCCGCCCCATCGCGACCTTCCAGGCCGTGGGGCACCGCCTTGCGGACGCCTACATCGATGTGGAGGCCATCCGCCTCACCACGCTGCATGCAGTGTGGCTCCTCGACTCCGGGCTGCCCGGCCGTGACGAGGCGCACATCGCGAAGTGGTGGGCGTCCGAGGGCGGCCACCGCGTCGCACATGCCGCCCAGCACGTGCACGGCGGGGTGGGCGTGGACACCGACTACGAGCTGCATCGCTTCTTCACCTGGAACAAGCAGGTGGAGTTCACCCTCGGCAGCGCCCAGCGCCAGCTGCTCACCCTTGGGGCGTCCCTGGCCGCCCAGCCCGTCTAGAACCCGAAACCTCCTGAAGAGCAAAGGATCAGCGTGACCGTCAGTCTCGAAGGCAAGTCAGCGGTCGTCACCGGCGCAGGCGCCGGCCTCGGTCGTTCCGAGGCGTTGGCCCTGGCTGCCGCCGGTGCCGCCGTCGTGGTCAACGACTACGACAAGGACGCGGCTCACGCCGTGGTCGAGGAGATCGTGGCCGCGGGCGGACAGGCCACGGCAGCCCCGGGAGACGTGTCCAGCTGGTCCGTCGCTCAGGAGCTGGTCGACACGGCGGTCTCGACGTACGGCAAGCTCGACGTCCTCGTGAACAACGCCGGCGTGCTGCGCGACCGCACGATCTTCAACATCTCCGAGGCCGAGTGGGACACCGTCATCGCGGTGCACCTCAAGGGGCACGCGGGCACCTCCAGGTTCGCAACGGCGCACTGGCGCGATCGCTCCAAGGCCAGCGGCGAGCCGGTCTACGGCCGGGTCGTCAACACCAGCAGCGAGGCGTTCCTGTTCGGTTCCGCAGGCCAGCCCAACTACGCCGCAGCCAAGGCGGGGATCGTCGCGCTCACGCTGGCGACAGCGCGTGCCTGCGAGAGGTACGGCGTGAAGGCCAACGCGATCTGCCCGCGGGCCCGGACGGCAATGACCGCAGGGGTTTTCGGTGAGGCCCCGGAAGGCGTGGACCCGCTGTCCGTCGACCGTGTCGCCCCGCTGGTCGCCTACCTCGCGAGTCCAGCAGCAGAGGACATCAACGGCCAGGTGTTCGTCGCCTACGGCGCGATGGTGGCGCTGGTCAGTGCACCAGGGGTGGAACAGCGCTTCGACAGCCCGGCTGGCTCTTGGACGGCTGACGGTCTGGCCCAGTCGATGGGCGGATATTTCGCTCAGCGGGACAAAGCGGTGAACTTCGCCTCAGATGCGGTCGCAAGACTCTAGACAAACAGGGGCGCCACGGGCGTACCTCCCTCGACAGGCCGCCGAAACGCCCCGACCATGAGTAGAACGTGATCTAACGCACACCTACCCCCATGTCTCCCTGAACCGAGACAACCCGCTCAGCCCAGCCCAGAACCTGGAGCGCGTGCGTGACCGAGTTCCTGGCGTTCACCGTCATCGGCATCGTGGCCGGTTCGACGTATGCCATCGCCGCCAGCGGACTTGTGCTGACCTACGCCACCTCGAACGTTTTCAACATCGCGCACGGCGCGGTCGGCATGATCATGACCTTCTTCTACTGGGAGGTCGCGGTGAACCGCGGCTGGCCGGCCTGGGTGGCCTTGCCGTTCGTGCTGCTCATCGCCGCACCTCTCCTGGGGTTGTTCCTGGAGCGCGTGATGATGCGCCGGCTCACCGAGGCGCCGGTCGCGATCTCCCTTGTCGTCACCGTCGGACTGCTCGTCGCGTGCATCGGCGCCGCGCAGGTCCTGTGGCCTCCGGCGGGCCGCAACATCTTGGAGTTCTTCCCGGGTAAGGGCCTGGAGGTCGGCCCGGTCCGCGTGACCGTGCACCAGCTCATCACCTTCGCCGTGGCCGGGCTGGTGGCTCTGGGCCTGTACCTGCTGCTCAACCGCACCCGCACCGGCACCGCGATGCGCGCGGTCGTGGACAACCGCGAACTCCTTGCGCTGCACGGCGCACGACCCGGTCTGCTCTCCGGGCTCTCCTGGGCGATGGGCAGTTCCCTCGCCGCCCTTGCAGGCATCCTCATCGCCCCGCAGCTCACCCTCGGGTACGCCGAGCTGACCCTGCTGGTCATCAGCGCGTATGCCGCGGCGATGGTCGGTCGCCTCAAGAACCTGCCCAGGACCTTCCTCGGCGCGCTGGTCCTGGGCCTGTTGACGTCGTACGGGCAGTGGGTCGTGCAGTACATCCCGAAGGATCTGGTGGAGCGTTCCGGCGGCCTGGTCCAGGGGACCCGTGTCGCACTGCCGACGTTGTTCCTGCTCGCGGTCATGCTCCTCATGCCGCACGAGAAGCTCCGGGTCGGCCGCATCTCCGGGACCACGCTGCCTTCGCTGCCGTCATGGCGACGCACGGTGGCCTGGTCCGGGGTGTTCCTACTCGCGGTCTGGGTGGTCACCGGAGCGCTCAGCGACGCCGACCGCTCGCGCTTCGGCCAGGCTCTTTGCCTCTCGCTCATCATGTTGTCCCTCGTGCTCCTCACCGGGTACGGCGGGGACGTGAGCCTGTGTCAGATGAGCTTCGTCGGGGTCGGGGCCATCATCACTGCGCGCACCTTCCACGCGATCACCCCGTTGACCATCGTCAGCGCCTTCCTCGTCGCGGGGGCCGTGGGGGTGTTGGTCGCCGTACCTGCCTTGCGGCTGCGGGGGCTCTACCTCGGGCTCGGCACGATGGCCGTCGCTGCGGCGATGGACAACATGGTCTTTCCCACCAAGCTGCTCGGCTTCAAGTTCTACCAAGGCAGCCTCACCATCGACCGGCCCGCGTTGCTCGACAGCGAACGAGCCATGACGATGGCGGTCGCCGTGACTTTCGTGCTGACAGCCATGGTCGTGCTCGCGATCCGGCGGGGGAAGTACGGCCGGATCCTGCTCGCCAGCAGGGACAGCCAGGCGGCCTGCGCCACCCTCGGCTTCAGCACCACCACGGTGCGCGTCCTGGTCTTCGGGGTGAGCGCGGGGCTCGCCGGTGTGGCGGGAGTGCTCTACACCGGCATGCGGGTGTCGGTCGGCAGCGAGGACTTCACCTTCTTCAAAAGCCTGCCGTTGCTGCTGTTTGCGGCTGTCGCAGGCCTGACCTCGGTCAGCGGAGCGCTGGTCGGAGGCCTGTTCTACGGCGCGCTGCCGATCATCGCCGACCGGTACCCGAGCCAGGCGCCGCTGGCGTTCGTCGTGCTGCTCGGCGGGATCCTCGGCCTCGGCGGCAACCCGAACGGCCTGGTGCACCAGGTGTTCGCCTTCGGTCGAAGGCTGCGCCCGCGCTTGCCGCAGGCCCAGGCCCAGGTCGAGGAGGGTCGGGTCGTTGTCCCTGCTTGAGGTCGATGAGGTGGTCGTCCGCTTCGGCGGCGTCGTGGCGGTGAACGGTGCCAGCTTCGACGTGCCCGCGGGCGAGGTCGTCGGTCTGATGGGGCCGAACGGCGCGGGCAAGACCACGCTGTTCAACGTCATCACCGGACTGCAGGACCCGACGAGCGGCCGGGTCCGGTTCGACGGCCGTGACATCACGGCAGACGCGCCGCGCAAGCGTGCACTGGCCGGGATCGGCCGAACTTTCCAGCGGTTGGAGGTGTTCGGCTCGTTGTCCGTCGGCGACAACATCCGGGTCGCTGCGGAGATGCGCAACCTCGATCGCCCTGAGCGCATCCGGGACGCCCTCCTGGAGCGGGTCGGGCTGAGCGCGTTCGCCGACAGCCCGGCCGACGCCGTACCCACCGGGATCGCCCGGCTCACCGAACTGGCCCGCGCGCTGGCCTGCGACCCGCGGCTGCTGTTGCTCGACGAGCCGTCCTCCGGCCTGAACGAGCAGGAGACCGAGGCCTTCGCCGCACTGGTCCGCTCGCTGGCGGGCGACGACGGCAGGTCGGTGCTCATCGTCGAGCACGACGTGGAGCTGGTGCTCGGGCTGTGCTCGACGATCCACGTGCTCGACTTCGGCGCCATCATCGCGAGCGGTACTCCCGAGCAGGTGCAGTCCGACCCGCGGGTGCAGGACGCCTACCTCGGCGCCGACACCGGTGCGGCCGAGCTCGAGGAGGTCGGGTGAGCACTCCTGCGCTGCAGGTGCGCGACCTTCGGGCGTCCTATGGCCGCATCGAGGTTCTGCACGGCGTGAGCTTCGAGGTCCCCAAGGGCAGCGTGGTTGCGCTGCTCGGACCCAACGGCGCCGGCAAGAGCACGACGCTCAAGTGCATCAGCGGCCAGCTGCGCCCCACCTCCGGGCACGTCCATGTGGGCGGCTTCCACCTCGACGGGACTACCTCGGACGCGCTTGCCCGGGCCGGGCTGTGCACGGTGCCTGAGGGTCGGGGCATCTTCCCGAACCTCACGGTGCACGAGAACCTCACGTTGTTCGCCTACGCCGCGAAGGTCTCCGACAAGCAGATCCGTGAGCGCACCTACACCCAGTTCCCGCGCCTGGGCGAGCGGCGTACCCAGCTTGCTGGGCGGCTGTCGGGCGGCGAGCAGCAGATGCTCGCGATGGCCCGCGCGCTCGCCACGGACCCCGGGGTGCTTCTGCTCGACGAGCTCTCGATGGGGTTGGCACCCAAGATCGTCGAAGACCTCTACGCAATTGTGGGCGAGATAGCCCGTCACGGGGTGTCCGTCCTGGTCGTTGAACAGTTCGCACGACGCGCTTTGGCCGTCGCGCAGTACGGCGTGGTCATGGTCGGCGGTCGCGTCACCGCGGTCGGCGAGCCGGAGGACATCCGCGACGAGCTCTCCGCGGCCTACCTTGGAGGTGCAGCGTGAACACACGGCGACTCGCTTCGTTCGCAACGGTGGGGCTGCTGACCGCAGTGCTCACCGGGTCGAGCGCACCGGCCTCCGGAGGGACTCTGCGCACCGAGACCTCCCTCGGTGGCTACAGCATCAAGACGAACGCCGCGCCCTTCAAGGTGCTCCTCGACGACCCCGCCAGCGCGATCCCGCACGAGACGGGTTCGGCGATCCTGGAGGCGGACCCGTCGTACACGCAGGCGACTCTCGAGACCGGGCCGACCTCCCGTGGCATGGCCTCCTTGCTGTGGCCGGGGGCGCTGCTGGGTGACGGCATCGGCACGGCGTCGGGGAACCAGATCGAGGGCTACCCGATCAAGGCCGACGCGCGCTACCCCGACAAGCCCTACACCGCCACCGCCAACGGCTGTTTCCAGGGCCAGTGCGGGGGTGACGGCGGGGCCTTCATGCAGGCGCAGGCGCTGGGTCTGGACGTGAGCGCAAGGGCCCGGATGAACCCAGGTGACGTGCCGGGCCAGTTCGAGGTCGGCACCGCGTGGTCCACCTCGACCGCGAACGTCAAGAACGGCGTGGCGATCGGTACGTCGGAAAGCCGTGTCACCGACGTCTCCCTGCTCGCAGGGATGATCAGGATCGGCTCGGTCTCGACCACTCTCACCGTGAACAGCAATGGCAAGAAGGGGACCTCGAGCGGCTCCACTGTGGTCACCGGCCTCATGGTGGGCACCGTCGGGTACGTCGTCGATGACAAGGGCGCCCGTCCCGTGGGGGCCCCGACGAACCCCGGCACGGGGCCGCTGCCGACGAACGCCGGCGATCCCGCACAGGCAGCGGGCATCACGATCAGCGGGATCTCCCAGGAACACCGTGGGGACGCCTCGACCTCCGTCCGCGATGCCAAGGGCCTGCGCATCAGCGTCGACACGGTGCTGCTCCGGGGCATCCTCAACCAGGTGCCCTCGCCGGTGACCGAGGCCTTGGCCACCGTGTTCTCCCAGGCGCCGAAGGAGATGCAGGGGTACCTGTTCTACCTGCTGACGACCACGCCGAAGATCACCTTCATCCTCGGTGCCGGCACCGGCGTCTCGGCGGCCTCGCTCCCGCTCAGCTTCGACTTCCCTGACCTCCCGATCGGTGTCTCCTTCCCGCCCCCGCCTGTCTCCATCGGTGGCCCGGTGGTCATGACGCCCCCCATGACGGGCTCGGGTTCGATCGTGTCGCCCGGGGGTCCGACCGGTCCTGGCCCGCAGGTGCTCCCGACCTCGCCGAGGACCGTCAAGGCCGCAGCCAAGGACCCGTTCGGAGGGCTGTCACCAGGGCTGTTGCTGCTCGTGCTCGCGCTTTCCGGTGTCGGCGGCTGGGGTCTGGTGCGGTTGCAGTCAGCGGCCCTGCTCGGCGCTACCGCGGCCGGTCCGTGCACCGAGGCCCGCACGTCCACCCTGCCCGATCTCCGAGGAGCGTGACGCCGTGAAGCACCCCGTGGACCGCACCTTGTCCCTAGTGGCAGCGGTGCTGCTTCCCCTGGGATTGCTCATGATCGTGCTCGGCTGGTACGGCGCCGCGCACACGCCGTACCTGTTCGAGCAGGTGCCCTACCTCATCTCCGGTGGTCTGGTCGGGCTCGCGCTCGTCACCGGCGCCGGGTTGCTCTACTTCGGCTCCTGGGTCGCGCGGAGCGCAGGTGCTCAGCAGCGTGCGGCGGAACAGACACTGGAGCTGTTGCGCGAGATTCGCGACGGCCTGGCCACCGAGCGGCCCGCGGTGCGCAATGCCAATGGCCACGGGGTTTTCGTCGCCACGGCCCGCGGCTCGATGTGGCACCGCCCCGACTGCGCGGCAGTCACCGGTCGCAGCGACCTGCGGTCCGTCGGCGCGGACGGCGACGGCCTGCAGCCTTGTGCCCTGTGCGACCCCCTGTCCGCCCTCCCCGTCCACGCCTGAGCTCAGGAGACACCCCACATGCGTGCACCCCAGCGACTCGCGGCCGTCCTCGTCGTGAGCGGTCTGCTCAGCGCTGCCTGCGGCGCACGGCTCACCTCCGACCAACGTCAGGAGGCGTTGTCCTACGGCCGGGGCGGCGGCGAGGCGACGACCGGCAGTGACGGCACCACCGGCAGCGACGGCACGACTGGTTCTGGCAGCAGCTCTGCGACCGGCACCACGGGCACCGTCAGCACCAGCGGTACGACAGGCACGGGTACGACGGGCAGCTCGGGTACGACGAGTTCGACCGGGGCGACCGGGGCCACTGGGGCCACTGGGACAACCGGGGGTGCTCCGGTCGACTGGACGAAGGCACCCGCCGGTGGCAACGGGGGAGCGACCGACACCGGCGTCACGGCGAATTCCATCACGATCGCCAACATCAGCGACGTGAGTGGCGCCGTACCAGGGCTTTTCGAAGACGCGCGATTCGCCGTGCAGGCCTACTTCAAGTACTTCAACGCCAGGTACGGCACGCTCTACGGCCGCAAGATCAACGTGCTCGCGCTGGACTCGCAGCTCGACAGTGGGGCCAACCGCAGCGCGTCGATCCAGGCGTGCAAAGAGGCGTTCAGCGGCGTGGGCTCGGTCTCAGCCTTCGACCAAGGTGGCGCCCCCGTCATCGCCGGCTGCAAGTCCAAGGGCGGGTTGTTCCCGGACCTGCGCGGTTTGGCCACCACTGACCAGATGAAGGCGGTGTCGAACGCCTACCCGGTGAACGCGGCCGGGACCGGCGGCAAGCGCTCGCTGGGTCAGTTCGGTTGGGCCGCGGAGAAGTTCCCGCAGGCGGTCAAGAAGGCTGCTTACGTCTACTCCGACGGCGAGGTCACCCGTCAGCTCGCGCAGCAGGACAAGGAGGGCACGACCAAGGTCCTCGGCTACAACTGGGTCGCTGATATCCCGGTCGCGACCACCGAGACCAACTACGGCCCGGCCGCGCAGCAGATCAAGAGCTCCGGCGCGCAGTACGTCACCTTCGTGGGCGCCTACCAGCAGGCGGCGAGCCTGGCCCGGTCGATGAAGTCGCTCGGCTGGACGCCGCAGGTCTACCAGCCCACGGTCACGGCGTACACGCCGAACTTCCTCACGCAGGCCGGCGATGCCCTCAACGGCGACTACGTCTACCTGGCCATCAGCGCGTCCCTGAACGAGGAGATGCAGGGCAACCCCGAGCTGCAGCTGTACGCCCAGTGGCTGCAGCAGGTGAAGCCGGGAGCGCTGCCGACGAACATCGGCATGTTCTCGTGGGCGGCCGCCGCGCTCTGGGTGGAGAAGATGATCGAGATCGGGCCGCGCCCGACGCGGGGGGCGCTGCTCGCGAAGATCGCCGCCGTCAGCAAGTACAAGGGCAACGGGCTGTTCCCCGGTCAGGACGTCGGCGGTCGCGAGCTCGGTGACTGCGTGAACGTCATCCGCGTGCTCGGCGGCAAGTTCGTCAGGTTCCTGCCGACCACCCCGCACACCTACCGCTGCGGCCAGGACGGGCTCTGGAACACCAAGACCAAGCAGCACGAGAAGGCTGCGCCGGGCTGAGCGCGGGGGTCAGTCTGCGAGGACGAGCGTGATGGCGGTGTGGATGTCGCGCCACACGTCGGCTGCGCCGATTCGGCCGCCGAGCCAGGCGATCTGCCGGGCGAACCACACGTCCTGCAAGATCGCGGCGAGCTCTTCATCGTGCTCCTGCGCTGGACCGTCGCCACGGATAGCCGCGACGAGGAGGTCGGACATGCCCTGGCGGACGGCCCCGACCTCGGCAGCGACGGAGGCGTCGGCCGCCATGAGGGCGCGGATCATCGCCTCGGTGAGCAGGGGGTCGCGCTGCAGCGAACGCGTCGAGCGCTCGAGGACGAAGGACACCCGCTCGGCACGCGTGTCACCAGGGACCTGTCGACGCGACAGGCGCGCTGCCAGCCGATCGGTCTCCTCCTTCATGGCGGAGACCAGCAGGTGGATCTTCGAGGGAAAGTAGCGGTAGAGCGTGCCGAGGGCGACCTCTGAGCGCTCGGCGACCTCGCGCATCTGCACTGCCTCGTAGCCACCGCGGGCGGCGAGCGCGAGAGTCGCGGCGAGGATCCGCTCGCGTCGCGCCCGCTGTGCCGCGGTCTCTGTCTCCACCGTTGCCTGCGTCGTCGTCACCCGCCACCACCTCTCGCCCCGTGCCAGAAACAGGAACGTGTTCTAGTATCGCAGACAGTCGAGCGGAAGGCACGCGCATGACCATCGGTGTCACCGCGGATCACGAGGCTCTCGCCTCCATGGTCCGCGGCTGGGCGGAGCGCACCGGTCTGCGTGCCAGCGCCCGCGAGGCCTTGGAGGGCACCGAGGCGCGCCCCACATGGTGGCAGGCGCTGGCCGATCAAGGGCTCCTTGGATTGTGCGTGTCGGAAGAAAACGGCGGCTCGGGTGCCGGCGGCGTCGAGCTCGCGGTCGCCGCCGAGGAGCTCGGACGCGTGTTCGCGCAGGGCCCGGTGCTGCCGACGATGGCCGCCACCCTCGTGCTCTCCTGCGCGGGAGGTGCGGCGGCCAAGGAGCTGCTGCCGTTGCTCTCCGACGGGACGCTGACAGCCGCGGTGGCCGTGGAAGACGGCCTCGTCGCGGTCGCGGGGGACGACGGCATCGTGGTCTCCGGTACGGCGGACTACGTCCTCGGAGGGGCACTGGCCGACCTGCTCGTGCTCGGCGCCGGGGACACGTGGTTCGTGGTGGATTCCGCTGCAGTCACGGTGGAGTCGGGCCAGGGCACCGACCCCACGAGACGACCGGCGAGCATCACTGCGCAAGCACTCGCCGTACCCGCGGCACGGGTGCTGACCGGGATGACCACGTTGCAGGTGCGGGCTCTCGTCGGGGTGGTCGCTGCGGCCGAGGCGACCGGGATCGCGGGCTGGTGCTTGGACACGGCGGTGGCATATGCGAACACGCGCGAGCAGTTCGGGCGGCTGATCGGGAGCTTCCAGGCGGTCAAGCACGGCTGCGCCGACATGCTGGTGCGCCTCGAGCAGGCAAGGGCACTGGTGTGGGACGCGGCACGAGCGCTGGACGAGCCAGACTCGCCGACGCGCGAGCTCGCTGCCGCCGCGGCGGTGTCGTTCGCACTCGACGCGGCGGTGGAGAACGCGAAGGCCTGCATCCAGATCCTTGGCGGCATCGGCTTCACCTGGGAGCACGACGCGCACATCGCCTTCAAGCGCGCGTTGTCCCTGCGCGCCCTGGTGGGGCCGACGTCTGGCTGGCGGGCGCGCGTTGCGGAGCTTGCGCTCGATGGGGTTCGGCGTTCGCTCGAGCTCGACCTCGACGAGCACGGCGAGGAGCTGCGGGCCGAGGTGCGTGCCTTCGTCGCGGGACTGCCTATCGACCCGCAGGAGCGTCGGCTCGCGCTGTCCGACGGCGGGTACCTCGTGCCGCACTGGCCCGCGCCGTGGGGCCGGGACGCGAACGCCGTCGAGCAGCTCGTCATCGACCACGAATTCGCGGCGGCGGGCGTGAGCGTGCCCAACCTCGTCATCGGTGGCTGGGCGGCGCCGACGATCGTGGCGCACGGGACTTCTGAGCAGCAGGAGCGGTTCGTCCGACCGACGCTGCACGGCGACCTCACCTGGTGCCAGCTGTTCAGCGAGCCCGGTGCTGGGTCGGACCTGGCCGGACTTCAGACCCGCGCCGAGAAGGTCGAAGGCGGCTGGAAGGTCAACGGGCAGAAGGTCTGGACCTCGGTCGCCGACCGCGCCGACTGGGGAATCCTGCTCGTCCGCACGTCGGGGGAGGCGCGGGGGCCGGCGCGGCACAAGGGCATCACCTACCTGCTGCTCGATATGAAAACGCCGGGTGTCCAGATCCGGCCGTTGCGTGAGATCACCGGGCATGCACTGTTCAACGAGGTGTTCCTCGACGACGTCTTCGTGCCCGACGACTGCGTCGTGGGGCAGGTCGACGGCGGCTGGAAGCTCGCCCGCACGACCCTGGCGAACGAGCGGGTGGCGATGTCCTCCGGCTCGCCGCTGGGGCGGGGGGTCGAGGACGTGCTCCACGACGTCAACGCGCTAGGTGGCGGGGACGCACTGCTGCGCGACCGGGTGGGGGAGCTGGTCTGCGAGGCGCTGGGCCAGGCGCTGCTGGCGTTCCGCACCACGCTGCGCCAGCTCTCCGGGGCGGACCCGGGCTCGGCGTCGAGCGTTCGCAAGCTCGTGGGAATGCGCCACCAGCAAGACATCTCCGAGTTCCGGTACGAACTGGCCGGCCTCGCCGGAGTTGCGCTCACGCCTGACGACGCCGTCGGGAACGCGGTGCTGCAGACTCGCTGCCTCACCATCGCAGGAGGGACGACCGAGGTGCTGAAGAACGTCGCCGCTGAGCGGATCCTGGGGCTTCCCCGTGACTAACCCCCTCAAGCTTGGGCTGCAGCTGGGGTACTGGACGGGACAGGGTCCGGGCAACGTGATCCCGCTGGTCCGCGAGGCCGAGGCGATGGGCTTCGACAGCGTCTGGTCCGCGGAGTCCTACGGCTCCGACGCCTTCACCCCGCTGGCCTGGCTCGGCTCGCACACCTCCACCATCAAGCTGTCAACCGGGCTGGTGCAGCTGTCCGCACGCACCCCCGCGGCGACCGCCATGACGGCCATGACGCTGGACCGACTCTCTGGTGGTCGGCTGCAGCTCGGACTCGGAGTCAGCGGGCCCCAGGTCGTCGAGGGCTGGTACGGCGTGCCCTTCCCGAAGCCGTTGGCCCGCACCCGCGAGTACGTCGGCATCATGCGCGACATCTGGCGGCGCGAGGGACCGGTGACCAGCAGCGGCGAGCACTACCCGCTGCCCTACCCCGGTGGGACGGGTCTGGGTAAGCCGCTGAAGGCCAACATCCACCCGCTTCGCCCGGACATCCCGGTGCTGCTCGGGGCGGAGGGGCCCAAGAACGTCGCGCTAGCCGCGGAGATCGCGGACGGCTGGCTGCCCATCTTCTTCCACGTCGAGAACGCCCCCGCGGTCTATGCCTCCGCGCTTGCCACGGCTCGCCCTGGCTTCCAGGTGTGCTGCCCGGTCACGGTGGTCGTGAACGACGACGTCCAGGCTGCGCTGGACTGGGTGAAGCTGACGATGGCCTTCTACATCGGGGGCATGGGCGCAAAGGACAAGAACTTCCACCTCGATGTGGTTTCCCGCTTCGGGTTTGAGGAGCAGGCCCTTCGGGTGCAGGAGCTGTTCCTCGCTGGCGACCGCGAGGGCGCGGCCAAGGCCGTGCCGGACGAGCTCTGTGACGGCATCGCCCTGTGTGGGCCGCTCGACCGGATCCGCGAGCGGTTGCAGCTGTGGAAGGACTCGCCGGTGACGACGCTCGTGCTCGGCGGGGTCGAGGACCCTGCGGTGATGCGCGCCCTCGTAGAGATGCTCTGAACCCGTGGAGAAGCTGGACTACCTGCTCTGGGACGCGCCGCCGTCGGCGTCGCTCTCGGGCCTGTGCCGATCCTCCTGCGTGTCCGTGGCAGCCTCCGACGTCCGCCCGACGCTGCTCATGGGGCAGGGGTCGTCGTTGGCCGCGCTGGTCGAGGTGTGGGTCGACTCGCTCGACACCCGAGCCTCGCTCGAGGCCTGCTTCTCCGGCCGGTACGACGGGTACCTCGTCACCGAGTCGGTGCCCCAGATCCCTTCTGCTGCAGCGGATCTGCTCACGCACCTGTCCTGGTTCCCGAAGCCTTCGAGGTTGACGGACGAGGAGTTCTACCGCGGCTGGCAGGACGGGCACACACCCACGACCTTCGCGCTGCACCCGCTCCGGGTCGGCTACGTCCGCGACTCCGTGGCACGGGGGCTCACGCCCGGCTCGCCGCCCGTGCGCGCGATCGTCTCGGAGTACTTCGTCGCTGGCGACTACGAAGACCCGCGCCGGCTGTTCGGGTCCGCGGAGGCGGTGGAGGCCACGACGGCTGAGCTCCCGTCGTACGCGGATGCTGCTGATCTGTCGTGCCGGCCGCTGTGGAGGGGGACGTTCACGTGATGGACCTTCAGGAGATCTCGGACCGGCTGGAGATCCAGGACGTGCTCGCGAGGTACTCCCACGCGATCGACTCCATGCAGTGGGACCTGCTGGACGAGCTGTTCACCGCGGACGCTGACATCGACTACACCTCGATGGGAGGGATCCGCGGGACGCTCGCCGAGCAGAAGGCCTTCCTCGACGCGTCGCTGCCGACGTTCTTCTCGCGCGGCTTCCAGCACCTGGCCGCGACGACGCTGTTCGACATCGACGGGGACACCGCGCGGATCCGCACGATCTGCTTCAACCCCATGGTCTTCGAAGACACCAAGCACGTCATGTTCTGCGGGATGTGGTACCAGGACACGCTGATTCGGGTGGACGGCCGCTGGCGGATCCAGACCCGCGTGCAGGACCGCGGCTGGACCTTGGACGTCAAGGCTCGCTGACCTGGCATCCTTGCGGGGTGAAGACCGCATGGGCGCGACTGAACGCTTGGGCCTACGGGCTCCCGACCCGACGCCGCTGGGTGATCTGGGGTGTGGCCGCGATGACGGCGGTCCTGGTTACGGGCGCCCTGCCTTTCCCGTGGTCGTGGATCGCGACGCTGCCCATCCTGGCCTTCGGCTACGTGCTGTTCGACGCCCACGCGCGCCGGCAGCGCGATGAGGATCCACGCTCGCGCTGAGGCTAGGTCGGGGTAGGGCCGGATGTCGTAGGCGTGCTGGTCGGCTCCGGCGTGCTGGGGCTTGGCGAGGGCGTAGGCGTGCTCTCGGGGGAGGGCGTCGCTGTGGGCGGGACCGTCCAGGGTTCCTCGTCGGGTACGCCGTCCCCTCCCCACACGATCAGCCCCGCGCAGTCGCGTGTGAGGTACACCGGCTGGGCTCCGACGGTCAGGGTGCCCTCTTGAGGCCTTTCCAGTGGCCGATTGGCGGCGTCGCACTCGTGCCGGTCGGGGAACACGACGCGGATGACCAGGCCAGCGCCCGTCGTGTGCGCGATGAGCTTTGAGCGAGTCCAAGGCTTGAACGGACCGTAGGAGTCCTCGCCGAGGTAGAAGACCGCGTCAAAGCGCGGATCGTGGTTGAAGAACCGGAAGGCCGTCTTGGCGCTGCCGGGGTAGGTGCTCGGGCGCGGACCCTCTGTGGGGTCCGGAGGCGGGGTCGGCAGAGGGTAGGTCGATGCGGACGGACTCGGCCCGGCGGTGGTCCCGACCGCAGGCGCCTGCGTCTGGACGAGCACGTTCACGTCCCGTCCGCCGCCCCCCAGGAGGGCGATGCTCAGGACCGCGACTGCCACCACCAGTGCCCCGATGAGGAGTCCAAGCCGGACCCGTCCGGACAAGAGGGCACTACGCACCGCACTCAGTGGCATCCGCCGCACCGCCTTCCTCGCCCCGTACAACGTCCCGCGGAGCGGGAGGTGACGCCCAAGGGTCGGAGGCCATGCCTGGGCCCGGCCCTGCAGAAGGTTACGGCGGTCAGTTGCTCTTTCGGGCGTCCCGTCTGGCCTTCGGCCGTTCGCTCTGAGCGAAACCCTTTAGTTTGCAAGGGTTTTCGTCCACACCGGGGGTTGCGGGTGTCGGTGGTCGGGGGTAGTGTTTGTCTCGAACACGTTGTCGAGAGGAGCCGGTCGTGCTGTCCGCCGAGGAGTTTGCTTTCTCGGTTCCGGATGCGCCTGATGAGGTGCTCGAGTGGCCGGTGTGGGACGAGCTGGGTCAGTGCGCGTGTGGGGGTTGGTGCGCGAACGTGTGCCAGGCCCAGCCGCTGGACTGGACGCCGCTGCCCGAGGTCCCGGTCGAGATGGCGCGCGATGACCTGCTCTATGGCCGGCCGGGGGTGGTGCTGACCGGCCCGGACAGTGCCGAGCAGATCGCGGCGTTCCGCACCTCGGTGCCGGTGCTGTCGGATGCGTTCGCGCATCAGTGGGTGCTGGTGCAGCAGCAGACCGCCCAGATGTGGCGAGCGGCCGTGGCGTTGCAGCAGTCCGTGGGGGCCCGGAAGGCGGAGTTCGCCGGGGACCATCTGGCGTTGTTGATGAACGTGCACCCACGCATCGGCCAGGCGTTGTTGGCCACCGCGGTGGGGGTGGGTGAGGTCCCGGAGCTGCTGGCGCTGGTGGAGGCTGGGGAGCTCGGGGTGCCGCACGCCCAGGCGTTGCTCGCCGAGGCCGGCCGCTGGGCTGACACCCCAGAGGTGCAGGCCGAGCTGATCCGGGTGACGTTGCAGCGCTGCCAGGGTCGGCTGGACCGCGGGCGGGGCTGGCCGACGCCGGGGGAGTTGAAGAAGCGCCTCGCGACGGTGGCGTTCCTGCATGACCTCACCGCGGCCCAGAAGCGGAAGAAGACGGTGGCGGAGCGCCGCGGGGTGCACCTGCACACCACCGGGGTCGAGGCCGCCGCGCTGACCGTGGAGGGGCCGCAGGCGATCGTGGCGCAGATGCACGCCGCGATCCGCGCCCGCGCCGAGATGCTC
>JBKJSN010000170.1:0-3166 GCA_046595815.1 Mycobacteriales bacterium
ACCGCCGCGGCCTGCCGCCAGGTGACGCTGCCCTTTCCGGTGATCGACAACGACGAGCTCTCCAAGATCGTGAACATCAACATCGACGGCGACCAGCCGGGTCTTGCCGCGGTGACGATCTACGGCCTCTACCCGGTGCACGGTGGCGGTGAGGCGATGCGCGACGCGCTCGACCGGATCCGCCGCGAGGTGTCCACCGCGATCGCCGGCGGCGCGCACCTCATCGTGCTGTCAGACCGCGAGTCCACCGAGTCCATGGCACCCATCCCGTCGCTGCTGCTCACCAGCGCGGTGCATCACCACCTGATCCGGGAGAAGGCGCGGACCCGCGTGGGTCTGCTCGTCGAGGCCGGTGATGTGCGCGAGGTGCACCACGTCGCCCTCCTCATCGGGTACGGCGCTGCGGCCGTCAACCCCTACCTCGCCATGGAGACCGTCGAGGACCTCGTGCGCGACGGCGTCATCACAGGGCTCACCTACAAGCAGGCGCAGAAGAACCTCATCAAGGCGCTCGGCAAGGGCGTGCTGAAGGTCATGTCCAAGATGGGCATCTCGACGATTGCCTCCTACACGGGTGCTCAGGTGTTCGAGGCGCTCGGGCTGTCCCAGGACCTCGTGGCCGACTACTTCACTGGTACGACGAGCCGGCTGGGCGGTGTGGGCCTCGACGTCCTGGCCGCGGAGGTGGCTGCGCGTCATCGGCGTGCCTACCCGCAGAACTCCACCGAGCAGGCTCACCGTCGGCTGGAGGTCGGGGGCGAGTACCAGTGGCGGCGTGAGGGCGAGGTGCACCTGTTCAACCCCGAGACGGTCTTCGCGCTTCAGCACTCGACCCGCACCCAGCGCTATGACCTCTTCAAGGACTACACCGGCAAGGTCGACGGGCTGGCCGCCAAGGCGGGCACGTTGCGCGGCCTGTTCGAGCTCCGCGAGGGCCTGCGGCAGCCCGTGCCACTGGACGAGGTCGAGCCGGTCAGCGAGATCGTGAAGCGCTTCAACACCGGCGCCATGAGCTATGGCTCCATCAGCGCCGAGGCCCACGAGACCCTGGCCATCGCCATGAACCGCCTCGGTGGGCGCAGCAACACCGGCGAGGGCGGCGAGGACTCCGAGCGGCTCCAGGACCCGGAGCGGTGCTCGGCGGTCAAGCAGGTCGCCTCGGGGCGCTTCGGAGTGACGAGCGAGTACCTCGTCCATGCGCGCGACATCCAGATCAAGATGGCGCAGGGGGCCAAGCCTGGCGAGGGCGGACAGCTGCCCGGCCACAAGGTGTATCCGTGGATCGCCAAGACCAGGCACTCCACCGCAGGTGTCGGGCTGATCTCGCCTCCGCCACACCACGACATCTACTCCATCGAGGACCTCGCCCAGCTCATCCACGACCTCAAGAACGCGAACCGTGACGCGCGCATCCACGTCAAGCTCGTGGCTGAGGTGGGGGTCGGCACCGTGGCCGCCGGCGTCTCCAAGGCGCACGCGGACGTCGTGCTGATCTCCGGGCACGACGGAGGCACGGGGGCTTCACCGCTGACGAGCCTGAAGCACGCTGGCTCGCCGTGGGAGCTCGGACTTGCCGAGACGCAGCAGACCCTGCTGATCAACGGCTTGCGGGACCGCATCGTGGTCCAGGTCGATGGTCAGCTCAAGACCGGCCGTGATGTGGTCGTTGCTGCGCTGCTCGGCGCCGAGGAGTTCGGCTTCGCCACCGCGCCACTGGTGGTCAGCGGCTGCGTGATGATGCGGGTCTGCCACCTCGACACCTGTCCTGTCGGCATCGCGACCCAAAACCCGGTGCTGCGCAAGAAGTTCACGGGTTCGCCGGAGTTCGTCGTCACCTTCTTCGAATACATCGCCGAGGAGGTGCGCGAGCACCTGGCGCGGCTGGGGTTCCGCACGATCGAGGAGGCTGTCGGCCACGCCGAGGTTCTCGATACGCGGCGTGCGATCGACCACTGGAAGGCAGCGGGACTGGACCTCGCTCCAATCCTGCACGTCCCTGACCTGCCCGCCGGGACACCGCTGACCAAGCAGATCGACCAGGACCACGGGCTCGAGGGAGCCCTCGACAACGGCCTGCTCACCCTGTGCCGACCGGCTCTGGAGAACGGCACCCAGGTCACTGCGGACCTGACCGTCCGCAACGTCAACCGCACGGTCGGCACGATGCTGGGCTCGGAGGTGACCCGCCGCCACGGTGGTGCGGGCCTGCCGGACGGCACGATCGACCTGACCTTCCGGGGCTCCGCGGGCCAGAGCTTCGGCGCCTTCGTGCCGAGGGGCATCACCCTGCGGCTGCTCGGAGATGCGAACGACTACGTCGGGAAGGGCCTGTCGGGTGGGCGCATCGTCGTACGGCCCGCCGAGGACGCCACCTTCACCGCGGAGGACAACGTCATCGCAGGCAACACCCTGCTGTACGGCGCCACGAGCGGGTCACTGTTCGTGCGTGGCCGGGTCGGCGAGCGGTTCTGTGTCCGTAACTCCGGTGCCACTGCGGTCGTCGAGGGCGTGGGAGACCACGCCTGCGAGTACATGACCGGTGGACGGGTCGCGATCATCGGCCCGACTGGGCGCAACATCGCGGCGGGCATGAGCGGCGGCATCGCCTATGTCGTGGACGTCGACCCGGTGAAGGTGAACACCGAGATGGTGGACCTCGACCCGCTCGATGATGGCGACCTCGAGACCCTGCGCCAGATGCTGACCGAGCACGCGCAGGAGACCGGCTCCCCTGTCGCCGCGCGCCTGATCGGGGAGCTGCACCGGTTCACCAAGGTGATGCCTCGTGACTACAAGCGGGTCCTGGCCGAGCTGAGCGCCGGCACGGCTCAGGACGATCTCGTGAAGGCAGGGAGCTGACATGGCTGACCCTCAGGGCTTCCTCAAGCACGGCCGGGCGCTGCCGACCCGACGGCCGGTCGACGTCCGCATCCGGGACTGGAAGGAGGTCTACGAGCCCTTCGACGCAGACCACCTGCACGACCAGGCCGGTAGGTGCATGGACTGCGGCATCCCCTTCTGCCACAACGGCTGCCCTCTGGGCAACCTCATCCCGGAGTGGAACGACCTGGTCCACCAGGGCGACTGGGACGAGGAGGTCGAGCGCCTGCACGCCACCAACAAGTAGCCGGAGTACACCGGGCGGCTGTGCGTCGCGCCCTGCGAG
>JBKJSN010000020.1:0-5175 GCA_046595815.1 Mycobacteriales bacterium
CATGAGGCTCGGTGAGCGGTTTCGCGCCCTGGACACCGGCGAGCGCGGCCTGGCGGTCGCCCGTCGGGTACGCCGGGTGCTGCCCGGGGACCCCGGCTTCGGGGACCCGCTCTCGACCTCCGGGCGTGACAGCGCCGGAGTCGTCGCGCGGGTGGCCGAGCGCGCGTTCGATGAGCAGCCACGCGTCTCGCGCGAGCTCGGGCTGGGTGCGCTGCAGGTCTGGCAGGCGCTCGCGGAGAGATCCGGTCGGGGGTGCGGCGATGCTGAGCTCACGCTGCTGTTCACCGATCTCGCGGGCTTCTCGCGCTGGGCGCTGAAGGCGGGCGACGACCACGTCCTGCACCTGCTGCGCGAGGTGGCCCAGGCCGTCGAGCCGCCGGTGCTCGCCCACCACGGCCGGGTCGTGAAGCGCCTCGGGGACGGGGTGATGGCGACCTTCTTGGATGCGCAGTCTGCCCTCGACGCTGTGCACGAGGCCCGCGAACGGCTGCTGAACGTCGAGGTGGACGGCTTCCGGCCGCGGCTCCGGGCAGCGCTGCACACCGGGCGCCCGAAGGCGATCGGCGGCGACTACCTCGGTGTGGACGTGAACATCGCGGCGCGGCTCGTCGAGCGCGCCGGCCCAGACGAGGTGCTGGTGTCCGACGTGGCGCTGGCGGGGCTGGACCCGGAGCGGATCCACGCCCGGCGCAAGAAGAGCTTTGTGCTCTCCTCACCGAAGGGCGTGCCGGCAGGCATGGCGGTGTACGCCGTCACCCCCTCGTCGAGCGCCTAGGGCGCTGAACGCTGACGAGATCGCGAAGCAGCGCTGGCCTGACGATCCGGAGAGGCATTCCTACGAAGCGGCCCGGATCGCGAGCCAGACCCGCGAGACGCTTATCGCGCACGGCCAGCCACTCATCGCCGAGACGGTCTTCTCCCACCCCTCGAAGCTCGACCTGCTCCGGGACGCCGGCGCCCACGGCTACCAGATCTTCGTGCATGCGCTGCTCGTCCCGCCGGACCTGTCTGTCGCCCGCGTCGCGCACCGGGTCGCCGCCGGCGGCCATTCGGTGCCGGAGCACAAGATCCGGGAACGTCACGCGCGGCTGTGGCCGCTCGTTGCCGACGCGATCGCGCTCGCGCACAGCGCGACCGTGTACGACAACAGCCACCAGGACGGCCCCCGACAGGTCGCGCTGTTGGCCAGCGGACTGCCAGTCGGCAGCCCAACCTGGCCGCGCTGGGCGCCCTCAGCGCTCACAGCGCGCTGGCCCGAAGATCCCCTGGAAGCCGATTAACGCCGCTCGGGGCTGAGGTCCTGAACGAAGCGGACGAGGTCCTGGGCCACCCGTTCGGGGGTCTCCCACAGGACGAGGTGACCGACCCCGTCGTACTCGCAGAACCTCGAGCGGGGGATGCCGGCTGCCAAGGCGAGCTGGCCTTCGCGGGGCAGGACCTCGTCGTGGTCCCCCCAGAGGAGCAGGCTGGGAGCGGTGATCGGTCCCAGCTCGCTCGGTGGCGTTGAGGTGGTGAGTCCGAGCAGGCTCTGCTGCCACACCCGCGCCGGGATGCGGGCCGACTCGGCGATCCGCTCGTCGAGATACCACTGCGGCACCTCGTGAAAGAGCGGGAACGCACCGAGGAACGCCCTGACCCACTCGGGATCGATCGGGTCGGTGAGCGCTGCCAGGTCGTCGGCAAACTCCGGGCGGGCGCGCAGGCTCTGAGGTGAGCCGATGAGCGCGAGCCCCGCGACCCTTGTGGGGCTGCGCACCGCCACCTGTTGCGCGACGTACCCGCCGCTGGAGGAACCCACCAGTACCGCCGACGGGATCTCGAGGGCATCGAGGAAGGCCTCGACGTCCGCGCCGAGGGAGGCGAGGTCGTAGCCGTCATCCGGGGCAGCCGCCTGGCCATGGCCCCGCTGGTCCATGGCCAACACGTGCCACTGAGGAGGAAGGAGCCTGGTCAATCGGTCGAAGGCGCGGGACGACTCGAGCCAGGCGTGCAGGAGCAGCAGCGTCGGACCACCGCGATCGCCCTGCTCCACGAAGGCGACGCGCACACCCGTGCTCAGGTCCACCCCGTCCATGCGCGGAGCCTAGGTCGGCGCTGTCACACGGCGTGAGGGACGGCGCTAGGATGGGTGGGCACTGCAGCCCGGCTGACCTCAGCCGAGCGACGTCCCGCGTTCCGCCTCCTTTGCGGCCGGTGACCGTCGTACGGGCGTGAAGGGGTGTCGACGCCGATCCCCTCGACGGCGTGTTTGGCCGTCCTCGCGCACGCCCGTCACGGGCGTCGGCTCGGATGAGCCGCAGTTCGGACGGCAGGTTCTGGCACTGCGGCACCACAGAGTTACTCGATGAAGGGAACGCACTTGGCGACACGAGGTGGGCGTCAACCCGGCGCAGGCCGACCCGCCCCTCGGCAGCAGCCTCGTGCCCGGACGCGGGACGAGGAAGGGATGATCCCCGTCCTGGCCAAGGCCGTGCGTGACATCGAGCTCGCCGTGCAGCGCGGGCGGGTGCGGCCCTCGACCCGAACCGCCTTCCAGGCTGTGGCCCTGCTGGTGCGGGAGGAGCGCGGGCGCGTCAAGACCGCCGAGATGAGCGAGGCCCGGCGTACGGCGGAGCTCAAGCGCATCGACGGCGTCGCGACCGCCCTGGCCCGGACGGCCGCGCGTGACGGCTCGCTGCTCGCGCTGCTGGCCGAGGACACCCCGATGCTCGACGGGGCCCGCACCCTGATGCGCGAGCTGCAGGTGGCAGCGGGCATGGAGCCGGCCCCGGAGCCGGTGGCCCCCGCGCCGACCGTGGCGACTGCGGCTGCTGCGGCCAAGGTCGAGCGCCAGGTCGTCCCGCAGTCGGTCGTGTCGCGCCAGCTGGCCAACCCCTTCCTCGAGCCCGACTTCAGCTCGGCTCCGGCCCGGGCGGCCCGGCCGCGACTGCTGTTCGGCTGGGAGCTGCTCAGCCCGTTGCTGCGGTCCTTCGAGGAGGCCTCCGGTGGGGCGTCGTCGTGCATGTCGCTGCCTGCGCCGTCCTCCTTGCAGGCTCCGCGTGGCCGGGAGCTCATGCCGCACCAGGCCGAGGTGATCGCCGCGGCGGCGGCAGGTCACCGCACCTTCCTGCTCGCCGATGAGCCTGGGCTGGGCAAGACCGCCCAGGCGCTGCTCGCCGCCCAGGCCGCACGGGCCTTCCCGCTGCTCGTCGTCGTACCCAACGTCGTGAAGACCAACTGGGCGCGCGAAGCGGACCTGTGGACCCCCGGGCACCCCGCGACCGTCGTGCACGGCGACGGTCACGACGTCGACGGCTTCTCCGACATCGTCATCGTGAACTACGAGGTGCTCGATCGGCACGTCGGGTGGCTCGGGAAGTTCGGCTTCCGCGGCATGGTGGTCGACGAGGCCCACTTCATCAAGAACAAGACCTCCCAGCGGTCGCAGCACGTCCTGGCCCTGTCGGAGCAGATCCGCGCGCGGATGGTGCGCCCGCTGCTCATGGCGCTGACGGGCACGCCGCTCATCAACGACATCGAGGACTTCCTCGCGATCTGGCAGTTCCTCGGCTGGATCGGGGAGAAGGCTCCCGGCACCGACCTGATGCTGGCCCTTGAGGAGATCGGGATGACGCCGGCGGACCTCGACTTCTACCCGGAGGCCAGAGCAGCCGTCATCGACATGGGCATCGTCCGGCGGCGCAAGCAGGACGTCGCCGCGGACATCCCGGCTCGCCGCATCGCCGACCTGCCCGTCGAGCTCGAGGGGGCCTTGGGGCGATCGATCCGCGATGCCGAGAAGGCACTCGCCCGTCGGATGGTCAAGCGCTACCACAGCGCCCTCGCCGCCCGTTCCTCCACCGAGGTCGTCGTCGGCATCGACCACGAGCTGGTACGCCGGGTGGCCGGCTGGGAGCGGCAGGAGAACGACGAGAACAGCTCGGGCGAGAACGTCTTCAGCATGATGCGTCGCATCGGGCAGGCGAAGGCTGTGCTGGCTGCGGACTACACCGAGCAGCTCGCCCGCAGCGTCGGCAAGGTCGTGTTCTTCGCCAAGCACATCGACGTGATGGACGCCGCCGAGGAGACCTTCGCCCGGCACGGCATCCGCTACTGCTCCGTCCGCGGGGACCAGACCTCGAAGGTCCGGCAGCAGAACATCGACGCCTTCGTCAACGACCCCGAGGTCGCCGTCGCGGTCTGCTCGCTCACCGCAGCCGGTGTCGGGCTCAACCTGCAGGTGGCGTCGAACGTCGTGCTGTCGGAGCTGTCGTGGACCGACGCCGAGCAGACCCAGGCCATCGACCGCGTCCACCGGATCGGTCAGGACCAGCCCGTGACGGCCTGGCGCATCATCGCCGCCCAGACCATCGACGCCCGGGTCGCCGAGCTCATCGACAGCAAGGCCGGGCTCGCGGCGAGGGCGCTCGACGGATCTGACGAGCAGGTCGCGTCCTCGGTCGACGTCCAGCTCGAGGCCCTGGTGGGCCTGTTGACCGACGCCCTCGCCGAAGCCGACGGCGGCGCGTGACCGCCGTCGGCGCCTGGCGCTAGGAGAGCAGGCCGGCGAGCGCCATGATCTCGTCGCTGGTGCTGTTCGGCACCATGTAGCCGTCCTGCTTCTCGATCTCGTCCCAGTGCGCGGCGACGTCCTCGGCCGTGATGGTCGCGCCCTTACCGGCGAACCAGCCGGGGGCGATGCCCTCGAAGACGCGGGCGAAGCGGCCACCGGCAGCGCTGTAGTAGCCGTGCGTCGTGGTGCACGCCTCGCTGCACAGGTAGGACACGAGCGGCGTGATGGTCTCGGGGGAGAAGGTGTCGGCGAAGGCGCCGAGCAGCTCCTCGGTCATCCGGGTCTTCGCGACCGGCAGGAGGACGTTGGACAGGATGTTGTTCTTCGCGCCCTCGACGGACAGGACATTCGAGAGGCCGATCAAACCTGCTTTGGCGGCGGCGTAGTTGGCCTGGCCGAAGTTGCCGAAGTGCGCGTTGGAGGAGGTGAACACGAAGCGCCCGTAGTTGTTCTCCTTCATGATCGCGAAGGCCGGCTGGGAGACGTAGAAGGCGCCCTTGAGGTGCACGTCCAGGACGGCGTCCAGGTCCTCCCACGACATCTTCAGGAAGCTCTTGTCGCGCAGGATGCCGGCGTTGTTGACGACGATGTCGACCTTGCCGAAGGCGTCCACCGCGGTCTTG
>JBKJSN010000032.1:0-20038 GCA_046595815.1 Mycobacteriales bacterium
CTCGGTCATCTGGAAGCAGCCGATCTCGTCGGCCGCGCCGTAGCGGTTCTTCACCGCCCGCACCATGCGCAGGCTGGAGTGCCGGTCGCCCTCGAAGTGCAGCACGACGTCGACCAGGTGCTCGAGCAGCCGCGGCCCGGCGATGCTGCCGTCCTTGGTGACGTGGCCGACGAGCACGGTCGCGATGCCGCGCTCCTTGGCCACCGAGATGAGGGCAGAGGCCACGGCCCGCACCTGCGTGACCCCACCGGCGGTGCCCTCGGCGTCGGGTGAGGCGATGGTCTGGACGCTGTCGACGATGAGCAGTTGCGGCTGGACGGCGTCGATGTGGGCGAGTACGGCGGACAGGTCGGTCTCGGCGGCGACCCACAGCCGCTCCGCGAGCGCACCCGTGCGGCCGGCGCGTAGCCGGACCTGGGCGGCCGACTCCTCGCCGGTGACGTAGAGCGTCGGGGCGCCACCGTGCGCGTACCGGGCGGCGACGGCCAGCGACAGCGTGGACTTGCCCGCGCCGGGTTCTATGTCGGGTTCGAGCCTGTTGGATACGGGTCTTGCGACCCCCTTGGTCAGGTGGTGCTAACTGCGGGGAATGCGTAGACGCAGAGCGGCCCGGCGCGGCAGGGGGCCGGTGGCAGAGGAGGCAGAGGGAACGGATGCCGGTCCCAGCGCGTCCGAGGGCAAGAGCCTCCCTTGACGCGCGGCTTGGTTGGTGGAGGAATGTGGTGAAACTCACACGAGGTGGCACGCTGGAATCTGGGGGGACAAATGCGGCTGGGATCGCGCGGTTCCGTGCACTGGCGTACGGCTCGGCGCCTGCTGCTGGTCGTCGGATTCACTGGCAGCGCCGTGATGTCTTGGGTAGCGGTCGCCAGCGCCGTGAACATCTGGACCGGTGTGGCCCCGCGGTATTCCGTGTCGTACTGCGTGGCCAGTGCGCCACCTGAGGTAGGGATCACTCGGGCACGCACTCTGCTGGACTCAGCGCTCAACGCGTACGAACTTGCGTCGGGACAGAACACGGCGCAAGCGCTCAGCTTCACCCAGAACAACCCCTGCACGTCGGGGACGAATGTGCGGGTGACCTACGCGGCAACCAGCGACCCCAACAACATCGCTGAAGCCGGCGCCACCGAGATCCGCTTCAATCCGGCGTTCACCTTCTGGGACGGAATCGGAACCCGGGCGTCGCAGGAGTACTACTACGCAGGCATCATGGCGAGCGAAATCGGCCACACCGTTGGCATGCTGCATGCGGGTGGCCCGAAGTGGAGTTACGACGGGAATCTTCCGTCGATGGTCGATTGCCAATCCGAGGCCGACTCGGTCGTTACCGCCTCGCTGGCGCAGGACGATTGGGGCATGGCGGCCTGGGTCCGCGCGGGCGGGGTGAACAACATCTGGAGCGCCAACCCCGGTTTCGAGACCGACTTCAGTTACTGGGGCCACTCCAGCGGCACGGCCTCCGCATCGACGTACGCCCGCACCGGGAGCCGAGGCGTGCGTCTGGCTGCCAGTGGCGACTACGTGTACATCACCAGCGTCTACGACCCGTACAACGGCGACGGAACCGTCACAGCCGGGATGTCGACAACACCGGATCTTGGCGTCTCAGTCGACTACAAGACGACGACCGGCACCGGTGGCGTAACGCCTCAGTACCAATACCAGTACATCCGATGGAGCGCGACCGGCTGCAAGCACACCGCGGATGGTTCAGCCACGGTCACGAGCTGGTCAGCGTTGACCAACATGACTGCGTTCGGCACGAGCACGTCGTGGAGGTCGGTTGCGCCCACTGTGCGGATCAACAACAGCACGACGAATCGCTCTACGGCGTTCCGTGCGCGGGTGAAGTCGTCGTCGACAGCCGCGGTCTATATCGATCGAGTGGGTGGATTCGGGGGGACGGCGTACTGATGCTCAAGACGAATCGCACCACGTTGCTCATGCTCGCAGCGGGAGTGCTGGCGGGTGCAGGGCTCGGGGTCACTCAGGCTTGGTTGGGTCTGGCGAGCGAGACCGCAGGTCACCAAGGCAGACCTACGGAGGGTGTCGTCGTGCACCCCGAGCACGACTCGACATCAACCTTGCATGCCACCAGCGCCAGCAACGTTGCGCGGGTCATCGGACTCCACGACGACATGGTTGAAGGGCAACTCTCCCTCATCGACGCGACGCTGCTGCAGGCAACGGCATCTGGCAATGACGTGGCCTACCGATACACACCGCTCGGTGTGGCCTGGTCCGCTGCCGGAAGCGCGCTGCCGAGTGCGACCACCGCGTGGAGTCGGAACCTGCCCGAGGCCGACCTCTCCTACTTGCAGAGTGCGGTGCTCCCCAAGCCTGTACTCATGGTCGTCGCAGCGACCGGTGAGGTCTTGGGGATCGCTCCTGAGTCGACTCCAGCGGGCGAACTCTTGGCCGTGAACCCCACGGGGGTCATCTACCTCGGAGATGTGGCGCAGGAACTCAGTGGCGGGTCCGACAACCCCACTCGGAGCCCTAATCACTGCGCCTCACCGGGAGCGGCGCTTCCTGCTGTCGCCAGTCCCCGCGCGGCCCTGTTGCGGTACCTGAACGCGCTTGGCACAACGTCACAGGCCGCTCAGCAGGCGCGCCAGCAACAGCTGGTATCGACGGCTGAGGCGCTCGTCCAGAACGCTCCCAACTTCCGTGACCCGGTCACGGGTGACAGCGTGGCGGTCAGCCCCAACGGTGTCCTCGCCCAGCTTCAAGCAGGTGTCGCCCCGACCAGCGTGGTGCTAGCGCCCTCGATCCCTGTACGCGTCTCACTGCCCACGACCGACTCCACGGATGTACTGGTCTTCATCGACACCGTAAGTGACGACGTTCTGGGGTGGATTGGGCTTTCCGAACTGCCCCGTGACACGAACGGCGCCGTGACCGGATCAACGGTCGACATCGAGATCGCGCCACCGGCTCATGATGTTCGCGTCGTTACCCGCAGCAGCGAGGGCAACTTCGATTGCAAGGGTTCCAACGACGGGCAGGTGCTGATGACGGTTCCTCATGAGATCGTCGCAGGGCAATGCCAACGCGCGGAACTCGATGTCGCAACCAGGACCTTCAACAAGTGGTTCCCGAACGCATCGTGCTAGGCACCTCCGCAACATGCCGGCCGTGCACCCTTCGCCCTTCACGATCGCAGCGGTTCCATCGGGTCAGCTGTTTGGCCGTCCTCGTCGGCATAACCGCGGTCCTTTCCGGATGCACTCAAGAACCGAAGAGGCAAGCAGCGCCTAGCCCCACCGGGTCGTCCTCCAGAGGTGCGTCAGTTGGGGGCCCCCTGAGAATGGCCGCCTGGTCTGTTGGGGGCAATGTGCCGCTGAGTTCGCTCACGCCTCAGGCCCATCTCGCGCTTTTCGGCGATCGATGGTTGGTGCTTCGACAGGGTCAGGGCAGTTCGCATGCCGTGCGTGCCGTTCAACTCTCCGTCGAGTCGGTGTCTGACTTTGCCAGTCGCCTTGAAGCCGCGCACCTCGAATACCTGCCAAGTCCCCTTGACGCCCTGAGGAAGCAAGTTGTCGGCCTCCCTACGGATGTCGTTCAGGTTTGCCTTCCAGACCGTCAGGTGCGTCTCGTTGCGTACGGGTTGAGCTCGCTTGGCAAGCCTGGATTGCCTCAAGAGTTGCTGCCCTCAGGTGCGCGAACGTTGGCGGCCGTTCTTGATCAGCTTGAAGCGCTGGCCGTCAAGGCACCGACTGCCCCTGAAGATGTGCTCCACCGCTTGCCTTTGGACTCTGAACGTCCCATCTGCTGATCCAAATTGTGGAGATGGTGCCTAAGACCCTGATTGGCCACGAGGCCCTGGCGAGCGCCCTTCGGTGGCGTGTACGCAGTCGCCCTGCACTCCGACTGACCGAGGGCGTGGCGACGTAGCGGTGCTCAGCGCGTGGGCGTGACCGAGTCGTTGCTCCGCGATCTGGAGGCGCTGTTCAAGGTTTCGGTTCTCAAGGATGAGCACCTGTACTTGCTGGGCGAGGGCACGCGTGGAGTTCTCCCACCTGTCGCAGCGTTGTTGAAGCGCCGCATGCACCTTCTTCTGCTCGGCGACGGTCTCCTGGAGCCGGGCCAGCTTCTGTTCCAGCTCGATCTCCCGTGGCGTCTGTGCCTCGTTCAGGCTGGAAAGGATGCCCTTGAAGCGCTCACCGAGGTCGCGGTACCGCCCGGTGGTGAATTTTGCACGGTCGATATCGGCTTCTCGCGCGAGCGCGCTGACGCTGACCTGGCCGCGGGGCACGTGCACGGGGCGTCCTTCGACAAGTCGCACCATCGCGTCGAGGATCGCCTTGCGGGCGGCGCTCGTCTCGGCACGGATCTCTCGCTCCGTGGGGACCCCCGCCTGCGTGTCGGACTGCGTAGTCGGCGGAGCTGTCGGTATGCGACCGTTCATCGCTCTCGCCGTAGTGCCGAGATCGCCCGTTGGAGGGTGGGCAGCTCGACGAGCTCGCCGGTCTGAGACTTGCGGTCAATCCGGGCGATCGTGCCGGGAGGGACGAGGAGGCGTCGGTAGCCGAGGCGGAGGGCCTCGCTCACCCTCTCGGTCATCATCGGAACGGGACGGATGTCGCCGGAAAGGGTCACCTCGCCGATGGCCGCGACGTCAAGGGGCAGGACCCCACTTTGGCCTGCCGACACGATCGCGAGACACACCGCGAGGTCGGCGGCCGGGTCGGTCAGCCGCATGCCGCCGATGGTGGCCAGGAACACGTCCTTGTCGAACAACCGGAGGCTGGCGGCGCGCTCTGCCACGGCGATCAGCATCGCCGAGCGAGGGCTGTCGAGGCCAGAGACACCACGTCGGGGGTTCGGGGCGGTCGTCGAGCTCACCAGGGCCTGCACCTCAGCGATGAGGGCCCGGCTCCCGTCGACGGTGACGGTCACGCAGGTGCCGGGCACCGGTTCGTCACGGTCTCCGCGGAACAAGGCACTGGGGTCGAGGACCTCGCGCATGCCCGCGTCGGTCTGCTCGAACGTGGCGACCTCAAGTGAACCGAACCGGTTCTTCACCGACCGCAGCAGTCGCAGCGAGGTGTGCCGGTCGCCATCCAGGGACAGCGTCGTGTCCACGATGTGTTCCAGCGCGCGGGGACCTGCGACGTTGGAGTCCTTGGTGACTTGGCCGATCAGGATCATCGGGAGGCCGCGTTCCTTAGCGACCCGAGTCAGGGCCTGGGCAACTGCCATGACCTGGGTCACGCCGCCGGCACGTCCCTCGATGTCGCTGGATGCCAGGGTCTGCACCGAGTCGATGACGACCAGCGCGAGGTTCGGGCCAGCCTCGTCGATGTGGCCGAGCGCGACGCCTAGGTCGGTGTCGTCGGCAAGCAGAAGATGCTCGCTGTCAGCGCCGATACGTCCTGCGCGAATAGCGATCTGCTGCACGGACTCCTCGCCAGAGACGTACAGGACCGGCCGGCCGGTGCGCTTGGCCAACGAGTCTGCAACGGCGAGAACGAGGGTGCTCTTGCCCGATCCGGGGCTGCCACTGAGCAGGCAGACCTGGCCGGCGACCAGGCCGCCTCCGAGGACGCGGTCGAACTCGCCGACACCAGTTGCGATACGGCGGGCCGGCTCCTCCGACAGCACGAGCCGCACGGCTTGTGCGGAGCGGGACGGTGTCTTCGCCTGCGGCGAGGCCGTTCCGGACTGCGAACTGAAGGCTGGCACGACCTCCGTCATCGTCCCGAACTCAGCGCACTTGGAGCAGCGCCCAGCCCACTTGACAGTGGTAGCTCCGCACCCTGTGCACGCGAAACTGCTCGTGGCTTTGGCCATGTCGGGCTATGCCTTCTCTCGGCTTGCTCGAACAGGGCAGGTGGCCCTTATCGCTTGCGTGTCGTCGTGCTCGGCGAACGGAACGGTGCGCTGCTGCTCGTGCGCTTCGATGTGCGCAAGGTGCGCCTCGGCGCGGGTCATGATCCGCAGCGACATCGACGGAGCGCATCCTTGCGCGAGGTCGACCAAGTGGTCTACGTGCTGCCGCTGGGGCGCAACGGTGCTGTCGGTGACCCCGTTGTTGGGACACCCGTCTACACAGCCGAGTCGATCGGGCTGGGACGCGGGCTCCTCAGGCTCCAGGCAGGCTGCGGTCTCGGTGCGAAACATGCACAGTGCGAACTTGCCGGGATTGTCGTACAGCTGGAGGTCTGGGTCCGTGCGGAGCCGCTGTTCCTCCCGTGGTGTGAGTTCGGCGAACGTGCCGCGAAAGGTCGCGTTGAAGATGCCAACAGCGGTAATGACCCGTTCCGCTGCCGGGCCAGAGATGCCCTCGCCCTCCTTCATGGACCGCGCGTGTCGTTCCAACGTCGTGTACAGAGCCCGGGTCGCCTCCCGATCCATGGTCGCGGCGATGCCGTGCGTCTTGGTCCCCGCGTATCCCTGCACAGTGTGGGCGTGGGCTTGCCCGAACTGCACCCCGGCTGCGAGGTGCCCATCGGGTTGGTTGGTGACGTGGTAGGACACGGTCCGTCGGAAGCGTTCCAGCGTGACCGGGCCATGAGGATCGACCGGGACGCTGTATCCGTGGTCGAGGTCGAGTGCCTCGCGACGCTCGTTGCAGAACGCGATGAACTCCTGAATCCACTCACGCATCGAGATCGCACTTACTGGGCTGGATCGTCCTTGGTGGGTTCCGTTGCGGGTAACTCGGGGGTTGATGAACAACCTGGTTCGACCTGTTAGCTCGGCGAGTGCCTCCAGGACGTCGATCGCTCGCGCTCCGGGTGTGATCGTGGCCCACACCCACGGCTTGCCCTCGAGCTTCTGTTGTCCGTCAGGGCCATAGACGCCCTTCAAGATCCGCCCCGTGATCCTGAACGAGGTGGCGCCGTCGGGACGGGCGATCCCGTCGAGGCAGCCGAGCGGCAGATCAAGGACCTCTTGGCCTCGCATGCCGGTGCAGGCCGCGATCAGGACGGCTGCGGCAACCAACAGGACTCGCTGGTACCTCTCGATGTCGCGGTAGTCCAGATGCGGCAGCCAGCGGTGGCCTTCGATCAGTCCCTGCGGTGTCACAGGGAGGGGTTGCGGAAGCTCGGGGTCGACGGTGAAGCGGAACGCGAGGGCATTTAGTTGTCTCGGGGAGAAGCCGGGGTGCATCGTCTGGAGGTAGTCCGACGCCGCCCACATGCGGTCCTTGGCTCGACGTCCCGGAAGAACGCCGCTGTAGAGCTCGCGCACGATCCGCTCGGTCGTCCTGACGCTGGCATCGTCTGCCGCGTCACGACGACGCTCTTGGAGCTCCAGGCCGCTGCGTACTGCGGCAAGAATGTCGTCGGAGCAGTCAAGGATGCGTTCGGCCCACCAGCGCAGGGTGGCAAAGACCTCGGGGCTGATCGGGTCGCGTGTGTTCTCGGAGCCGCGCTGGTCGCGTGGGTTCAGCGGGGTTCCGACCCAGGAGGGCTCAGTCAGCCGGTCCTGCTCGGGGAGCCACTCCGCGCTCGCGGACAACAAGGCCACGGTGGCGAGCACCTTGTGATCCGCGCCTGTGTTGGCGAAGTCATCGAGCATGCCGCGGGGCACTTCGGCGAGTCGCTCGATGCCCTGCGAGGCGAGGAACGCGCCGAGCTTTCGCACGTGCAAGAACTTCGCCTCGAGCGTGCCAGGGGCCACCCAGTCTCGTCCCGAACCGCGACCCACGGCCGTCACGGGAAGGCGATGGTTGATGAGCAGCCAGAGGAACCGCTTGAGGCCGGGGGTGAGCACGGGCGGCATCGAGTACTGCAGACGCGGATGGGTGCTCGTCCAGTGGAGGTTCTGCAAAGCGTGATGGCGCGGTTGCAGGGGCACCAAACTCCAGGAGTCGTCCGCGAAGCGACTGTTGGGCGCTCCGTGGTCCCGGAGTCGCAGAGTCGTCGCAACGACCGGTCCGGTTTCGATCGTTCGCCAATCGAGGGACTCGTCCCCCTCAGGGAGCGCTCCCGCGGGGCTAGTCACCCGAGCTTCTCCGTCAACAAGAGTCCGATGATCCGCCGGTCGGCGTCAGTGATTTTGCGAGTTGCGCGCTCGAGTTCGTGCGAGCTGATCAGTGTCCGATCGTCCAGCAGGCCTGTCACTCGTGCCAGTGCCTGCGCGTGCTGCCTGCTGAAGTGTCCAGTGTCGGCCGAGGCGAGGTTCACCAGCATTTGGCGTAGCACGATGAGGCGGGGAAGATGCCGCGGCGTCGCCATCGCGTTCTTGCAACCCAGGCAGGCAAGCAGGCCTTCGTGGCACGGGGCATCGGTCTCCGGGTGGTGGTCGTGGTCGGCACAGGCGGAGTACGCCATGTCCAAGTCTGCAGGGACCGGCTCTCTGGTGAACTGCAGGCGCAGATGCTGCTCGGCATTGTCGAGTAGGGCCCATAGTCCGTCGCGGATCGCGCCGTCGCGAAGTTCCTCGCGGGTCGACTCGTCGGCGAGTGCGTAGTTGGAGACGAACGTCGCGAGGGTGTGGCCTTGCGGTCTCCGTTGCACGCGTACTAGGGCAGTCGTTCGCAGCCGACGCCAGCTGAGCGTTTCCTGCCGCAGTGGCCACCACCCGGCAGCGGCTGTCAACCGCGCCGACGGATGATCCACGTACGGCAGCCCGGCTTGCGGCGCCGGTCCCCGTCGGTGGTTCCAGCGGACGATGAGCCGATCCGCGCCAGCGAGGTCGTGTCTCTGAAGGTAGGAACGCCCGGGCCCGGTAGCGACGCGGATCATCGCGACGACGCGACTCGCGTCAGCGGGAAGCGCGTGCGGGTCCCAACGACGAGTTCGGCGTCGGTTCTTCTCGTCCTCCACCGACATCAGCACAGACGGAGTCCCCAGACCTGGGGCTCCGGACGGGACCAGCCGGTCGCTGATCGGCTGGTGGTTGAGGCCTTCGACGCAGGCCATGGCGACCCCGGCCGCGAGCGCCTCAGACGGGGTGAGGAACAGCGTGCGCCGGGCTAGGTGCACGGACCCCTTGGGGACGGGTGTCTTACGACCCCTCACGGCAAGGTAGGTGATTGCGCCGAGCGCGTGGTACTGCGCCATGTTCGCCGGTCGGCCGGTCTCCGCCACCTGCGCCAGCGCCTGCGCCTTTGCCCGCTGGATCTCGTCGAGCTCGGCCGAATCAAGTTGTCGCAGCAGCGCGACGTTCGCGTCGATGCGCCGGTAGGCGCGGTGCACCGTCTTGATCGCCGCCTTCTTGATCTTCAGAAAATCCGAGGTCGTGTACGGGATCGTCGGTTCGTTCTCCTGTCTCGGCAGCCGCGTGATCAGACGCCTGCGAAGGGCAGGAAGCAATCTGGACGGGTATTGGGCCAGTGCAAGACGGACGCAGCCGATGACGTACCGCTGTGTGTTCCCGTTCGACTGTTCGTTGTAGACGTGGGACTGGAAGTCGTTCCAGGCGTTGAGCGTGAGGGACCCTACGGAACCGATCGAGGCCGCGCTGCACCAGACAGCGAATCGTTGGAGGATCCTTGCGTTCCCTTCGACGGTCTTCGGGCTCCGCCAAGTCCCCACTGGTGACGTCAAGGCCTCGATCGTGTCCGCCAGCTCGACCAGCAGGGGCTGGCTCCCTGGCCACGCAGACAGGTCCATGCTCTCGGTCTCCAGAGCGCCTTCAGGGGTCCACGTGATCACCAAATCGAGGGGACGCTGACGGAGGTACTCCCGTTCGGGGGACGGCAGGACCGCGAGACCGGCCATCACCGACCCCCTGGCCCGGCAAGGTTGCGGATCTCCAGAACGTCCTCTGCGAGCCGCGAGATCATCTCGCTGGTCGAGGTCGCGGTTCCCAGTTCCGCGAAGAGCTGCTCGAACCGAAGACTGCTGACGTAGGGCACGTAGTACTGCTTCGTCGTCGCGACATCCTTGTGGCCGAGCACGTCCCGCACCCGCACGTACGCCTGTTCGTAACGACCCTCGTCGTACCCGTCGCGGCCATCCCAGCCGAAGATCCGATCCATCTGCTGGTGCAGCCCGACCAGCAGTGCCAACGCGAAACTGAACCTAAGGGACTGGGGCGTGACCGTGAGCCGATCGTCCATCGATCCGCCGCGCGCCATCACCATGGCATGCAGCCTCGCGCTGCCCTCCGACAGCACCCGCGACCAGGAGGTGTGATGCAGCGGAGTGCCGTCCTCGTTCAACCACAACGCCAGCGGTTCCGGTCCGCTGGCCGTCCTGATGAACAGCCGACGCCGTTCGGCTGGCGTGAGCTCGTTCAGCGGCCGCCGCACGGGCTCGCCCCGGGCGTCCTCGCGTTCCAGGATCGCGTGTAGCAACCCGCCTTGCTTGGGACGCTCGACGCGCTCGACCCAGATGATGTTCTTGATGCGGTCGTACCGCTCCTCGCGGCGGGCTCGTCGAACGGCCTGTGCCCGCGTCACCGCGATGTACGACTGAAGACGGCGGTCGAGTGTGGGCGCGCAGTACCAGCGTCTCCGCTTGCCGAATTTTGCCGTGCTCGCCGCCAGGTCTGACTCGACCTGCCCGCCGGCGGGAATCTCCGGGATGAGCAAGGTCCCCGCCTCCTGTAGCCGCAGACCCGATCCGTAGACGAGATCGGCGAAGACTGCGTTCCGCTGCGAGGTGCGCCCGCGAAACGACGTGCGATCGGTGCCGTCGGGCTCCCACCACACGCCCGCCCAGCCGGCGCGCTCCTCCCCCCGCGTCAGGATCCCGCTGCCCCGCAGACCCACCTCGCGGTACAGCCGGTATGTCGCCGGCGCGACCCAACGGTCCCGCTGCCAGCGAGCGTTCGTCGATTCCGCGATCACCCCCGGCACCCGCGACGCAGCCCGTCCGGCAGGGACAGGGTGCTGCTCGACGAGGTGCTCCTGCAGGGCCCAGTCGTACAGGTGCCGGAGAGCGAAGACCGCCTTGTCCCACGTCGCACCGCCGACGGCGGTGTCGGGGTTCGCGGCCCGGTCCGTGCGCCATGACTTGTAGGCGACGAAGTTGTGCTGGTAGGCGTCCAGCCAGGTCAACCCGCCACGGCCAAGGAAGCCCATCCAAGTCGCGTACTCGTAGGCATAGGTCTCCCACGTCGCGGGCTTGAAGGACCGCCAGAGTGCCGAGCTGAAGTACAGGGTGAGGATCGGGTCCACCTCGCCGTGCGCGGACAGGAGGATCGGCAGCCGGTTCGGGATGTGAAGTGCCCGCTGACGCTCCAGGACATCGCCGCATGCGTCGACCACCGGGTCCCAATCCGCCGGAACGTCGAGGTCCGCGCGCGTGAACAGGACCGTCCACTGGCCTGCAGCGGCTGCCCCCGTGATCATCGTTTGGACACTACCAACAGGCCTACTTGCAACAGAAACCCGGTTCTCCGGCCAGCAGGACGACGGCTCCTGGCACGAGGCCGCCACCGAGCACCCGGTCGAGCTCCGGCTCGCCCGTGGGGCGCGACCGGGCCTGCTCGGCATCGACGTCGGTGATGAGCAGGGCCGGGGCTGAGACCGGGCCGGCGACCACCCGCACCCTGGTCGCGCCGACCTCGGTGATGGTGCCCCAGGCCTGGCACTCCGGGCACTGCCCGACCCACTTGGTGACGGTGTTACCGCACTCGGCGCAGCGGTGCGAGGCGCGCTCGCGGGCGGCCGGCCTAGCCATGTCGGGGCAGGGGGGTGGACATGCAGCGGACGGTAGCCGCCGGGTCTGACAGTGCTGGGCTGCCGCGCCTACTCGACGTGGTAGGGGTCCTGCGCCTCTTCGCGCTCGGACAGTCCCGTGTCGCCGGGGTGCACCGGGACCTGGAGGATGACGCGACCCGCGCGGCGGAACTCGAGGGTGACCGAGACGTAGCTCGCCGGGGCCAGCACCCGCGTCAGGCCGGACAGCGCGACGGTCCAGCTCTGGGGCGCTGCGCCACCGGCCGGTACGGCGATCTCGGCCGTGGGCGTGCCGTCCACCAGCAGGGTGACGGCGCCTGCGACGTCGCTGCTCGCCCCCACGAGGGCGTCGGCCGAGGTGCCGTTGTTCACCAGGCCGCCGACCACGAAGGCGGTCGAGCCGGCTTCGTGCGCCTCGCCTGTCGCAGGGGGTGCCACGTGCAGGTGGCGGACCGCGATCCCCTGCCGGCCACCGAGGTCGGCGACGGCGCCGTCCTCGCGACCGGTCTCCTGGTAGGTGCGGGCCTCGAGCCCGGTGCCGCACCCGGTGAGGAGCGCAGCGCTGATCAGGAGGGCGAGGGCGGAGACGGGGCGGCGGCTCACGGCGAGCTCCTCGAGCTTGGGCTTACGGGTGGGCGAGAGCGGGCAGGTCGGCGATGATGTCCGCGGGTGTCACGCCGCCGGGGTAGACCACCGGGAGGCGGTCGGCCGCGTCGTACGCGAAGATCACTGCAGCGTGCGAGACAGCGTATCCAAGCGGCCCGAAGTGCTCGTGGGGGGCCGTCTCCGGTTTGTCCATGTGCTGGTCGGGCTTGCCCGGCAGGGTCGGAGCGACCCCCTCGGGCTTCGCCGCCTTGATGCCGGTGGTGCGCTGGGCGAGGTCCACCTCGGCCTGCGTGCCGCGCACCCCGATGAACTCGGGGGAGAACTGGTCCAGCCACCGGCGCAGGACCGGCGCGGTGTCGCGCTTGGGGTCGGTGGTCACGAAGACCACCCGCACGTTGGCGCGGATCGCGGGGTCGGTCTTGCGCAGGGCGGCGGCGATGTCGGCCATCGCGGTCGGGCACTCGTCGGGGCAGTTGGTGTACCCGAAGTAGACGAAGGTGGGGCGGCCCTTGGTCTCGGCCTGAAAGTCGAAGCGCTTGCCGGAGGTGTCCGTCAGCACCCACTCCGGGCGCGTGGGGACCGGTGAGGGCTCGACCCCGTGATAGGCGACCGGCGTGCGGGTGGGGCTGGGGGCGGACAGCGTGTTGGTGCCGCCGCCGCACGCGGTCGCAGCGGTCAGGGCAAGCAGGGCGGAGCAGAGTCGGACGGCGTGGCGCACCCCCTGAGTGTGCCTCCCCCGCCGGACGTCCTCACAAAGGCTCCCTCCGTTGAGCCTGCGGGTGAGGACGCAAGGTCAGGCGAGGGAGCCGCCGCGCAGCAGCAGCAGCGCGACGTCCACGACGGCCACGGCGATCACCGCGAGGAAGGGCGCCCGCGACCCCGGCCGCCGCCCCAGGGCCAGGCCGATCGTGAAGACGACGGCTGCTGCGCTCAGCGCTGCCCACCCGAGTGCCGACGCGCCGGGCCCCACGGCCAGCAGGACCGTCGCGCCGAGCAGAGCCAAGCCGGACAGGACGCTGGTGGCGGACCGTCCCAGCCGCTGCGGCAGGCCGCGCACTCCGGTGGCGCGGTCGTCCTCGAGGTCAGGCAGCACGTTGGCCCCGTGCGCCCCGATGCCCAGCAGCGCCCCAGCAACAGTCGCCCACCAAGGAGCTCCGGGGTGGCCGGGCAGGGTCAGCGTCACCACCGAGGGCAGCAGCCCGAAGGACAGGGCGTAGGGGACGAACGACAGCACCGTCGACTTCAGGCGCGCGTTGTAGGACCACGCGGAGGCCACCGCGACCAGGTGCGCCGCTCCGGCGTACCCGCCCATGAGGAGCGACAGGGGAACGCACGTGGCGAGCGCGACGAGCGCGGCGCGGCGGACCGTCGCGACCGGCAGTCCTTGTACGACGGGCTTGTCCTCGCGACCGACGGCGCGGTCGCGGGCCGCGTCCACCCAGTCGTTGCTCCACCCGACGGACAGCTGGCCGGAGAGCACCGCGGCGCCGGCGAGGAACGGGTTCCCGCCACTGGCGCCGACCAGGGTGGCGGTCAGCACGGTGACCGCCGCCGTGGGCTCAGGGTGACAAGCCCGTACGAGCCAGGAGAAGGTAGGCACGTGCCGACCCTCCCACGGAATGACCCCCGCCAGTACGACGACCTCGCCGACCAGTGGTGGGAGCCCCGCGGCGGCTTCGCGATGCTGCACTGGATCGCCGCAGCACGAGCGACCCGGATCCCCGTGGGGACGGGCGTGCTGATCGATCTCGCCTGCGGTGGGGGGCTGCTCGCACCGCACGTGCAGGGCTACCGGCACGTCGGGCTGGACCTGTCCGCCTCGGCCTTGCGGCAGGCGCGGGACCACGGCGTCACGCCGCTGCAGGCCGACGTGCTGCGGCTGCCGCTCGCTGATGCGTGCGCGGACGTGGTGGTCGCCGGCGAGGTGCTCGAGCACGTCACCGACCTTGCGGCTGCGGTGCGCGAAGCCTGCCGCGTCCTCAAGCCCGGAGGCACGCTCGTACTCGACACGATCGCCGCCACGTGGTTCGGGCGCTTCTCCTCCATCACCGTGGGCGAGCGGATCCCGGCCGGCCCGCCCAAGCGCCTGCACGACCCAGCCCTGTACGTCGATCGCCGGCGGTTGCGGGAGCTGTGCGCAGCAGAGGGCGTGGAGCTCGAGCTGATCGGTCTGCGACCCTCCGTGCCGGACTACCTGCTCTGGCTGCTGGGAAGGAGACGGGACGTGCGGATGCGGACGACGAGGTCGACGGCGGGCCTGTTCCAGGGCTGGGGGATCAAGGCATGAGCGCCGTCGTCACCGGGCACGGCCACGCGCTGCCCGCCCCGATGAGCCAGCAGGCGTTGTGGGACGGGTACTTCCGGGAGCACTACGCGGACGCCCGCGTGGCGCGGACCGTGTGGTCCCACTCCGGCATCACCACGCGGCACGGCGTGGTCAGCCCCCTCGTCGAGGACGTCTCCGGGTGGGGGACGGCCGCCCGGATGGAGCGGTTCGTCCAGGAAGCGGTGCCGCTGGGTGGCGAGGCGGTCGGGAAGGCGCTGGCCGCGGCCGGGCTGGACCCGGCCGACGTGGGCGGTTTCGTCGTCGCGAGCTGCACGGGCTACGCGACGCCTGGCGTGGACATCCTGGTGGCCCGGGACACCGGCATGCCCGCCTCGGTCCAGCGGCTCCACGTGGGCCACATGGGCTGTTACGCCGCGCTGCCGGCCTTGGGCGCGGCCTCGGACTTCGTGGTGGCTCGCCAGCGGCCCGCGGTCCTGCTCTGCGTCGAGCTGACCTCGCTGCACGTGCAGCCGTCGACCGACACGGCCCGTCGCGGCGAGCCCACCTCCGAGGACCTGCAGCAGATGGTGGCTCACGCCCTGTTCGCCGACGCGGCCGCTGCCCTGGTCCTGGAGCCGGGGGGCGCGGGCTGGGAGGTGCTCGACGCGGTGGCCCGCACGGACGTGGGCACGGCGGACCACATGACGTGGGACGTCACCGACCTCGGCTTCGTGATGGGCCTGTCGCCCAAGGTGCCCGACGTGCTGGCCATCCACGTGCGGCCCGTCGTGGAGGAGCTGCTGGGACGCAACGGCCTCGTGCTGGACCAGGTCCAGGGCTGGGCCGTCCATCCGGGCGGACGGCGCATCGTCGAAGTCGTCGCGGAGGCGCTCGGGCTCTCCGAGGAGCAGACCGCCCCGTCGTACGCAGTCCTGGACGAAGCGGGCAACTGCTCCAGCGCGACCGTCCTGCTGGTGCTCGAGCGGGTGCAGGTCGAGACGGGCGAGTACGCCGTCGCGATGGCCTTCGGGCCGGGGCTGACCCTCTGCGCGACCCTGCTGCGCCGCCGCTGATGCACCTGCCCAGGGGTTCTGTCAAGACCCCTGTTCTGGGGCCGCATGGCCTCTGACCTGCGGCTTTGGGTGCTCCGGGCCCGGCTTGAGGCCCCTTTAGCGTGGTAGCCTGGAGGTCGAGGGAAGGACCACCACGTGACGTTCAAGGTCGGCGAGACTGTCGTCTACCCCCACCACGGTGCCGCTCTGATCGAGGCGATCGAGACGCGGACCATCAAGGGTGAAGAGAAGATCTACCTCGTGCTGAAGGTCGCTCAGGGCGACCTCACCGTTCGGGTCCCCGCCGACAACGCGGAGATCGTGGGTGTGCGTGACGTCGTGGGACAGGACGGGCTGGACAAGGTCTTCGAGGTGCTGCGCGCCCCCGCTGTCGAGGAGCCCACCAACTGGTCGCGGCGGTACAAGGCCAACCTCGAGAAGCTCGCCTCCGGCGACATCAACAAGGTCGGTGAGGTCGTCCGTGACCTGTGGCGCCGCGACCGCGAGCGTGGCCTGTCGGCCGGCGAGAAGCGGATGCTGTCCAAGGCCCGCCAGATCCTGGTCAGCGAGCTCGCGCTCGCCGAGGGCACCAATGAGGACAAGGCTGAGGCGATTCTCGACGAGGTCCTGGCTTCCTGAGCCGGTGACCACCCCGTGAGAAGCCCCACGAAGGTCAAGCGGCGCAAGCCGCCGACCGTCGTGCTCGAAGGACTGCGGCTGTTCACCGTCGTGTTCTTCGCAGGGCTCGGATACGAGATCGGGTCCGGTCTCGGATCCGGAGATCCGGTGCTCGGTGCCCTCAACAGCCCGATCCTGGGCGTGATCCTGGGTTCTGGGTTCGGGTACGTCTTCGGGGGTGTGCTGGGGCGGACCACGGCGACGAGCGCCGAGTTGGCCAAGAACCGGCTCAACGAGAGCTCCGCTGAGGAGCTGATCGCGGGGGGCTTCGGCACCCTCGTCGGTGCGCTGCTCGGGGCGGGGGTGTCGACGCCGATCTTCTTCTTCGTGCCGGGCTATCTCGCCGCGCCCTTGTTCGCCTTTGTCTGCCTCACCACCGGCTACGTCGGCTATCTGGTTGCCTCCAGCAAGCATGACGGTGTGCTGGGTTTGTTCGGCTCGCGAGGCGGGCGGTCGCCTCGGCAGACCGGGGCTTCGGCGCTGCCCCGAGTCGTGGACACGTCCGTGGCCATCGACGGCCGGATCCTCGACGTGGTGCGGGCCGGTTTCCTGCACGGCACGATGCTCATTCCGACACCGGTGCTGAGCGAGCTGCAGGGCTTGGCGGACGCGAGCGATGACGTCCGTCGGGCCAAGGGGCGCCGGGGACTTGAAGTTCTCGAAGCCCTCAAGCGCGAGCCCAACGTCAAGATCGAGGTCCTTGACGTGGAGGTGCCGGGCGTGCCGGACGTCGACGGCAAGCTGGTCCGCATCTGCATCGACCGTGGCGTGGCGCTGCTCACGCTCGACACCAACCTGGCCAAGTCGGCCGCGCTGACCGGTGTCAAGGTCCTCAACCTCCACGCGCTCGCGCTGGCCCTCCGCCCACCCGTGAGCGCGGGTGAGGAGATCACGGTCCACTTGTTGAAGGCCGGCAAGGAGGCCGGGCAGGCAGTCGGCTACCTCGAGGACGGGTCGATGGTCGTCGTGGCCCAGGCCCGGGAGCGCCTCGGCGAGGATGTCGAGGTCCTCGTCGACAGCGTCGTCATGACGGCCAACGGACGCCTGGTGTTCGGCAAGCTCGTCGGGCAGGGCACCGTCGTCGGCCAGGAGCGCTTCGCTCGCCGCCAATCCCCACCCGCGTGACCGTTGGCGCCATCGTCCCTGCGGCGGGGGCGGGGACCCGGCTGGGCAGCAATCGGCCCAAAGCGCTCCAGCCGGTAGCCGGTGAGCCGCTGCTCGTGCACGCCGTGCGGTCGCTGCGGGCCTGCTCACTGGTCGGACCGGTCGTCGTTGCCGCACCCCAGGGCCTGTGCCGCGAGGTCGAGGCACTCTTGCTGCCCTACGACGTGACGGTGGTCGAGGGGGGCGTGGAGCGCCAGGACTCGGTCGCCGCCGCTTTGGCTGCCCTGTCGGCTGACGTCGAGCACGTTCTGGTCCACGACGCAGCTCGGGCGTTCGTGCCGCCCCAGGTCGTGCTGGCAGTGGTCGAGGCTCTGCGGGCCGGTGCGGAGGCGGTCGTGCCGGTCCTCCCGGTCGCGGACACGATCAAGCGGGTGGCCACCGACGGCTCGGTGATCGCGACCGTCCCCCGTGTTGACCTCCGAGCGGCACAGACCCCGCAGGGCTTCGAGCGCGCGGTGCTGACGCGGGCGCACGCTTCGGGGCAGCCGGCCACCGACGACGCGTCCCTGGTCGAGGCACTCGGCGTGCGGGTGGTCACCGTCCCTGGCGCCGCCGAGGCGTTCAAGGTGACGACCCCCTTTGACCTGCTGGTCGCCGAAACGGTGGTACGTCACCGTGGCTGAGTTCCCCAGGGTCGGCATGGGCACCGACGTCCACCCCATCGAAGCCGGCCGGCCGTGCTGGGTCGCCGGCCTGCTCTGGCCGGACGAGGACGGCTGCGCCGGCCACTCGGACGGTGACGTCGCGGCTCATGCGGCCTGTGACGCCCTGCTGGGTGCGGCGGGCCTGGGTGACCTGGGCAGCGTGTTCGGCACGGACCGCCCGGAGTGGGCGGGCGCGTCCGGCGCCGCCTTGCTGGCCGAGGTGGCTCGGCTGCTCACGGCGGAGGGCTGGCGCATCGGCAACGTCAGCGTCCAGGTCGTGGGCAACACCCCGCGCCTTGGCGGTCGCCGGGTGGAGGCCGAGCAGGCCCTGACCACAGCGGTCGGCGCTCCGGTCTCGCTGTCCGCGACGACCACCGATGGGCTGGGCTTGACCGGCCGGGGCGAGGGCCGGGCCGCGGTCGCTGTGGCGCTCGTCGCGCGCGCCTGACCGTAGGCTGCCTCAGTGAGCCTGCGCCTGTACGACACCCGCACCCGCCTGGTGCGCGAGCTCGCGCGACGGCAGCCGGGCCAGGTCGGCATGTACGTCTGCGGCCCGACCGTCCAGGCCGCCCCCCACGTCGGCCACCTCCGCAGCGCTGTGGCGCTGGACGTCCTGCACCGGTGGCTGCTCGCCAGCGGCGACCAGGTGACGTTCGTCCGCAACGTGACCGACGTCGACGACAAGATCATCCACGACGCGGCCCATCACGACGAGCCGTGGTGGGCGTTGTCCTCCCGCATGACCCGCGCGTTCACCCAGGCCTATGACGCCGTACAGGTGCTGCCGCCGACGGTCGAACCGCGCGTCACCGGACACCTGCCGCAGATCATCGCGCTGATCGATGCCCTGGTCACGAATGGCACGGCGTATGCCTCCGACGGCGACGTCTACCTGACCGTCAAGGCGGTCGGGACCTACGGCGAGATCTCCGGGCAGGACCCGACAGCTCTGCGGCAGAGCGAGAAGGCCGTCGCCCACGGGCACAGCGGAGCCAAGCGCGACCCGCTCGACTTCGCGCTGTGGAAGGCCGCCAAAGAGGGCGAGCCGTCCTGGCCGTCACCGTGGGGGCCTGGCCGACCGGGCTGGCACATCGAGTGCTCGGCGATGGCCGTCGAGTACCTCGGCACGTCTTTCGACCTGCACGCCGGGGGCCTCGATCTGGTCTTCCCGCACCACGAGAACGAGAACGCCCAGTCGGCCGCCGCTGGCCACCCGTTCGCCCAACACTGGATGCACCACGGTCTGGTGACCGCCAAGGGCGGCGAGAAGATGAGCAAGAGCCTGGGCAACAGCGTGACCGTCGAGCAGTCGCTCCGTGACGTTCCGCCCGTCGTCCTGCGTTACGCCCTCGGCGCGGCCCACTACCGCTCCACCATCGAGTGGTCCGACCAGGTGGTGGCCGAGTCGGCTGCGGCCTACGCGCGGATCGAGACCTTCGTCCGCAACGCCTTGGACCTGGTCGGCGACTCCGCTGTCGACGAGAGCCTGAGCCGCGCGAGCTGGGCCGACTTTGCCGCAGCCCTCGACGACGACCTCGGGGTCCCGCAAGCCCTCGCCGTGCTCCACACCGGGGTGCGCGCCGGCAACGTCCTGCTCGCTGGGTCAGATGCTGAGCGCGATCTCCCGGCCTTGGCGGCAACCCTTCACTCCGTACGACGGATGCTGGGCGTCCTGTGCCTGGATCCCGTGGACGACTGGCCAGCCACCGGTGACGGGGCCCTGGCCGGCGTCGTCGATGCGCTGGTCGATCTGGTCGTGGAGACCCGAGCACAGGCCCGCGAACGCAAGGACTGGGCCCAAGCCGATGCCCTGCGCGATCGGCTGGTTGCCTCCGGCATCGTGCTCGAGGACACCACCGACGGTGTCCGGTGGCGGCTCGCGTGATCCCTCAGACGAAAGGCACCTCCGATGGTCGGTAGCTCACGATCGGGTCCCGCCAAGGGCGGTCAAGGCGGGCGGGGCGCAAAGCCGGGCTCCCACCGCAAGGGCGCTGCCGTCGGCTCCGGTGGGCTGGGCAAGCAGAAGCTCGAGGGCCGCAAG
>JBKJSN010000096.1:0-11416 GCA_046595815.1 Mycobacteriales bacterium
CTGTCCAACGGCTTCGTCTCCCACAACACGGAGTGCCGGCTGGCGCCCTTGGCGATGGAGCTGCTGCGGGAGATCGACCAGGAGACGGTCGACTTCACTCCCAACTACGACGGCCGCTCGCAGGAACCCACCATCCTGCCGAGCCGCATCCCCAACCTGCTGGTCAACGGCAGCAGTGGCATCGCGGTCGGCATGGCCACCAACATTCCGCCACACAACCTGCGCGAGGTCGCCCAGGGCGTGCTGTGGGCGCTGGAGCACCCGGAAGCCTCTGATGGGGAACTGCTGGACGCGCTGATGGCGCGCGTCCAGGGCCCCGACTTCCCGACCGGTGGCCTGATCGTGGGGCGGCAGGGCCTGGAGGAGGCCTACCGCACCGGTCGGGGGAGCGTCCGCATGCGCGCAGTCGTCGAGGTCGACGAGGACGCGCGGGGGCGCACCCAGTTGGTCGTCACCGAGCTGCCGTACCAGGTCAACCCGGACAACCTGGCGCTGTCGATCGCCGAGCTGGTCAAGGAAGGCCGCGTCGCCGGCATCGCCGACGTACGCGATGAGGGCTCGCTGCGCACCGGGCAGCGCCTGGTCATCGTGCTCAAGCGTGACGCCGTGGCCAAGGTGGTGCTCAACAACCTCTACAAGCACACTCAGCTGCAGTTCACCTTCGGCGCCAACATGCTGGCGATCGTCGACGGTGTGCCGCGCACGCTGCGCCTGGACGAGTTCGTCCGCTACTACGTCGCGCACCAGGTCGAGGTCATCGTCCGCCGTACCCGCTATCGGTTGCGGAAGGCGGAGGAGCGGGCGCACATCCTGCGGGCGCTCGGCAAGGCCCTGGACCAGCTCGACGCCGTCATCGCGCTCATCCGTGGGGCCGACAGCGCCGACGCGGCCCGTGAGGGCCTCATGCAACTGCTGGACATCGACGAGATCCAGGCCGTCGCCATCCTCGACATGCAGCTGCGCCGGCTCGCGGCCCTGGAGCGGCAGCGGATCCTGGACGAGCTGTCCGAGCGCGAGGCCGAGATCGCGGACCTGACGGCGATCCTGGCCGACCCGACCCGGCAGCGCCGGATCATCGCGGAGGAGCTCACCGAGATCGTCGACAAGTACGGCGACGAGCGGCGTACTCGGATCATCCCCTACGAGGGGGACATGTCTGCCGAGGACTTCATCGCCCAGGAGGACGTCGTCGTCACGGTGACGACGGGCGGCTACGCCAAGCGCACGAAGACCGAGCTGTACCGCCAGCAGCGCCGGGGCGGCAAGGGCGTGAAGGGTGCCGCGCTCAAGCAGGATGACGTGGTCGCTCACTTCTTCACCACCACCACGCACCACTGGCTGCTGTTCTTCACCAACATGGGTCGGGTCTACCGGGCCAAGGCGCACGAGCTCCCCGAGGCGAACCGCGATGCACGTGGCCAGCACGTGGCGAACATCTTGGCCTTCCAGCCGGATGAGAAGATCGCCCAGGTCATCGACCTCGAGGACTACCAGGCGGCGCCGTACCTCGTGCTGGCGACCCGCACCGGCCAGGTGAAGAAGACCGAGCTGGTCAAGTTCGACAGCAACCGCACAGGCGGGCTCATCGCGATCAACCTGCGTGAGGGCGATGAGCTCATCGGCGCGGCCCTGTGCAGCGCCGACGACGACCTGCTGCTGGTGTCGAGGAAGGGCATGTCGATCCGTTTCCGAGCCGACGACGAGCAGCTACGACCGATGGGCCGGGACACCTCCGGCGTCAAGGGCATGGGCTTCCGCGGCGACGACGAACTGCTGTCGATGGATGTGGTGCGGGCCGGCGACGACGATCGGTACGTCTTCACGGTCACCGACGGCGGCTACGCCAAGCGCACCCGGGTCCAGGAGTACAAGCTCCAGGGCCGCAGTGGGCTCGGCGTGAAGGCGATGAAGCTCTCCGACGCGCGTGGATCTCTCGTGGGGGCGCTGATCGTCGGGGACGACGACGAGGTGCTGTGCATCCGCCAGAACGGCTCGGTCACGCGCAGCGGCGTCTCGGAGGTCGAGCCCCGGGGCCGCGACACGATGGGTGTCATCTTCGTCAAGCTCGACGAGGGCGACGAGGTGGTGGCTCTGGCGCACAACGAGCCCGAGGACCCCGAGCTCGAGGACGCGACCGAGGAGAGCGCGGACGGCGCGGTGCCGGCTGAGTCCGCAGCCTCCGAGCCGACGGTGGTGGACCCCGGCGAGCCGTCATGACCGAGACGGGAAACGGCCCGGAACCGCGGCCGTCGGGAGTTCCGTCCCGGCCGGAGCCCCTCCCACCTCCGCGCCGGGTGGTACCCCTGGGGGGTAGTCCAAACGTTGTCCCCGAGCGGGGTACTCGGGGCGCTGCCCCGCGGCCGCCCCTCACCCGGCCGCCGGTTGCCACGCGAGGCCGGCGGGCACGGCTCGCTGCCCGTCGGATCGACCCGTGGTCGGTGTTCGTGATGTCGCTGCTGCTGTCGCTGTTCCTGGCGGTGGTGACCATCGTCGCTGCGCTGGTGCTCTACAGCGTGTTGTCGCTGCTCGGCGTACCCGAGAGCGTGAACAAGGCAGTGAGCGACGTGAACGGCGCCGGTCCGCTGCTGACGAAGGGTCGCTTCGTCGGCATCGGAGCCCTGGTCGCGGCCGCCAACGTCGTGCTCCTGACCGCCTTCGCGACCTTGGGCGCGCTGCTGTACAACATCTGCGCGTCCTTCACCGGGGGCGTGGAGTTCACCTTGGCCGAGCGGGAGTGAGCACGCTTCGCCGCTGCCCCTGCCACCCTTGTTGCCCGTGCTGAACTCACGCGACAGCCTGGGTCAGGCGGGCCCGGACCGCACGCTCAGCCGGCGCGAATTCGGAGTGGCCGCGCCGCGTGAGCTCAGCACGGGAGGGTCAGGCCGCCAGGCGGGCGGTGGATCGCAGCTCGACGCCCCGTCGCAGCTGGAGCCGCGCGCCCCGCTCCAGCCCTGAGCGCACCCGGTCCGCGAGCAGGGGCTCCGGACGGAGCGCGTGGTCCCAACCCCAGCGCACCACCTCCAGGCCGAGGTCGCGCATCCGTCCTTCCCGGTCCTTCTCCGCGAGTAGTACCTGCACCGGGTCATGGGGCCGGTCCTGCGGGTCGTTCTTGCCGTACTTCTGCGCCCCGTCCGCCTCACCCACGAGGTTCGCCTCCCGCCACAGGAAGTCCACCCGGGCCACGAACTTGCCGTCGGCCCAGATCTCGACCTGCTGCTCGGGCTGCGGCAGCCGGCACCGCCTGAAAGCTGCCCGCGACAGCGACTCCAGCGGCGACTCAGACAGTGCGTCCGCGAAGGTCACCACCTGCAGCGCCTTCCGACCGCCGGGCCACTTGGCCAACCGGTCCGCGACGGCCAGGAGCTCGCTCGTGTTCTGGCCTCGGCGAAGCGCTGCCTCGCAGCACATCAGGGCGCTCGCGAAGGAGTCCCGACGCGCGACGTCGACGACCGTCCGGGCCAGGGACGTCACGTTGATCCCGTCGACGACGTCCCGGTCATCCAGGGGCAGGGGTGAGAGCTGCTCGGACCCGTTGCGCGCCCGCGCGAGGGTCTCGTGCAGGGGTGCGACCAAGAGCGGCTTGGCCGGCGGATCCCCGAGCAACGGGAGGCTGTGCACGAGGGCGGCAGACGAACGCGAAGCCCACCAGGTGCCGTCCTGGGCGAGCAGCCGGGCGTGCACCTGGCACAGGTGGCGCAGCCGCGGGTCCTTCAGGTTGGCGTACCAGGCGGCCTCCACCCACACCCCCCGGTACATCGAGGTCCAGACCATGTCGGCGCGGGCCTGCGCGACCCAGTAGGGAGTCCAGCCGCAGGCAAGCGCGTCCGTGGTGGTGAAGGCGCCGTGCTGCGAGCCGGCCTTCTCTCGGAGCTCGTCCAGGTCGCCAGGGTGGGGGTGGGGTGCCATGCCGGCAGGCTGGGCCCGCGTTCAGGTCGGTGGGCTGGACCGTCACGAACCTGGGGACGACGATCCCGTGCTGAGGACAACCGACAACGACGCCCAGGAGGTCCTGCGTCTGAGCGTGGGCTGGGCCCGGGGCGCAGGCGGCAGACGCGTGTCCTCAGCACCAGGGTCCCTGCTAGTCTTCTCCACCGTGCCGGAAGCGGCACAGCGGGCCTGTAGCTCAGATGGTTAGAGCGCATCCCTGATAAGGATGAGGCCGGAGGTTCAAGTCCTCCCAGGCCCACTGCCCTGCCCTTCGTTCAGGAGGATCTGCCATGAAGAAGCGAACCCTCCTCACGGCGCTGCTCGGCGCCGTCGCGGCCTTCGTCGCCAAGCGCAGCAAGGCGCGCAAGGCAGAGCAGGACCTCTGGAACGAGGCAGGTCAAGCAGGCGACGACCTGCGCTGAGCTCCACCGGGGGCCATAGCTCAGTGGTAGAGCAGCGCCTTTGCAAGGCGAAGGTCCGGGGTTCGAATCCCCGTGGCTCCACCTCCCCGGCTGTGCCATAGGCGCCAGGACTTTCGTCCCGGGTCACCCGCCCAGGCGGACTAGCCCAAAACCCCCCGTATGGCCCTGAGGTCGGGGGTGGCCCAGGGTCGACGCTGGTGGTACGCCGTTGCCTGACCCGAATGCGGCGCCAGGGGGCTGGACGCAGTGGTGCGGGGCGGTGGACAGGACGAGCGCGCGGCGCTCGGGGTCCGGCATGCCCGGGCGGCGGAGCGGCTGCGCATCATGCAGGCGATCCGCGCCGCGCAAGTCTTGCTCGTGCTGCTGTGCGTGGGGCTCGCCCCGGAATCACTGACCCCGCAGCCGGACTCTCTGCTGCCCTTGACCATCGGCTTGCTGACCTTGGGGACCGCCGCCGGCGTGGTGGTGGCGCGTTGTCCCGGGTCCGTGCAGTTCGTGTTGCGCTCGATGCTGGTCGTGGACGCCCTCTACCTGACGGTCGGAGCGCACCTGACCGGTGATGCGCAGAGCCCACTCACCTATGCCCTGCTGCTGCACCTGGCCGCCGTGACCCTGCTCGCTGACGCCCGGACGGGACTGGCGCTGGCGGGGCTGGACACCGTGCTGCTCGTCGCGCTGCGCACCGGGGTGGAGCTCGGCTGGCTGAGCGAGAGATCGCCCGACCACCCGGCTTCGCCCACGCAGCGACTGGCCGTGCTGCTCGTCGTGCTGTGGATCGTGGCGCTCACCACGGCCGCTCTGGCCGTCATCAACCGCCGTGAGCTGCGCCGCCGACGCCACGACCTGGAGGCGCTGACCCTGCTCACCGAGCGGGTCGAGCGGGCTGCCCAGCCAGCGGCCGTCGCCCAGCTGCTGCTCGATGCCGTGGTCTCGACGTACGGGCTGAAAAGGGGTGTGGTGCTCGCGGCGAGGAACGGCCGGACCGAGCTCCTGGCCTCGGCCGGGGCGGCAGAGGGGGCCGAGACGTCGGGCAGCTCCGCCTGCGTCGAGCAGGCCCACACCACGCAGGGGACCGTCACGGTGCGCCTGGATCCGGAGCGGGACGCCTGGCTGGCGGCGCTGCTGCCCGGCGCGGGACCGCTGATGATCGTGCCCCTGACAGCGGACGATCGGCCGCTGGGTGCGCTGGTCGTCGAAGCCGGTGGCCGGGCCAGGGCCCAGCGCCGGCTGATCAGTGGGCTGGAGCGCTCCGCCGCGTACGGCGCGTTGGCCCTGCGCAACGCCGCCCTGATGGAGTCGGTGCAACGCCTGGCGGCCACAGACGGACTCACCAAGATCGCCAACCGCCGGTCGTTCGAGGGGACGCTGGAGCGCGAGCTCTCGCGGGCCACCCGGCTGGCTGAGCACGTCTCGCTGGTCATGGTGGACCTGGACCACTTCAAGGACCTGAACGACACCCTGGGCCACCAGGCGGGCGACGACGTGCTGCGGAACGTGGCTGCGGCGCTGGCCTGCGAGTGCCGGGAGTTCGACACCCCAGCGAGGTACGGCGGGGAGGAGTTCGCCGTCATCTTGCCGGGGTGCGGGCCCGAGCAGGCGTCTGAGATCGCTGAGCGGCTGCGCCTGGCGGTGTGCGCCACGCCCGCCCCCCGGCCCATCACGGCCTCGGCCGGAGTGGCCACCTTCCCGTCGCACGCAGGCGACGCCGAGACCTTGGTGCGGGCGGCCGATGAGGCGTTGTACAGCTCAAAGCGGGCCGGTCGCGACCGCACCACGACCTCGCTGGGCATCGCGCCGGAGGAGCAGGTGAACGCGCTCATCCGCCGGGCCGTCCGTGAGCGGCTGCGCGCCCGGGACGCGGACGAGCTGTCCCCGCCGATCTTCGAGCGCGGGACCCCCGACGGAACCTCCTAGAGTGGGGTGGCTACCCCCAGACTCGAAGGAGCCCCCCGTGGCGCTGCACGCGACCATCACCACCAACCGCGGCGACATCCGCGTCGAGTTGTTCCCGAATCACGCGCCGGCCACCGTGCGCAACTTCGTGGGCCTCGCCGACGGTACGGGCGAGTGGACCAATCCCCGCACCGGCGCGAAGGGTGAGGGCGCGCTCTACGACGGCACCGTGTTCCACCGCTGCATCGCGAACTTCATGATCCAGGGCGGGGACCCGCTCGGCACCGGCACGGGCGGTCCGGGCTACCGCTTCAAGGACGAGATCCACCCCGAGCTGCAGTTCACCCGCCCGTACCTGCTCGCGATGGCCAACGCCGGCCCGGGCACCAACGGCTCGCAGTTCTTCATCACCGTCGCCGAGACGCCGTGGCTGAACGCCAAGCACACGATCTTCGGCGAGGTCGCCGACGCTGAGTCCAGGGCGGTCGTCGACGCCATCGCCACGACGCCGGTCGGTCAGATGGACCGCCCGGTGGAAGACGTGGTCATCGAGACCATCACCGTGACCGACACCGAGTCCTGACCTTCGTGGACGAGGCGCCGCCGGTCCAGGCACCGGTCTGCTACCGGCACCCTGAGCGGGAGACCTACGTACAGTGCGTGCGGTGCGAGCGCTCCATCTGCCCGGACTGCATGCGGTCGGCCGCCGTCGGCTTTCAGTGCGTCTCGTGTGTGAAACAGGGCGCGGCCTCCGTCCGGGCACCCATGGCGGCGTACGGCGGGAAGGCCCGCGCCCAGCCTGAGGTGACCTACATCCTGCTGGGCCTGAATGCAGTGATGTTCGTGCTGACGCTCGGCTCCGCCTCCGGCCTGGGGTTCGGCGGTCAGCTGTCGGAGCTGTTCCAAAAGCTCGCGCTCACCCCGTCGGTGCACTGCTTATTCAACGCCGAAGGACTGTGCGTCGACGCGGTGGATGGTGTGGCGCAAGGCCAGTACTACCGCCTGCTCACCGCGATGTTCTTGCACTTCGGGGTCATCCACCTGGCGCTCAACATGTACTGCCTGTTCCTGGTGGGGCCAGCACTGGAGCGGGCGTTCGGTCGGTTGCGCTTCACCGCGCTCTACCTGCTGTCCGGACTGGCCGGCTCGGCGCTGTCCTACGCGCTCGGTCCGGAGTCGGAGATCGCCGCGGGTGCCTCCGGTGCCGTCTTCGGTTTGTTCGCCGGCTTCTACGTGCTGGAGCGGCGCCGGGGCGCCGACGTCTCACAGATCAGCGTGACGATCGGCCTGAACCTCGTGCTGTCCTTCGCTATCGCGGGGATCGACTGGCGCGGGCACGTCGGTGGGCTCATCGGAGGGGCGTTGGTGACCGCGGCGCTGGTCTATGCCCCGGCCGGGCCGCGACGCGCACTGGTCCAGGCCGCGGGCTGCCTGGGCGTCGCCGTACTCCTCATCGGGCTCGTGGCAGCGCGCACGGCCCAACTCACCGCCTGAGCTCTGCACCAGAAGGGCCAGCCAGAGGTGTGACTTTGGACCCTGGCGGGTATGCGCAGAACGGGCCATGGTCGTGATGGCTGTGCGTGACGGAAGATTTCCACACTGTGGAGATCTCCTGGGGAGAACTACACCGTTGTGAGTCGTGCCCTCGTTTGGGCGCTCAACGCCACTGGGTGGACAACCCGAAACCGCCGATGATGAAGCCGAAGCCGATCAGCAGGTTGCTGTTGCCGAAGCGACCGACGACAGGCATGCCGGTCCCGGCGATGTAGTACGTCACCAACCAGGCGATGCCGATCAGGAACAGCGTCAGCATGAGCGGCGCCAACCAGACCGGGCTCGGACCCTTCTTCTTGACCCCACCCGCCGGCGGGGGCGGGGTGTAAAGGTCCTTCTTCCGCTTCTTGGACTCGGGCATGCGGTTAGCGTATCGGTCATGGCAGGTACGTCGGGCACGCGGCTCGCGTGGCGCGTCCTCGTGCCCGTGACCACCTTGGTCGCCGGCGCGCTGTTCGCCACGAGTGCGTCGACCGCCCAGGGCACCGATCTGCGCGGCGGTCGCTTCAGCCAGCTCACCGAACTCCTCGGCGCAGCCCAGGACGAGGTGTCCGCGCAGGAGCGGCGCGCCGCACGGCTGCGCCGTGAGGTGACAGCGCTCAGCCGTCGGGCGTCCGCGGGCTCCTCCACGATCGCTGCGGAGTCGGCACGGGGCGAACTGCTGGCCCCGGCCGCCGGGTTGAATGCCGTCAGCGGGCCGGGCGTGGTGGTCACCCTCGACGACGCACCGAGGCCGCCGGCAGGTCAGGCCCCCGCAAGTGAGAACCCGGATGACCTCGTAGTGCACCAACAGGACGTCCAGTCGGTGCTCAACGCGGTCTGGGCGGGGGGAGCAGAGGCCGTGACGCTGATGGGCGAGCGGTTGATCAGCACCAGCGCTGTGCGCTGCGTGGGCAACACCATCCTCATCCAGGGCCGGCTGGTCGGGCCGCCCTTCATCATCCGGGCCATCGGGGACGCGTCGCGCATGAGGGGCGCTCTCGCTCAGGAGCCCGGCGTCGCCGTCTTCCGCCAGTACGCCGACGCGTTCGGCCTGACGTTCGGGGTCCGCGACGCCGCGACCCTGAAGCTGCCGGCCTACCAAGGACCGTTGGACCTTCCGCATGTGAGGTTGCCGTGACCGACGCCCTGCGGACCGCGCTGCGCGGTCTGGGCCAACTCCTCATCACCGCAGGCGTCGTGGTGCTGCTCTTCTGCGTCTATGAGCTGCAGTTCACGGGGGTCTACACCGCCCAGGAGCAGAAGAAGCTCGACACGTCGCTACTGCACGAGTGGGAGCGACCTGCGGTCGCCCAAGGGCCGGTCGTCCCGGTCTTCGCCCCTGGGACCGCCTTCGCGCGGATCTACCTGCCGACTCTCGGGGCCAAGCAGACCTACGTCGTCGTCGAGGGCGTCACGAAGGCGGACCTCAAGAAGGGGCCGGGACACATCCCCGGCACGGGCTACCCCGGGCAGCTGGGGAACACCGTCATCAGCGGGCACCGCACGACGTACGGCGCGCCCTTCAACCGGATCGACGAGCTGGCCGCTGGGGATGCGATCGTCGTGGAGACAGGTACGGCGTTCCTCACCTACAAGGTCGAGCGGCTGACGGTCGTGAAGCCCACCCGGGTCGACGTGACCTACCCCGTCCCCGGGAAGAAGGACGCGGTGCCCACGCAGAGCCTGCTCACCCTGACGACCTGCCACCCGAAGTACTCCGCCAAGAGCCGGCTCATCGTGCGGGCGGTGCTGGACTCGGTGTTGGACAAGGGACCTGGCGTCGTGCCGCCCGCCCTTCGGACGGTGAGCTGATGTACGCGTGGCTGTGGCGGACCTTTCGCGGGCCGTTCCTCGTCAAGGCATTGCAGGCATCCGTGCTGTTCGCTGCGGTCACCCTCGGCTTGTTCCTGTGGGTCTTCCCATGGGTCGAGGCGCAACTTCCCTACAACGACGTGACGGTGCCAGGGCCCGAGTCGACCTCGGCACCGACAGGGCAGTCCACCGAGCTGCCCGCCGAGTAGCCCGTCCGGCGCAATCTGTGCGCCTCGGGATCTTCCTTGCGCATGCCACAATCTCTGCGTCCCGTCATGAGGCGGGTCTCCCCAGGTGCTCGAGAGGCTCAGCAGTGGCGCGCGCCCGCACGACGAACGTCCCCAGCCCGGTCCCCAGCTCGTATGCCGACAAGCCGTGGCTCAACAGCTACCCGCCTGGGGTGCCTGGGTCCTACGCCTTCCCGGCCTTCGCGCTGACGCGGCTGCTCGACGACGCCACCGCCTCCTTCCCGGAGCACATCGCCCTCGGGTTCCTCGGAGCCAAGACGACGTACCGCTCTTTGAAGGACCAGGTCGACCGCTTCGCCGGCGCCCTGCGTGGACTCGGGGTGACCAAGGGCGACCGCGTCGCCCTCGTGCTGCCGAACTGCCCGCAGAATGTCGTGGCGTTCTTCGCCACCCTGCGACTGGGCGCGGTCGTGGTCGAGCACAACCCGCTGTACACCGAGGCTGAGCTTCGGCACCAGCTCGCGGACTGCGGTGCCAAGGTCGTCGTGTGCCTCGACCGGGTGTACGCCAAGGTCGCGGCTGTGCAGGCCGACACCGCGGTCGAGCGCATCGTGGTGACGTCCCTGGTCGAGGAGCTTCCGCTGCACCGCCAGGCCCAGTTGCGCCTGCCCATCGCCAAGGCGCGTAAGGCTCGCGCAGAACTGTCCGCAGCGGTCCCGTCGGGGGTTACGCAGTACGCCGCCCTGATGAAGTCAGCCACTCCCGTGTCCGCCCAGGTGTCGGTCGCCGCCGGTGACCTTGCCCTGCTGCAGTACACCGGCGGTACGACGGGGCTGTCCAAGGGCGCGATGCTCAGCCACGGCAACCTGGTCGCCAACGCCTACATGAACCGGCTGTGGGACACCGGCGCAGTCGCCGGCAAGGAGGTCACCCTCGCGGTGCTCCCGCTGTTCCACGCCTACGGCCTCACGGTCGCGATGACCAACACCATCCTGCTTGGCGGCACCCTCGTGCTGTTGCCGCGCTTCGACCTGGACCTGGTCTTCGCGGCGGTCGACAACTGGAAGCCGACGCTGTTTCCGGGCGTCCCGCCTATCTACAAGGCGATCGCGGACAGCCCCAAGGCACGCGAGCACGACCTGCGTTCCATCCGGCTCTGCATCTCCGGGGCGATGAAGTTGCCGGTCGACGTGGCGGAGCAGTTCACCAAGATCTCGGGCGCGACCCTCATCGAGGGCTACGGCATGACCGAGACCTCACCCTCCACCCACGCCAACCCGACCAACGGCAAGGGCAAGACCGGCACCATCGGGGTTCCGCTGCCGGGCACCCTGTGCAAGATCGTCGATCAGGAGGACCCGACCCGCGAGGTCCCGGTCGGTCAGTCCGGCGAGTTGGCGATCGCGGGGCCGCAGGTCTTCAGCGGTTACTGGAACCAGCCCGACAGCGAGGGCGTGTTCACTGCGGACGGCTACCTGCTCACCGGCGACGTCGCAGTCATGGACGCCGATGGTTTCTTCACCATCGTCGACCGTAAGAAGGAGCTCATCATTGCGGGCGGGTTCAACATCTACCCGTCCGAGGTGGAGGAGGTCCTGTTCGCCCTGCCCGGCGTTGCCGACGCCGTGGTCATCGGTG
>JBKJSN010000065.1:0-3707 GCA_046595815.1 Mycobacteriales bacterium
CCGAAGCGGTCTTCGACACCGCCACCAGCACCGTCATCCTGACGGCGGATCGGGCCCCGATCGAGCAGGCGTCCAAGGCGGCGCTCGCCGACGGCGTCGTGGTGATCAAGCCCGCAGCACAATCGGCCTACGACGAGATCTTCTCGGACTTGATCGCCGACACCGCCACCGCCACGAGCGACTACACCATGGGTGACAACTCGTGCTTCACCCCACGGAAGTCAAAGCTGGCCCTGACGGCGCCGAGCAAGGCGATCGCCGGCCACACTGTGAAGATCACGGGAAAGCTCACGGATGAGGCTGGCAAGCCCTCCGCGACGACGACGGTGCACATCGCGCTCGGCTCGGCCTCGACGGACGTCGTGACTGACCTCGCCGGCACCTTCGCCACGAACCTCCGGCTCGACGTTCCAGCCGGGGCCTATGACGTCACTGCGACATACGCCGGGAATGACTCGCTTGCGGCGGCGACGGCGAGCACCAGGACAGTCGTGTCGGTGCAGCCGACCAGAGCGTCGCTGACGGCAGCACGCTCAGGCTCGTCTGTGCTGTTAACGGCTAAGCTGGTCGACGACCTCGGCGCTCCCCTTGCCGGCAAGACGATCACGTGGACGGTCGACGGCAAGGCAAGCCGGACGACTCGGACGGATGCCCAAGGGCGCAGCAACTTCACGTCACCACCGAAGCACGCGATTCGCGCCGCGTACGCCGGAGACAAGACTCGCTACGCGCCAAGCCAGGCTCAGCGCAACATTTGATCCATTCGGCCGCCGACGGCGAAGGCGCTAACAGCAAGCCCGGCCGATGAGCGTCACCCGCGATCCTCCCCGCGACCAGCGAGGTGATCTTCGCTCCGGCGTTCGCCGTACCCGGCCCGCCCATCGTCAGGTGCTGGTCCAGTTGGTCATGCAGGCCGGCTCGCTCGGCCACCATCAAGACCGGGCCAACCCGGAGCACGACACCAGGTTCAGGTCGTCGAACACCGCCGTGTACTCGAGAGAGACTCGCACCTGCGAGATGCCCTTCTCCGTGGGGGATCAGGAACCTTAGACATGTCCCATTCTCCTTGCACGGCAGGGCATCTCGCCCTCACGACCCGCCGCTCACCCGAACTTCATCGGTGTCCAGCCTCAGATCCAGGAGCGGAACCACATCCTGCTGAACCACTCGCCGTACGGCATCGTGACGGCCGCGAGCACCGGATAGAGGTAGGCGAAGTTCGCGAGTACGAGTGAGGTGTAGACGCCCACGCCCGCTGACGCGACGAGCCGTCGTGTCGTGCCCGCCCGCCCGATCAGCCAGCCGGCGATGAGAGCCAGACCCAGGCACAGGAACGGGATCGAGGGCAGGGCGTAGAACAAGAACATGGTGCGGTTGTCCAGGTCGCTGGGGATCCAGGCCAACACCGACACCGACGTCATGGCCAGCAGCGCCGAGGCACGCCAGTCGCGGTGGCTGACCCAGCGGGCAGCCAAGGCGAGGCAGGCGGGGACCATCGCCCACCACAGCATCGGGGTGCCGATGGCCAGCACCTCGCGCGAACAGGATGCGACGGCGCAGCCGTACCGGCCGGCGGTGATGCCCGGCGGGTAGTAGTAGCTGACCGGACGGCCCAGGAACGGCCACGACAGCGGGTGCGACTGGTAGGGGTGCGAGGACTCCAACGTGGAGTGGAAGTTCCACATCTCCCAGTGGTAGTGCCACCACGACCGCAGCACGTCCGGCATCAGCGGCACGCTCGAGCCGCGGGTGTCGGCCCACTGCCGGGACCATCCACCGTCGGTGACGAACCAGCCGGTCCAGCTCAGGGCGTAGACGGCCAGTGGTACGGCCGCGAAGACCACAAGGGCGGGTACGGCGAAGCGCATCAGTGAGGGGACCCCGTGGCCGCGGACGGTGCGCCGGACGGCGGCCTCCCAGGCCAGGCCCGCGGACAGCACGGCGAGGGCGAGCAGCAGGTCCGCGGAGCGGGGGAAGGGGCCCTTGACCGCGATGAGCAGCGCGGGGAGGGCGCCGAGCGCGGCACGCCACGGCTGCTGCTCCGGCAGCCCTGCGGTGCGCCGCGCCCCCACCTCCCAGATGAGGGCGAGGACGATCAGCACGGCCACGGGGAAGATGCCGGACCACTTGGTCGCCAGTGCCGCGCCGGCACAGAGCCCTGCGACGAGCCTCCAGGGGCGCAACCCGAGACGGGCCAACGCTGGGTCATTGGACGCGGCCAGGCGGACTCGGACCTGGTCGCGGTCCACGACCAGCGCGCCGAACATCGCCACGATCCAGAAGCACAGGAAGATGTCGAGCATCGCGACGCGGCTCTGCACGAAGTGCAGGCCGTCCAAGGCCAGGAGCAAGCCGGCGAGCCCACCCAGCAACGTCGAGCCGGTCATGCGTCGGCCGATGCGCACGAGCAGCAGGACCGTCAGGGTGCCGAACAACGCCGCGGCGAACCGCCAGCCGAAGGTGTCGAACCCGAAGGCTTTCTCGCCCAAGCCGATGAGCCACTTGCCCAGTGGGGGGTGCACCACGAACGCGGGAGCATCGGTGGTGGTGCAGAAGGCGGCACCGGGCTGGGTGGCGTGCTCCACGCCGTACGTGATGAGGCTGTGGGCGTCGCAGGCGTAGTAGACCTCGTCGAAGATGTCCCCGGGCCCCTGCGCGACACCCTTGTCGGTGAGTGTCGTGGCCGGCTGGTCGAGCCGCAGGAAGCGCAGGAGACCGGCGATGAGCGTCACCAGGGCGGTCACGCCCCAGCCGCCGCCGGTGTAGGTGAGGGGCTGCAACCGGTCGCGCCAGGTGGGGGCGGGCAGGGTCGGCCGGTCGAGGGTCGACGTCATGGCGCCACCCTACGGAACAATCCTCGTGTGCCCCTGATCCTCGCCGGTGTCCCGATCGGCCAACCTGGCGATGCGAGCGCACGACTGCGCGTCGCCCTCGCGACCGCTGACGTCATCGCAGCAGAGGACACCAGGAGGCTCACGCGGCTGTGCCGGGACCTCGACCTGGCCTACACAGGGCGGCTGGTGAGCTACTTCGAGGCCAACGAGGCCGAGCGCACCCCGCGGCTGCTGGAGGCGCTGCACGCTGGCGAGACGGTGCTGCTGGTGACCGATGCCGGGATGCCCTCGGTGAGCGACCCCGGCTACCGGCTCGTCGCGGCAGCGGCTGAGCAGGACCTGCCCGTCACCTGCCTGCCGGGGCCTTCGGCCGTGACCGCGGCGCTGGCGGTCAGCGGGCTGGCCAGCGACCGGTTCTGCTTCGAGGGGTTCCTGCCGCGAAAGGCCGGCGAACGCAAGGCCCGGCTCGGGCTGCTCGCCGCCGAGCGGCGTACCGCGGTGCTGTTCGAGGCACCCCACCGACTGGCTGACGCGCTCGCCGACATGGCTGAGGTACTCGGGGCGGATCGGCGAGCGGTCGTGTGCCGCGAACTGACCAAGACCCACGAGGAGATCAAGCGGGGGACGCTGGGCGAGCTGGTGACGTGGGCCGCGGAGGGCGTCCGCGGTGAGATCACCATCGTCTTGGCTGGCGCCCCGGAGCCGAGCGTGCAGCTCACCGGCGACGAACTCGTACGCCAGGTCGGGGTGCGCGAGCAGGCCGGGCTGTCTCGCAAGGACGCCATCGCCGCGGTCGCCCAGGAGACCGGCCTGCCCAAGAGAGATGTCTTCGACGCGATGGTCACGTCGAAGTCGGTTGATCAGCCTCACTAG
>JBKJSN010000067.1:0-5168 GCA_046595815.1 Mycobacteriales bacterium
GCAGGAGATCGGGAGTTCGACTCTCCCCGCCCCGACACGCCACCTTCGGCACCCCCCTTTTCGAGAGGAACACCGCTGTGCAGAGCTCCGTCGAGACCCTGAGCCCGACCAAGGTCAAGCTCACGGTCGAGGCGGCCTTCGCCGAGCTCAAGCCCGAGCTGGACAAGGCCTACCGCACCATCGGCAGCCAGGTGAAGGTGCAGGGCTTCCGGCCCGGCAAGGTGCCTCCGCGCATCCTGGACCAGCGCGTCGGCCGCGGCGCGGTTCTCGAGGAGGCTGTCAACCAGGCCATCCCGAGGCTGTACGGCGAGGCCGTGGAGTCGTGCTCGATCAGCCCTCTCGGCAGCCCTGAGATCGACGTGACGGAGCTGACCGACAACGACAAGCTCGCCTTCACCGCCGAGGTCGAGGTCCGCCCCGAGTTCGCCCTCCCGGACTTCCACAGCCTCCAGATCACCGTGGACGACGTCGTCGTCTCCGAGGCCGACGTCGACGAGCAGCTCGACGGCCTGCGCGAGCGCTTCGCGAGCCTTGAGCCCGTTGAGCGTGCCGCTGCGGTCGGGGACTTCGTGAGCCTCGATCTCGTGGCGACCATCGACGGTGTCGAGGTGCCCGGCGGCACCGCCCAGGGTCTTTCGTACGAAGTGGGCTCCGGCACTCTGCTCGACGGCATCGACGACGCCGTGACCGGCGCGCAGGCCGGCGACGCCCGCACCTTCCAGACCGACCTGGTCGCGGGGGAGCTGGCCGGCCAGACCGCCGAGGTCGCCGTCACCGTGCGCTCGGTGAACGAGCGCGTCCTGCCGACGGCCGATGACACGTGGGCCACGGATGTCGCGGGCTTCGAGACCCTCGAGGAGCTGCGCGCGGACATCCGCACCCGCGTCGACCGAGTCAAGCGGCTCGAGCAGGGCGTCCAGGCCCGTGACAAGGTGCTCGAGGCGCTGCTCGCGGCCGTGGAGCTGCCTCTCCCCGAGTCCCTGCTCGCCAGTGAGGTCGCCTGGCGCGAGCACACCACCGAGGACCAGATCGCTCGCGTCGGCGGCACCAAGGAGCAGTTCCTCGCCGAACAGGGCAAGACGGCTGAGGAGTGGGACGCTGAGCTCAACCAGGGCGCTGAGCAGGCCGTCAAGGCGCAGCTCGTCCTGGACGCCGTCGCGGACGCCGAGCAGCTGCAGATCAACGACGCGGAGCTCAACGACCAGATCATCCGCCGGGCCGCCCGTGCTGGCCTCGCGCCGCAGGACTACGCGATCCGCCTGGTGGAGTCCGGCCAGGTCGGTGGGCTCATCGCCGAGGTCCGTCGCGGCAAGGCGCTCGCCACCGTCATGGAGGCCTCGACCGTCATGGACGCCTCGGGGAACCCCGTGGACCTCGAGCAGCTGCGCGATGACATGGCGGGGCCGGGAGGCCCCATGGCAGACGATGTCGAGCACGACGAGGACGGCCGGCCGTACCACGTGCACGGCGATGGCGGCGTCCACTACCTCGACGAGGACGACCACCAGCACTGACCTGATGGGCACGGGATGGGCGCGGCTCCTACGCCCAGGGCGAAAGCCCGCGCCTTCCGGAGTGTCCACACCCCCTGCGGGGTTAGGGTCCGTCACAGACGCGGCTTCTTCGCCGCACTCGTGGAAGGGCTGACACCGTGACCCGCACCGACCCTCTCGCTCGCGTGAACGGCGCTGGCGCCGGCCTCGACGACCAGGTGTTCAACCGCCTGCTCAAGGAGCGGATCATCTTCCTCGGCTCCGCCGTCGAGGACGCGATGGCCAACGCCATCTGCGCCCAGCTGTTGCTGCTCGCTGCAGAGGACCCCGACAGGGACATTTTCCTCTACATCAACTCACCCGGCGGCTCGGTCAGCGCGGGCATGGCGATCTACGACACCATGCAGTTCGTCACCAACGACGTCGCCACGGTGGGCCTGGGCCTGGCGGCCAGCATGGGGCAGTTCCTGCTCTGTGCCGGCACCAAGGGCAAGCGGTACGCCACCCCGCACGCGCGGATCATGATGCACCAGCCCTCGGGTGGGATCGGCGGCACGGCGGCCGACATCGCCATCCAGGCCGAGCAGATGCTGTACGTCAAGAAGACGATGGCCGAGCGCATCGCCTTCCACACCGGACAGAACATCGACCAGATCGAGGCGGACTCCGACCGGGACCGCTGGTTCTCGGCCGCAGAGGCCAAGGAATACGGCTTCATCGACCACGTCGTCGGCGCTGCAGCCGACGTCCCGAGCGGCGCCGGCACCCGGGCCTGAGAGGACCACCCCCATGTTCAGCGACCCGGTCAACTACACGATTCCGATCGTCATCGAGCAGACCTCCCGCGGGGAGCGCTCCTTCGACATCTACAGCCGCCTGCTCAAGGAGCGGATCATCTTCCTCGGCACGCCGATCGACGACGGCGTGGCGAACGTGATCATGGCTCAGCTCCTGCACCTGGAGTCCGAGGACCCCGACCGCGACATCAGCATCTACATCAACTCGCCCGGCGGCTCCTTCACCGCGCTCACGGCGATCTACGACACGATGCAGTTCGTCAAGCCCGAGATCCAGACGATCTGCATGGGGCAGGCCGCCTCAGCCGCTGCCGTGCTCCTCGGCGCCGGCACCAAGGGCAAGCGCCTCGCGCTCGAGCACGCCCGGGTCCTCATCCACCAGCCCTCGGGTGGCGGGGAGGGGCAGTCCTCCGACATCGAGATCCAGGCGCGGGAGATCCTGCGGATGCGTGAGCTCCTTGAGAGCATGATCGCCCTCCACACCGGGCGCGACTCGGCCCTGGTGCGCAAGGACATCGAGCGCGACAAGATCCTCACCGCCCGCGAGGCGGTGGAGTACGGCCTCATCGACGAGGTCGTGACCACCCGCAAGACCATCCAACTCGCCACATCTTGATCGCTTCGCCGGCCGGTTCTCGGACCGGACGGCGTGGCGGCTCGACGCGGCGGCTCACCCGCCGATAGCAGTACGGAACAGCGCTCCTAGGCGGTACCGTCGGGAGTGGAGCACGCCCGGCCGTGGCTGGGTCTAAGAGGGACGAGGTTGCGGTGGCACGCATTGGAGACGGCGGCGACCTGCTGAAGTGCTCCTTCTGCGGCAAGTCGCAGAAGCAGGTCAAGAAGCTCATCGCCGGCCCTGGCGTGTACATCTGCGACGAGTGCATCGACCTGTGCAACGAGATCATCGAGGAGGAGCTCAGCGAGAGCTCCGAGCTCAAGCTCGACCAGCTGCCGAAGCCCAAAGAGATCTTCGAGTTCCTCGACCAGTACGTCATCGGGCAGGACGTCGCGAAGCGGACGCTCGCCGTCGCGGTCTACAACCACTACAAGCGGGTCCAGGCGGGCAGCAAGGACAAGGAGCCCGTCGAGCTGCAGAAGAGCAACATCTTGCTGCTCGGCCCCACCGGCTGCGGCAAGACGCTGCTCGCGCAGACGCTCGCGCGGATCCTCAACGTCCCGTTCGCGATCGCCGATGCGACCGCGCTCACGGAGGCCGGCTACGTCGGCGAGGACGTCGAGAACATCCTCCTCAAGCTGATCCAGGCGGCCGACTTCGACATCAAGAAGGCCGAGACGGGGATCATCTACATCGACGAGGTCGACAAGATCGCCCGTAAGGCGGACAACCCCTCGATCACCCGGGACGTCTCGGGCGAGGGCGTGCAGCAGGCGCTCCTGAAGATCCTCGAGGGGACGACGGCCTCCGTCCCGCCGCAGGGGGGACGCAAGCATCCCCACCAGGAGTTCCTGTCGATCGACACGACGAACATCCTGTTCATCTGCGGTGGCGCGTTCGCGAACCTCGACAAGGTCATCGAGCGTCGTATCGGCAAGGGCGGCATCGGCTTCGGTTCAGAGCTCGTCTCCCCGACGGACGGCGACTCGGGCGAGGTCTTCAGCAAGACGCTCCCGGAAGACCTCGTCAACTACGGCCTCATCCCGGAGTTCATCGGCCGCCTGCCGGTCATGAGCGCGGTGAACCAGTTGACGCGCGGGGACCTCATCACGATCCTCACCGAGCCCCGCAACGCGCTCGTGAAGCAGTTCCACCGCTTCTTCAGCTTCGACGGCATCGAGCTCGTCTTCTCCGAGGAGGCGCTCGCGTCGATCGCCGACAAGGCGCTCGAGCGTGAGACCGGCGCCCGCGGCCTGCGGTCGATCATCGAGGAGACGCTGCTCGACGTGCAGTTCGAGCTGCCCTCCCGTCGCGACGTCAAGAAGTGCGTGGTGACGAAGGAGACGATCGAGCAGGGCCGCCAGCCCACGCTGGTCACCGAAGCGACCCCGGAGGCCGACGACGCCGCCGACGCCGCCGCGGGTTGACGCCGGTCCCGTGACGATCCCCTTCGCCGGCGCGGCCCACGACCGCGCCGGGCTGCGTCGGCCGGACGCCGCGTGGCTCGCCGCCGCGCGTCGGGACGCGACCAGCCGGCTGCTGGTCCTCACCCGGGAGGGCGCGTTCGTCCGGGGTGACGTCGGCTCGCTGGGCCCCGACGACTGGTTTGCCCCGACCCCCGGCAGGACCCTCAGCGTCGCGCGGCTGCCCGTCGCGGACGGCATTCCTGAGGACGCCGTCTTCCTCGGGACGGAGGACGGGGGCGTCGCGGTCTTCGCCGTCGACCGGCTGCCCGACACGATGGTCAGGCCCGACGGCGTGCAGCCGCTGGACATCCGGGCCGCCGCCGCCCTGCTGACCGCCGGCGAGGCGGGCCTGCTCGCGCAGGCCAACACGCTCCTGCATTGGCACCGCACCACGCGCTTCTGTGGCATTTGCGGCGAGACGACGCAGGCCCGTGACGGCGGCCACCTACGGGTCTGTGTGAACGCGCACGAGCACCACCCGCGCAACGATCCCGTCGTGATCATGCTCGTCATCGACCAGGAGCACGATCGCGTCCTGCTCGGCCGCCAGCCGTCGTGGCCGCCACGCCGCTACAGCTCTCTGGCCGGCTTCGTCGAGCCCGGTGAGGCGCTGGAGGCGGCGGTCGCGCGGGAGGTCCTCGAAGAGGCCCAGGTCCACGTGGGCGAGGTGCGGTACGTCGCGTCGCAGCCCTGGCCGTTCCCCGCGTCGCTGATGCTCGGATTCGAGGCCGATTACGCCGACGGCGAGGCGGCGGTCGGAGACGAGGAGATGGAGGACGTGCGCTGGTGCACCCGC
>JBKJSN010000152.1:0-7058 GCA_046595815.1 Mycobacteriales bacterium
GCTGACGCGAACACCCTCCTGCCACCGAGAGTCGGTGGCCGCTGAGTCCACAGGAGGAGGTGGGTCCAACTTGCGTCACTACGAGCTCATGGTCATCCTCGACCCCGACCTCGAGGAGCGGACTATCGCTCCCAGTCTCGACACGTTCCTCAACGTCGTGCGTACCGGCGGCGGAACGGTGGAGAAGGTCGACATCTGGGGCCGTCGCCGGCTCTCGTTCGAGATCAACAAGAAGGCCGAGGGCATCTACGCCGTCGTCGACCTGCAGGCAGAACCGGCCGTCATGAAGGAGCTGGACCGTCAGCTCAACCTGAACGAGTCCGTGCTCCGCACCAAGGTCCTGCGCCCCGAGCTCCGCTAGAACTCGAAAGGGAACCACCGTGGCAGGCGAGACCGTCATCACCGTCATCGGCAACCTCACCGGTGACCCCGAGCTGCGCTTCACCCCCAGTGGTGCGGCCGTGGCCAGCTTCACCGTGGCCTCCACCCCGCGGACGCTCGACAAGGCGTCCAACGAGTGGAAGGACGGCGAGGCCCTCTTCCTGCGCTGCTCCATCTGGCGTCAGGCGGCTGAGAATGTCGCCGAGTCGCTGACCAAGGGCATGCGCGTCATCGTGTCGGGCCGACTGCAGCAGCGGTCGTACGACACGAAGGAGGGCGAGAAGCGCACGGTCATCGAGTTGCAGGTCGACGAGATCGGTCCGTCGTTGAAGTACGCCACCGCGAAGGTCAACAGGACCACTCGTGGCGGCGGCAACGGTGGCTTCGGTGGTTCCCCGCAAGGTTCGGGCGGCGGCTCCAGTGCTCCCTCTGACGACCCCTGGGCCTCCTCGGCCCCGGCGGGCGGCGGTGGCGGCTGGAGCTCCGCGGACGAGCCCCCCTTCTAAACCCACCAATCTTCGGCAAGGAGTAACCCCGCGATGGCCAAGCCGCCGCCCCGCAAGCTCAAGAAGAAGGTCTGCCAGTTCTGCAAGGACAAGGTGACCTACGTCGACTACAAGGACGCCGGTCTGCTCCGCAAGTTCATCTCGGACCGCGGCAAGATCCGCGCCCGTCGTGTCAGCGGCAACTGCCGGCAGCACCAGCGTGACGTTGCGATGGCTGTGAAGAACAGCCGCGAGATGGCGCTCCTCCCGTACACGAGCACCGCGCGATGACCGACATGAAGCTCATCCTCACGCAGGACGTGCCGCACCTCGGCGCGCCCGGCGACCTGGTCGAGGTCAAGGCCGGCTACGGCCGCAACTACCTCGTGCCCCAGGGCTTCGCGATCGCCGCCACCCGCGGCGCCGAGAAGCAGGTTGCCAACATCCGGCGGGCCCGCGCGGCCCGCACCGTGCGCGACAACGCGCACGCGAACGAGATCAAGACGGCCCTTGAGGGTCTTGCCGTCAGCCTGCCGGCGCGTGCCGGCGAGGCCGGCAAGCTCTTCGGCTCGGTCACCACGGCGGACATCGCCGCGGCGATCGTGAAGGCCGGTGGCCCGAAGCTCGACAAGCGCACGATCGTCATCGATCACGCGATCAAGTCGGTGGGCGCGCACAACGTCACCGTCAAGGTCCACGGCGACGTCCAGGTCCGGCTGTCCGTGCAGGTCACGGCGGCTTAGATCCAGAGCGCAGAGTCCCAGAGCGCAGACAAGGCCCGGCTCCCCTTCGCGGGGGGCCGGGCCTTCGTCGTACCGCGCCTTGCGTGGCGGGTCAGGCAGTGCCCTCGACCTTGGCCTTGAGGAGCTTCATCCGCTTGCCGATGTTGGGCTTGCCGACCAGGGGGAACAGGATCGGGAGCATCAGCCCCTGCACCCCGCCGACCTTCGGGAAGACCAGGCGGTAGGTCACCTCGGTCCCGCCGGCGACGGGCGTGAGGTCGTAGGTGTTCGCAAAGGACCCCATCTGCTCGTCGGCGCGCAGCGCGAAGCGGCTGTGCGGCACCGACTCGGTGATCTCCACGTCGTTGGCGTGGTCCTTGTCGCCCGGAATCCACCCTGCCGAGCGGTAGCGGCTGCCGACCTTGCCCGTCTCACCCGAGACGAGCTCGACGCGGTAGGGCTTCGGGGACCACTCACCGTGCTTGGCGAGGTCGGCGATCCACGGCCAGACCGCCTCGGGCGTGGCGTTGATGGTGATGGGGAACGTGCCTTCGACGGCCATCGGGTCTCCCTTGAGTTAGCGAAGGCTAACCACAACGGTCACCGTACGGCGAGCAGCACCTTGGCCTTCGCGCGGCGCTCATCGAGCTCGAGCAGGGCCTCGGCCGCGTCCTCGAGGGCGTAGCTGTTGCCCACCAGCGGGACGAGCGCGCCGGAGGTCAGGTGGGGCAGCAGCCGCTGCCACTGCTCGTGCAGGTACGCCGGGTCGGCCATCCAGAAGGCTCCCCAGCCGACGCCGACCACGCTGATGTTGTTGAGCAGCAGGCGGTTCACCTTCACGTTTGGGATGTCGCCGGCCGTGAAGCCGACGACGAGCAGTCGTCCCTCCCGGGCCAGGCAGCGCAGGCTGTCGGTGAAGCGGTCGCCACCGACGGGGTCCATGACGACGTCGACGCCGCGGCCGCCGGTGAGCTCCTTGACGGCTCCGAGGAAGTCGAGCCCGACGACCTCGTCAGCGCCGGCCTCCCGGGCGACGGCGGCCTTGTCGTCCGAGGACACGACCGCGATGACGCGCGCTCCCATGACCTTGGCGAGCTGGATGGTGGCGACCCCGATGCCCCCCGCGGCACCCTGCACCAGCACGGTCTCCCCCGGCTGCAGGTGCGCTCGCCGTACCAGGCCGAAGTCCACGGTCAGGTAGTTCATCGGCAGCGCCGCGCCCTGCGCGAAGCTCAGCGCGTCGGGCAGCGGGAAGACCATGCCGGCCGCGCAGGCGACGCGCTCGGCGTACCCGCCCCAGCCGGGGAAGGCGACCACCCGCTGGCCGGGCGTGAAGCCGGCGCCGCTGACGACGGTGCCCGCGACCTCGGCGCCGGGGACGAACGGCAGCTCGGGCTTGATCTGGTAGAGCCCTCGGGTCTGCAGCACGTCGGGGAAGTTCACGCCGGCGGCGTGCACCTCGACCACCACCTCCCCCGTGGGCTCGGGCAGGTCGGTCAGCTGCACGAGCCCACGGGGGAGGTCGGTCAGCTGCACGGCCTTCGGGCCGTCGAGGGAGGTCACACAGATCGCACGCATGGCGACACGGTACGAGGTCGTCCACACGCGGCTGCAAATTGTCAGACGCGCAGGCGAGGCTTGGGGCATGGACCTGTTCGGGCAGAACCTCCTGGACGCCGACACGCACAAGGCCGTGTTCGGCGAGCTCCCCTCGTCTTTGCAAGCACACCTGCGTACGGCGGAGGCGGCCGACCTCGTCGTGCAGCTGCTCGATGCCGGCTGGCGCCGGGGGCAGCTTGCGGCTCGGCTCGGTGCGATGCCCGCGGGCAACGAGCCGCTCGAGGACGTGCTGCGGCTGCTGCGCGGGTTCCTCGACCAGCTGCCGCCGGATGCCCGGTGGCGCGAGGAGAAGGCCCAGCGCGAGTCGGTGCGCGCCTCGCAGGCGGAGGTCGAGGGGCCGGCGAGCGAGGAGTCCAAGCAGCGGTGGGTGTCCCAGATCCGGGCCGAGCTCGCGGTGCCGCGACCGATCCGGACGGCCGAGCCGGTCCGGCTGCACCGGCAGTGCACGTTGTGCGGCGAGGAGGGCACGTTCTTCGTGACCCGCGAGGTGCGGCTCTGCGAGACCTGCGTCGGGTTGCTGCAGGCCGGGGCAGTGCGGCTTCCCGATCACGACCAGCTCGTCGGATGAGCACCATTTTTCTTGCATCCACAGGGGGTGGAGGCACATCTGGCCTGTTCCTGGGCGTGGACGGAGCTTCGGCGGCTCCTCGCTCAACAGGTCCCCGACAGCTCGTCCACAGCGACACGCCGCGTCGTCCACACCGGGTACCCAGGCCCCTCCACAGGGGCGACGAATCGGGTAGTGCGCCTCGGGCGTGGCGAGCCCGCCGTACCGCTAGAAAGGTTCCTTCAGCGACACGGGGGAGCACGCAGCAGTGACAGAGCGGGTCATCGAGCTCAGCCGCGGGCCCGCGTCGGGGCCGACCGAGTTCGAGCGGACGCCGCCGCAGGACAACGCGGCCGAGCAGTCGGTGCTCGGCGGCATGCTGCTCAACAAGGACGCGATCGCGGACGTCGTCGAGATCGTCAAGAGCAACGACTTCTACCGGCCCGCGCACCAGATCGTCTTCGACGTGGCGCTGGACCTCTACGGTCGGGGCGAGCCGGTCGATGCGATCACCGTCGGCGCGGAGCTGACCAAGAACGGCGACGCCGGGCGGGTCGGCGGGCTGCCGTACCTGCACACGCTGATGTCGTCGGTGCCGACGGCGGCGAACGCCGGGTACTACGCGAAGATCGTCTCCGAGCTCGCGACCCTGCGACGCCTCGTCGAGGCCGGCACGCGGATCGTGCAGCTGGGGTACTCCGCGGAGGGGTCCGAGGTCGACGACATCGTCGACCGGGCGCAGCAGGCGATCTACGACGTGACCGAGCGGCGTACGTCGGAGGACTACACGCTGCTGTCGGACCTGATGAGCCCGACGATGGACGAGCTCGAGACCATCGGCGGCCGCAACGGCCTGATGTCGGGCGTGCCGACCGGGTTCCACGACCTCGACCAGCTCACCAACGGCCTGCACCCCGGCCAGCTCATCGTCATCGCCGGACGTCCCGGCTTGGGCAAGGCGCTGGCCCTCGACACCCCGCTGCCCACGCCCACCGGCTGGACCACGATGGGCGAGGTCCGCGTCGGTGACCAGCTCCTCGGCGCCGACGGAAAGCCGACGACGGTGGTCGCGGCGACGGAGGTCCTCGTGGACCGGCCCTGCTACGAGGTGCGCTTCAGCGACGGCACCACGATCGTCGCCGACGCCCAGCACCAGTGGGTCACGACCGCACTGGGCGTCACAGGCATCCGTACGACGGAGAAGTTGGCCGTGTCGGTTGCGGCCGGCCATGTCGTCCCCAGGCCTGAGGGTCTCGAGGCCTGGGACCTCCATGCTGCTTTCGAGGTCCCCGACCGTCGGACGGTCATCGACGTGCGCGTGGTGGCTTCGGTGCCGGTGCGGTGCGTCGAGGTCGACAACGCCGACCACCTCTACCTGGCCAGCGAGGCGTTCGTCCCCACGCACAACTCAACCCTCGGGTTGGACATCGCGCGCAGTGCCTCGATCAAGCACGGGCAGGCCTCGTGCATCTTCTCGCTCGAGATGAGCAAGACCGAGATCACGATGCGTCTGCTGTCGGCGGAGGCGCGGGTGGCGCTGAACCACATGCGCACCGGCTCGATGACCGACGACGACTGGGCCCGGCTGGCACGCAGAATGGGCGAGGTTGCCGAGGCGCCGCTGTACATCGACGACTCGCCGAACCTGACGATGATGGAGATCCGCTCCAAGGCCCGGCGCCTGAAGCAGCGCAACGAGCTCAAGCTCGTGGTCATCGACTACCTGCAGCTCATGTCGGGCAACAAGCGGTCCGAGTCGCGGCAACAGGAGGTCTCGGAGATCTCCCGTGCCCTCAAGCTGCTGGCCAAGGAGCTGGAGATCCCGGTCATCGCGATGAGCCAGCTCAACCGTGGCGCGGAGCAGCGCACCGACAAGAAGCCGATGCTGTCCGACCTTCGCGAGTCCGGTTGTCTGCCGGCGTCGGCCCGGGTCCTGCGTGCGGACACCGGCGCCGAGACGACGATGGGCGAGCTGTTCGCCAGCGGCGGCCGCGACGTACCGGTGTGGTCGCTCGACCCGTCGCTGCGTTACGTACGCCGTCACCTCACCCACGTGTTCTCCACCGGGGTCAAGCCCGTCTTCCGGCTGCGGCTCGCCTCCGGCAAGACCGTCCGCGCGACCGCGAACCACCCCTTCCTCACGTACGACGGGTGGCGGGCGCTCGAGGAGCTCGCACCCGGGTCGCGGGTGGCCGTGCCGCGCCACGTGCCCGCCCCTGAGCTCGAGGCCTCCTGGCCCGACGAGCACGTCGTGATGCTGGCCCACCTCCTCGGCGACGGCTCGTTCGTCGCGCGGCAGCCGATCCGGTACGCCAGCGTCGATGAGGAGAACCTCGCTGCCGTGACGGAGGCGGCCAAGGCTTTCGGCATCACCGCGGTCCGCGACGACCATGCCGCAGCGCGTTGCACCTCGCTGCGGCTGCCCGCGCCCTACCGCCTCACGCATGGCGTCCGGAACCCGATCGCCTCCTGGCTCGACGCCATGGGCCTGTTCGACAAGCGCTCGCACGAGAAGTTCGTGCCGACCGAGGTGTTCCACCTCCCGAAGAGGCAGATCCGACTGTTTCTTCGGCACCTGTGGGCGACCGACGGCTCCGTGACGGTCAACAAGAACGGCCAGGGTGGGCGCGTCTACTACGCGTCGACGTCGCGCCGGCTCGTCGACGACGTCAGCCGGCTGCTGCTGCGCTTCGGCATCTCCGCGCGTGTTCGGGCGGCGACGCCCAAGGGCGACTACCGGCCGTCGTGGACCCTCGACATCTCCGGCCTCGACGACCAGAAGCGGTTCCTGGGTGAGATCGGCGTCCACGGGGGCCGCGCCGCTCAGGTCGCGCTGCTCCTCGAGGCGATCTGCGATAAGAAGGCCAACATCAACGTCGACACGGTGCCTACGGAGGTCTGGCAGAAGGTGCGCACTGTGCTGGTCGAGAAGGGCATGACGCACCGCGAGTTCGCTGCCGCTATGGGGACATCGTTCGGCGGCTCGACGATGTGGAAGCACGCGCCCAGCCGAGAGCGACTGTCTCGCGTCGCCGCGGTCCTGGACGACAGGGATCTCGAGCTCGAGGCGACGAACGACGTCTTCTGGGACGCCGTCGTGGAGATCGTGCCGGATGGTGTCGAGGAGGTCTTCGACGCCACCGTCGTCGGTAACCACAACTTCGTCGCCGACGGGATCGCGGTTCACAACTCGATCGAGCAGGACGCGGACATGGTGGTGCTGCTGCACCGCGAGGACGCGTACGAGAAGGAGAGCCCTCGCGCGGGCGAGGCCGACTTCATCGTGGCCAAGCACAGGAACGG
>JBKJSN010000041.1:0-3861 GCA_046595815.1 Mycobacteriales bacterium
GAGGCGCGGTGCGGCACACCGACAAAACCGCACCAAGTTGGGGGGGTGGGGGGAGGGGGGATGGGGGTGTCATGCGAGCCGCCAGCGGACTCCGTCGGCGGTGTCCTCCAGGACGATCCCGGCGGCGGTCAGCCGGTCGCGGAGGGCGTCGGCCTGCGCCCAGTCCTTGCGTTCGCGTGCCGCCGCGCGGGCCTCGACGGCCAGGGCGACCAGCGCGTCCACGACACCCGACAGCTGGCCGCCGTGCGACTGCGGCCAGTCGCTGATCGGGTCCAGGCACAGCACGCCGAGCATCCGGCGTACTTCGGCGAGAGTGGCCGCCAGCGCTGGGATCTCACGCGAGTCGAGCAGCGCGTTGCCGGCGCGTACGCCGTTGTGCACCGCAGCCAGCGCGGCTGAGACCCCGAGGTCGTCGTCGAGCGCGTCGGCGAACTCCTGCCAGCTCGCCTTGCTCAGCGCAGGGTCGACCTGCGCGTCGCCGACGGCCTCGGTCGCGTTGCGCACAAAGGTCTCGAGGCGGGCATAAGCCGCGGCCGCGTCGGCCACGACCTGCTCGGACCACTCGATCGTCGAGCGGTAGTGCGCGGCACCCAGGGCGTACCTCAGCACGGCCGGCGGCACGCTCGCCAGGGCGTCGGTGACCGTGACGCTGTTGCCCAGGCTCTTGCTCATCTTCTCGCCGCCCTTGGCGGTGACCAACCCGTGGTGCAGCCAGGTCGTCGCGAAGCCATGGCCCGCGGCGGTGGACTGGGCGTTCTCGTTCTCGTGGTGCGGGAAGACCAGGTCCAGCCCGCCGCCGTGGATGTCGAAGCTCTCGCCGAGGTACTCCACCGCCATGGCCGAGCACTCGATGTGCCAGCCCGGCCGGCCGGGCCCCCAGGGTGACGGCCACGAAGGCTCCCCCGGCTTGGCGGCCTTCCACAGCGCGAAGTCGACCGCGTCGCGCTTCAACGAGTCGTCGGCCTCACCCTGCCGCAGGTTGTCCACGGCCTGGTGGCTGAGTTCGCCGTACGTCGGGACGGACCGCACCGACAGGTAGACGTCGCCGCCACCGACATAGGCGTGCCCGCGCTGGATGAGGTGCTCGATCAGCGCGACGATCTGCGGCAGGTGCCCGGTGACCGTCGGCTCGACGGTGGGGGGCAGCACCTGCACGGCGTCGTAGGCGTTGCGGAAGGCGCGGGTCATCCGGTTGCTCAGCGCCCACCACGGCTCGCCGTTCTTCGCGGCGTCGTTGATGATCTTGTCGTCCACGTCGGTGACGTTGCGGACGAAGGTGACGTCCAGGCCGCTCGCGAGCAGCCAGCGATGGAGCAGGTCGATCGCGACGGCGCTGCGCAGGTGCCCGACATGAGGCGCCGCCTGGACGGTCGGCCCGCAGACGTACAGCCCCACGTGCCCCTCGCGCTGCAACGCGAGCGGACGCACCTGGCGGGTGCGGGTGTCGTACAGGCGCAGGCTCACCACCCCAGGCTATCTGTCAGCGGGTCAGCAAGGCCGTGGCGATCGCGGCCCGGCCCTCCCCGCGACCGGTCAGACCCAGCCCGTCGGTGGTGGTGGCGGACACCGAGACGACGCAGCCACCGAGGGCGGCGGACAGCGCTTGTTGCGCCTGGGTACGGCGAGGCCCGAGCCGAGGGGAGTTCCCGATGACCTGCACCGCGACGTTCCCGATGACCCAGCCCGCCTCACCTAGCAGCCGGAGCACCTCACCGAGCAGGGCGGCCCCCGACGCCCCTGCCCACTCGGGGCGGTCCGTCCCGAACACGGCGCCGAGGTCACCGAGACCCGCTGCCGACAACAGCGCGTCGCAGACCGCATGCGCGGCGACGTCACCGTCGGAGTGCCCTTCGCAGCCCGGCACATCGGGCCACTCCAGGCAGGCCACCCAGCACGCACGCTCGGCCGACAGCGGGTGCACGTCCGTGCCGATCCCGACCCGCGACTCAACCACGGAGAACCGCCTCGGCGACCAGCAGGTCGAAGGCCGTCGTGACCTTGAACGCCTCGGGCGCCCCGGGGACGGTGAGCACCTGGACTCCCATCGCCTCCACCATCGTCGCGTCGTCGGTGACCGGCAGGCCCGAGGCGTGAGCGGCCGCGAGCACCGCCCGGGTGAACCCCTGCGGGGTCTGCACCGCACGCAGCTCTGACCGGTCGACGGTGGCCAGGACGACCTCGCCCGCCACCCGCTTCACGGTGTCCGTCACTGCGACCACGGGCACCACCGCCGACGCGCCGCCCCGCAGCGCCGCGACGACGGCCTCCACGACCGACACCGGCACCAGGGCACGGGCGGCGTCGTGCACCAGGACGAGCTCAACCGAGGACGGCAGCGCGGCGAGCCCGAGCCGCACGGAGTCCTGCCGCTCCGCCCCGCCCGCCACCACGGTCACCTCCAGCCCGGTGAGCAGCCGCTCCACCTCGGACACGGCAGCCGCAGGAGCAGCCACGACCACAGGGCCGACCGAGGGGCACTCGCGCAACCGCCGTACCGCATGCAGCAGCAGCGGGACCCCCGCCACCAGCCGCAAAGCCTTCGCCTCGCCTGGGCCGAGCCGGGTGCCGGCACCCGCCGCAGGCACGACGACCCCGACGGTCACTTCGCGGTGCGCCGGCGCGGGGTCTCGCCGCTGATGCGGCCGAAGACCAGGCGGCCGTTGGCCGTGGTGACCACGCTCGTCACCAGGACCGACAGCTCCTTGCCGATGCGGTCGCGCGCCCCCTCGACCACGACCATGGAGCCGTCGTCGAGGTACCCCACCGCCTGGCCCGCCTCCTTGCCCGCCTTCAGCAGCAGCACCGGCACCTCCTCGCCCGCCGTCACGGGCGGGCGAAGGGCGAGCGCGAGCGCGTGCAGGTTCAGCACCTTGACGCCGGCGAGCGCGGCCACCTTGGCCAGGTTGGTGTCGAGCGTGAGCAGCGCGGCGGCCTGGTCCAGGCAGATCCGCACGAGCTTGCCGTCCACCTCGGGTACGGCGGGCACATCGGCCTCGAGGACCTCCACGTCCACACCGGGCTCGCGCTTGAGGGCCTCGAGCACCTCCAGGCCCTTGCGACCTCGTGCCCGGCGCAGGTCGTCGCCGGCATCGGCCAGGCCTTGCAGCTCGGCGAGCACCGGAGTCGGCACCAGCATGCGCCCGTGCAGGAAGCCGGCCCGGACCACGTCCAGGACCCGCCCGTCGATGGCGACCGAGCTGTCCACCACCCGCGGCAGCGCGGACGTCGGGGAGGGGCGAGGGCCCATCCCGGCACGCTGGCCGAACATGCCCAGGATGCCCTCACGCTTGCTGGCGCCCACGAGGAAGCCGACGTACCCGAGGGTGACGCAGACGAAGGCGAACAACGGGAAGGCGAGGTAGGGCTGGCGCAGGAAGAACACCGGCCAGGCCGTGCCCGCGCCCAGCAGGACCCCGCCGATCGTGCCCAGCGCACCTGCGACGAGGTCCTCCGCGGAGGTCTCGTGCAGCGAGGTGCGGGTGCGTTCCGCGGTGGTGGCCGTCGTCCGGCCGAGCACGCCGCCGATGACATAGCCGAGCCCCGAGCCGAGGATGAGCCCGATGGCCGTGCCGTTGAGCGGGCCGAGGACGTCGCGCTGGACCTCGTTGCCGATCTGGTACCCGGCGCCGGCGAAGAAGGCGACGACGAGGAAGCGCAGCGCCTCCAAGACGATCAGCGGAGGACGCCGGGACGGACTGCGCCGGGGCCCGCTCATGCGGTACCCCGGCGCGTAGTCATGATCCGACTCTAGGACGAACCTGCCTTCAGGAGGCCAGGACCTCGTCGAGGATGGCCTCGGCCTTGTCCTCGTTGGTGCCCTCGGCGAGCGCGAGCTCGCTGACGAGGATCTGGCGGGCCTTG
>JBKJSN010000150.1:0-6597 GCA_046595815.1 Mycobacteriales bacterium
GGCACCCGATGACCACCTCGTCCACCGTCTGGGAGCCCAGCTCCGACCGCCACACGGGCACCGGCAAGCTCTACTCCGACGCCGCCCGCGACCACCTGTGGATGCACTTCACTCGCCACTCGGTGTTCGAGGAGCGCGACGCGGGAGGCCTCGGCCACTCCGTGCCGATCATCACGCGCGGTGAGGGCTGGACCATCTGGGACGACCGCGGCAACGAGTACATCGACGCCCTGGCCGGGCTGTTCGTCACCAACGTCGGGCACGGCCGCACCGAGATCGCCGAGGCGATGGCCAGGCAGGCCTCCGAGCTCGCCTTCTTCCCGCTGTGGTCCTACGCCCACCCGCGGGCCATCGAGCTCGCCGAGCGCCTGGCCCACCACGCCCCCGGCGACCTCAACCGGGTCTTCTTCACCACCGGTGGCGGCGAGGCCGTCGAGACCGCCTGGAAGCTCGCCAAGCAGTACTTCAAGCTGACCGGCAAGCCCACCAAGCACAAGGTGATCAGCCGCGCGGTGGCCTACCACGGCACCTCGCAGGGGGCGCTGTCGATCACCGGCATCCCCGAGGCGAAGGTGTTCTTCGAGCCGCTGGTGCCGGGTGCGCACAAGGCCGCCAACACCAACTTCTACCGGGCGCCCGAGCACGGCGACGACCTCGAGGCCTTCGGGCGCTGGGCCGCCGACCAGATCGAGATCGCCATCGAGATGGAGGGACCGGACACCGTCGCGGCGGTCTTCGTCGAGCCGGTGCAGAACTCCGGGGGCTGCTTCCCGCCGCCCCCTGGCTACTTCGCCAGGCTTCGGCAGATCTGCGACCGGCACGACGTGCTGCTCGTCTCCGACGAGGTGATCTGCGCGTTCGGCCGGCTGGGTACGACGTTCGCCTGCGACAAGTTCGACTACGTGCCGGACATCATCACCTGCGCGAAAGGGCTGACCTCCGGGTACAGCCCGATCGGCGCGATGATCGCCAGCGACCGGCTGATGGAGCCGTTCCTGTCCGGCACCGCCTACTTCGCGCACGGCTACACCTTCGGCGGCCACCCGGTGTCCTCAGCGGTCGCGATGGCCAACCTGGACATCTTCGACCGCGAAGGCCTCAACCAGCACGTGCTCGACAACGAAAAGGGCTTCCGCAGCACGCTCGAGCAGTTGCTCGATCTGCCGATCGTCGGCGACGTGCGCGGGGATGGGTACTTCTACGGCATCGAGTTGGTCAAGGACAAGACAACCAAGGAGACGTTCGACGACGACGAGTCCGAGCGACTACTGCGGGGCTTTTTGTCCAAGGCACTCTTCGAGGCCGGCCTCTACTGCCGGGCAGACGACCGCGGCGACCCGGTCATCCAGCTCGCTCCCCCGCTGATCTGCGGGCAGCCGGAGTTCGACCACATCGAGCAGGTCCTTCGCGACGTGCTCACCCGCGCCTGGGCCCAGCTGTGACCACCGTCTCGAACTTCGTCAACGGCCAACTGTGCGACAGCGCCGAGGGCCAGCGCAGCGACCTCGTGGACCCGACCACCGGCGAGGTCTACGGCAGCGCACCGCTGTCGGGCAAGCAGGACGTTGCGGCGGCCACCCACGCCGCGGCGAACGCCTTCGAGACCTGGCGCGACACGACGCCGTCCGACCGGCAACTGGCGCTGATCCGCTTCGCCGACGCGGTAGCCGACCGGGCGGCGGACCTCGTGGCGGCCGAGAGCAAGAACACCGGCAAGCCGCTCGGGTTGACCGCGAGCGAGGAGGTGCCGCCGATGGTCGACCAGCTCCGCTTCTTCGCCGGTGCCGCCCGACTTCTCGAGGGGCGCTCCGCCGGGGAGTACCTCGCGGGCTACACCTCCTACGTACGGCGGGAACCGATCGGCGTCTGTGCACAGGTGACGCCCTGGAACTACCCGATGATGATGGCCGTCTGGAAGCTCGCGCCCGCGCTGGCCGCCGGCAACACGGTGGTGCTGAAGCCAAGCGACACCACGCCGGTCACGACTGTCATGCTCGCCGAGATCGCAGCGGAGTTCTTCCCACCCGGAGTGCTCAACGTGATCTGCGGCGACCGCTCGACCGGAGCTCTGCTCATCGACGACGACGTGCCAGCGATGGCGTCCATCACCGGCTCGGTGGCGGCCGGCAGGGCAGTGGCGGAATCGGCTGGGCGCAGCCTCAAGCGCGTGCACCTCGAACTCGGTGGCAAGGCTCCGGTCATCGTGTTCGACGACGCCGACGTCGAAGCGGCGGCCGCTGCCATCGCCGAGGCGGGCTACTTCAATGCCGGACAGGACTGCACCGCCGCGACGCGGGTGCTGGCCGGACCAGGGGTGCACGATGACTTTCTCGCCGCACTGACCGACGCCGCCCGCTCTACCCGCACCGGCATGCCGGACGACGACGAGATCCTCTACGGACCGCTGAACAACGCCCAGCAACTCGCCCGAGTGAGCGGCTTCCTCGAACGGCTACCTGACCATGCAGCAGTCACCACGGGCGGCGGCCGGATCGGTAGCACCGGGTACTTTCACGAGCCGACAGTCGTCAGTGGGGTCCGGCAGGACGACGAGATCGTGCAGACCGAGGTGTTCGGGCCCGTCATCACGGTGCAGCGATTCGCCGATGAGGAGCAGGCACTGCGCTGGGCCAACGACAGCCACTACGGCCTGGCGTCCAGCGTCTGGACCCGCGATCACGGGAGGGCGATGCGGATGGCCCGGAGGCTGGATTTCGGCTGCGTCTGGATCAACACCCACATCCCGTTGGTCGCCGAGATGCCACATGGCGGGTTTGGTCAATCCGGTCACGGCAAGGACCTGTCGGTCTACGGCTTCGAGGACTACACCCGCGTCAAGCACGTGATGAGCAGCCTGCAGTCGTGACTTAGTACGGCGCCTGCCAGACCAGCGTCGTGCCTCCATCGCGAGAGGACGAAACGCGTACCGAGCCCCCAAGGTGTTCCGCACGGGCAGCGAGGTTCACCAGTCCACTTCGGGCGGCATCACGTGCCATGCCGACGCCATTGTCGACCACCTGCACGGTGAACACCTTGCCGTGCACGCGGACACCCACGTCGACGCGCGTCGCTTGCGCGTGGCGGGCGACGTTGGACAACGATTCACGCAGCGTCGCGAGCAGGTTGTCGGCGATCTCCGAGGTCGCCAGCGTGTCGAGCAGCCCATCCATACGCAGCGAGGGTGCGAAGCCCAGCTGCTCCGACGCCGCGTCCACCACGGCCAGCACCTGGGAGCGCAGCGAGGGCCGGGCTTCGGTAGGCGCCTGCAGGCCGTAGATGGTCGAGCGCAGCTCGCGGATGGTGCCGTCGAGCTCGTCCACCGCGCGGTCGACACGTTGGCGCACCTCCTCCGGTGCCGTCTCCGTGAGACGGACCGCGCTCTGCAGCAGCATGCCGGTGGCGAACAACCTCTGGATGACGAGGTCGTGCAGGTCACGCGCAATGCGGTCGCGGTCCTCGATCACGGCGAACCGTTCAGCCTGGCGGCGACGCTCAGCGAGTTCGAGCGCCACCGCCGCCTGAGCGCCGTAGAGCTCGAGGTCGGTGAGCTCGGGCTCGGCGGGCAGTTCGCTCCACAGGCAGACCAGCACGCCCACCGCACCCAGCGGCAGCGCCACCCCCTCGAGGTCCCCCGCCAGCACCGCGCACGCAGCCTGCCCCGCGAGGACCTCGGGAAGCACCTCGCGCAGGCTCTCGAGCGCTTCCCTGGTGCCACGCGTCGAGTGGGTGGCCTCCCAGCCATTGGCCTCGGGAAGGGCGAGCAGCACCACGTCCGCGCCGACCACCTCCTGCGCCCTGCTCGTGACCAGGTCGAGCACGTCCAGCCTCTCTGCGCCCTCCAGGAGCGCGGTGAGGATCTCCGCAGAAGCAGCCCGCCACTGCGTGCGCCGACGCGACTCGTCGTACAGGCGGGCGTTCTTGATCGCCACTCCGGCGGCGGCGGCGAGCGCGACCACCACCTCTTCGTCGTGCCGGGTGAAGTCCCCTCCGTGCTTCTGCGTGAGGTACAGATTGCCGAAGACCTCGGAACCGACGAGGACGGGCACGCCGAGGAAGGAGTGCATCGGCGGGTGGTTGGGCGGGAAGCCGTACGACGAGGAGTGCTCCGCGAGATCCGCTAGCCGCAGTGGGTGAGGAGCCCGGATGAGCTCCCCGAGCACCCCGAGCCCCTTGGGAGGTGGGCCGATGCGGGCAACCCCCTCGTCGTCGATGCCGACGGTGATGAAGCGGGCGAGCGACTGGCCATCGACGGAGAGCACACCGAGGGCGCCGTAGCGCGCATCGGCGAGGCTGACGGCCGCCTGGACGATGCGCTGGAGCACCTGCTGAAGGTCCAGGTCGGAGCCGATCGCGAGGACAGCCTGCAGCAACGCATCGGGCGTTCCGCTGTTCGGGTCCTTCGTCCCCGCCATGTGGTGACCTTTCCCCCTGTGGTGAGCGATCTGCACTCGGTTGCATGGTGACAGGTGATCCCCCCGGTCACCGGGAGAAGAGGAGAAAGACGATGGGACGCAAGAGCTTCGACGCCCTCGCCTCGATCACCGGTCTCATCCTGGCGGCAGTCCTGCTGACCGCCTCGGGACTGTTGTTCTGGGCGAACAGTTTCATCAACGACAACGTCCGGACCCAACTCACGGCTCAGAAGATCTTCATGCCGAAGGCTGGCTCTCCGCAGTTGGAGGACCCCCTGGTCAAGCCCTACCTGAGCAAGTACGCAGGCCAGCAGGTCGTGGACGGCGCCCAGGCCCAGGTCTTTGCCGACCACTACATCAAGGTGCACCTGGATGCGGCCACAGGTGGTCGCACGTACTCGGAGTTGTCGGTGGCCTCGAGGGCTGCACCGACCGACACCGAACTCCAAGGCTTGGTGCAGACCTCCTTCCGCGGCGAGACGCTGCGCGGGATGCTCCTGAACGCCTACGCGTTCTGGAAGATGGGCCAGGTCGCCAGGATCGCGGCGTGGATCGCCGTAGGCACCGGTGGGGCACTCCTGCTGCTGTCGCTGATGGGCCTGCTCCACATGCGGCGCACGCCGTACGACGTGCCGATCCACGTCCCCGGTTGGCACCCGGAGAAGAGCCTCACCTAGCGCACGACCCGCCAAGACGCAGCGCCCGCAGCAACCCCGCAGCGGGCGCTGAGTCATGCGGTCCGTAGGGTCGTTGCCCGTGACCGCCTATGCACTGACCCTCCGCGAGTGGCTGGACCAGCACGGCAACAGCCTTGCCACCCACACCACGCGCATCGCCCTCGTTGTGCTGCTCGCCGTCGTGCTGAGAGCGCTGCTGCACAGGGCGGTCAACCGCCTGGTGCGCACCGCCATCACCGGAGGGGTGTTCCAGCCGCTGAAGGAGCGTGCCCGCGGCACCGTGTTCGATGCCTCGCCACTGCTGTCGGAGCGCCGGCACCAGCGGGTGCACACCCTGGGGTCGCTGCTTCGCAGCGTGGCGTCATTCGCCGTAGCTCTGGTCGCCGGCACCATGATCTTGTCGGACCTGGGGCTGGACCTCACCGCAGTCGTCGCCAGCGCCGGGATCATCGGGGTGGCCGTCGCCTTCGGCGCGCAGAACCTGGTGCGCGACGTACTCACCGGCGTGTTCATGCTCCTCGAGGACCAGTACGGCGTGGGCGACGTCATCGACACAGGGAGCGCCACCGGAACGGTGGAGGCGGTGACTCTGCGCACGACACGACTCCGGGACGTCGATGGGACCGTCTGGCACGTCCGCAACGGCGAGATCACCCGCGTCGGGAACCGCAGTCAGGGCTGGTCACGGGCCCTGGTCGACGTGCCGCTGTCCGTCACGGCCGACGTGGCCGCCGTACGCGAGGTGCTCCTGGAAGTCGCGCGCACGTTGGCCGAAGACCCCGCCTTCGCGGCGCGGGTCCTGGAAGAGCCCGAGGTCTGGGGGTTGGAGTCGTTCGGCAAGGACGGCCTTGTGCTGCGGCTGGCGCAGAAGACCGCGCCCCTGGAGCAGCCGGCGGTCGAGCGGGCACTGCGGGAACGCGTGGTCACCGCGCTGATCGAGCACGGGCTCGTCGACGCCTAGCCTGGGGAACATGGACTCGCTCTACGACGCGGTCGGCGGTGAACCGGTCTTCCGCCAGCTCGTCGACCACTTCTACGAAGGCGTCGCGCTGGACCCGGTGCTGCGTCCGCTGTACCCCGACGAGGATCTGACCGAGGCCAAGGACCGGCTGCGCATGTTCCTCGAGCAGTACTGGGGCGGGCCGACGACGTACTCCGAGCAGCGCGGGCACCCCCGGTTGCGGATGCGTCATGCGAGCTGGGTCATCGGCCCTCGTGAGCGCGATGCCTGGCTCGGGCACATGCGCGCCGCGGTCGACGCCCTCGACGTCAGCGAACAGGCGCGAGCTGCGATCTGGGAGCACGTCGAACGAGCGGCGCACACCCTGGTCAACACCGAGCTCACCTGACGGGCAGCGCTCCCTCTGCGTAGCCGTGTTCGTTGAGGAGGGGGCCGTTGCGGAGGCGGATGGTGCGTTTTCCGGTGTGGAGGTCGTGGTGCAGGGTTTCGCAGCACAGCACGGTTTCGCCGAGGCTGGTCAGCCCGGTTTTGGCGTGGCCGATGACGT
>JBKJSN010000200.1:0-16132 GCA_046595815.1 Mycobacteriales bacterium
CTCGACCGACACCAGCGGCGGCGCGCTGCCGATGCGCGCGCCGCGCACGCCTTTCAACGGACGGATCAGTCCACGCCGGAAGGTCGTCTACACCGACATCTCCTTGGCCGACGTCAAGACCATCAAGAACGCCGTCGGCGGCACAGTCAACGACGCCGTCATCGCGATCTGCGGAGGCGCGCTGCGGGCCTACCTCGACAAGCGCGGCGAGCTCCCCTCCTCCCCGCTCATCGCCAGCTGCCCGGTCTCCGTCCGGTCCGACGGTGACGCGAGCGGCAACGCTGTCTCGGCGATGTTCACCTCCCTCGCCACCGACGTGGCCGATCCGCTGGAGCGACTCAAGGCGGTGCGGCAGGCGAACCTCGTCGGCAAAGGCACGCACAAGGCGATTGGCGAAGGACTCGTCGGTCAGGTCGGGGACCTGCTGCCGCCCAACATCACCACCGGGCTCGCCCGTTCCTATGGCGCGCTCCGACTGGCGGACTTCCACCCAGTGGTGCAGAACCTGGTGATCTCCAACGTGCCGGGCCCGCCGTTCGACATCTACTTGGCCGGCGCGAAGGTCTGCGGCATGTATCCGCTCGGTCCCGTGCTCGAGGGCGCGGGCCTCAACGTCACCCTCGTCTCTGTCGGGGACCGCCTCGACATCGGGCTCATCGCCTGCGCCGAGCGGATGCCCGACCTCGAGGATTTCGCTGCTGAGTTCCCCGCCGCCGTCCAGGAGCTGCTCGACGCCATCTCGTAGGCCGAACAAGGAGGTACCGCCGTGGAGCCCTTCGTGCTGCAGCCGGGGCACGGCCTGGTCCACGACCTCGGCACCTTCGAGGCGGTCGTGCTCGCCGGAGGCGCCGACACCGGCGGGGCCTTCACCCTGCTGCAGACCCAGGGCGAGCCGGAGGGCTTCGGCCCGCCGCTGCACATCCACCACGACGCGGCGGAGGCCTTCTACGTCCTCGAGGGCGAGTACCTCATGGTGATCGAGGACCGGCAGGAGCTGTGCCCTCCGGGCACGCTGGTCTACGTACCCGCGGGTGTCCGCCACACGTTCCAGGTGCGAGGCACCACTCCTGGCAAGAAGCTCAACCTGTTCGCGCCCGCCGCCATGGAGTCCTTCTTCGCCGAGCTCGCCGCAGCGGAGGCGGCTGGAACCGCTGACGAGCACACTCTCGGGGTGATCGCGGCTCGGGCTCACATGGAGGTCGTCGGCCCGGTCCCGGTGTCCTACCTCTAGCGATACACCATCAGGTGTACGATGGTGTGCATGAGCCGCACGAACATCGACATCGACGATGACGTGATCGCCCGCGTGATGCAGACCTACGACCTGCGCACCAAGCGAGAGGCCGTGGACTACGCACTGCGCCGGCTGCTCGTCGTACCCATGACGAAGGAGCAGGCGCTCGCCATGCAGGGCAGCGGCTACGACCTGGACAACGACGAGCTCGAGGGCGAGCCCTTCGGCTCCGACCTGTGACGGCTGTCGACACCTCCGCGTGGATCGAGTTCACGCGGGGCACCGGGTCGCGCGCCCATCTGGCGCTGCGCGCGCTCGTCGAGCAGGGCGCCGAGATCGCCGTACCCGACGCCGTCCGCATGGAGGTGCTGGCGGGCGCTCGGGACGCCGCCCAGCTCGCCGCCCTCCACTCGCTGCTCGCCCGGTTCACCCACGTGCCGGCGTCCTCCCCGCACGACCACGACGCCGCTGCCGACCTCTACCGCAGAGCTCGGGCGACGGGCCGCACCGTGCGGTCCGTCGTCGACTGCCTCGTCGCAGCCGTCGCGATCCGGCTCGACGTACCCCTGCTCGCCCAGGACCACGACTTCGAGGTCTTGGCGGCCGTGAGCCCGCTGCGCCTGGCGTGAGAACGAGGCTCGTGCTAGAACGTGTTCTAGCCGAGTCCGTAGGAGCACCGTGCACTTCACGATGTCCGTCGCCCTGAGCAACCCGACGGAGTACAACGCCCTCGCCGTCGCGGCCGAGGAGTGCGGCTACCACCAGATCGCCGTCCCCGACAGCGTGTTCTGGTCGGAGTCGGTGTCGAACGCCTACCCCTACACCAAGGACGGCAGCCGGCTCTGGAACGAGCGCACCGCGTTCGTCGACCCGTTCGTGGCGGTCGCGTCCATGGCGGCGGTGACCAGCCGGATCCGCTTCGTCACCGCCGTCGTGAAGGTCGCCGTGCGCAACCCGATCCTGCTGGCCAAGCAGATCTCCTCCGTCGCCGTGATGAGCGACAACCGCTTCACCTTCGGGGCCGGCGTGGGCTGGCTGAAGGAGGAGTTCGAGTGGAGCGGCGGCGTCTACGAGGGCCGTGGGACCTACACCGACGAGTCGCTCGAGGCGATCACGGCGCTGCTCACCGGTGACTGGGTCGAGCGCGACGGGGAGATGGTGCGGTTCGGCCGGATCAAGCAGCCCCCGGCGCCGTCGCAGCGCGTCCCGATCTGGGTCGGCGGGCACACCCCCGTCGCGCTCCGCCGTACCGCGCGGTTCGGCGACGGCTGGACCAGCGCGATGATGGGGATCGAGGAGTTCCGAGAGGTACGAGGCACCCTTGAGGATCTGCTGCGTACGGCGGGACGCTCGACGGAGGGGTTCGACTACCAGATCTCGCCCAACGACAGGTTCGGGCTCGAGGGCTTCAAGGAGCTCGCCGAGGCCGGCGCCACGGACGTCGTCACGGTGCCGTGGATGTTCTACGGCGTCCCGTGGGACGGGCCCCTGGAGGACAAGCTCTACGGCATCCGACGGTTCGCGAAGGAAGTGATCGAGGCATGGTGACGGACGTTTCGAAAGACGTGGGCGTGCACCCGGCTCGGCTGGCCTCCCAGCGGTCGGTCGCCGCCGTGCAGGCGAAGGACAAGGCCGCCTGGCTCGCACTGTGGGCCGAGGACGGTTGCGTCGAGGACCCGGTCGGCGTCTCCTTCATCGACCCCACCGGTGAGGGCTTCCGCGGCCCCGCGCGCCGCGAGCAGTTCTGGGACAGCAACATCGGGCCGACCGACTCCATCGCGTTCGACCTGCACGACTCCTTCGCCGCGGGCAACGAGGTGGCGAACGTCGCGACCATCACCATCACCGTCGGCGGCAACACGCAGACGAAGTGCGAGGGCGTCTTCGTCTACCGCGTCAACGACCAGGGCAAGCTCGTCTCGCTGCGGGCCTTCTGGGAGACCGAGCGCATGATGGGGACCCTCACCCAGGTGTGAACCTGGCAAGGCCGAAGCACCTGGCGCGAACGAACCCGCATGCGCCCGCACGCCGCTCAAGATGCAAGATCAGCGTGCGGGTTCTCCGCGTGACTCGGCGGTGTCAAGCCGCACGGTGATCACCGGAGAGTGCCGCCTCGCCGCTGCGCCAGCGATGGCTCCCTTGCCGACTCCACCCGAGATCCCACCCCGCTGCGGTACGGCACGCAGGTCTGAGCTCGGCCGGCCAGGCCTGGACTCGCGGGAGTGACGCGTTGCACTCGCTGAAATGTTGCAGTCCGTGCAGTGAGATGCCGATGCTGGACGGGTGACCCTCGGCCTGCGCGAGCGCAAGAAGCGCGCCACCCGCGACGCGCTCGCGGCCGCGGCCGTCCGGCTCGCCGCCGAGCGCGGCGCCGACCGAGTCACCGTCGAGGACATCGCGGCGGCGGCCGACGTCTCGCCGCGCACCTTCTTCAACCACTTCGCCACGAAGGAGGAGGCGTTCGTCGCGCACGACGTCGACCGTGCGCACGCCCTGCTCGCCCGGCTGCGCGAGGAGCCGCTCGACGTCCCGGCCTGGCCGCTGCTGACCGGCGCGCTCGGCGACCTCATCGACGACGCCGGCCACGACCGCGAGGAGGTGCGGTCGCTGTTCGCCATCCACACCGACCCCGCAGTGCTGGCCCACCAGCAGCTCACCTACGCCGCCATCGAGACCGACCTGCTCGCCGAGCTGACCCGCCGCCTCCCCGGCGGCGACCGGATGCAGGCCCGGCTCCTGGCCGGTACGGCGGTGGCCGCCCTGCGCGCCGCCGTGACCACCTGGACCGAGCAGGACGACCACCGCACCCTGCGCCGGCTCTTCGACGACGCCGTCTCCCAGCTCTCCCCCGCCTTCCGCACGACCCCCTGACCCGCCGTCTGCTGACCCGAAGGACCGCCACCATGTCTGCCCGCCTCTACCGGCTCGGCTCGTTCTCCTACCGCCGCCGGCGGCTCGTGGCCGCGCTGTGGGTCGTGCTCCTCGTCGCGCTCGGCGCCGGCGCGGGCGCGCTGAAGGGCGACTACTCCAAGCAGTTCACGATCCCGGGCACGGAGTCGCAGCAGGCGATCGACGCGCTGCAGGAGCGCTTCCCCACCAGCGGCGTCGACAAGGCCAGCGCCAACGTCGTCCTCGCCGCGCCCGAGGGTGAGCGACTGGCCGACAAGTCGAACCGGGCCGCCGTCCAGGCCGTCCTCGCCGAGCTGCGCGAGCTGCCCCACGTCACCTCGGTGGGCGACCCCTTCGTGACGCGCTCGGTCTCGCCGGACGGCCAGGTAGCCCTGGCGCACGTGCTCTACGACATCACCGGGATGGACGTCGGCGAGCAGGTCCAGGAGGAGCTCTTCGCCACCGCCGAGGTCGGCCGGGCGGCCGGGCTGCAGGTCGAGTTCTCCGGCCCCGCCGCGCAGAAGCTGGAGAAGGGCGGCCTCGGCGAGCTGCTCGGCGTCGCCGTCGCGGCCGTGGTGCTGCTCGCGATGTTCGGCTCCGTGGTGGCTGCGGGCCTGCCGCTGCTCACGGCGTTCGTCGGCATCGGGATCGGCCTCATGGTCATCACCGCCCTGACCGGGTTCCTCGACCTGAGCTCGCTGACCCCCGTGCTCTCGCTGATGCTCGGCCTGGCCGTCGGCATCGACTACGCGCTGTTCGTCATGACCCGGTTCCGCGACGAGCTGATCCACGGCCGCGACGGCGCCGACGCCGCGGGTCGCGCCGTCGCCACCGCGGGTGGCGCGGTCGTCTTCGCGGGCCTGACCGTGGTCATCGCGCTGGTCGGCCTGCTGGTCGTCGACATCCCCTTCATCTCGAGCATGGGCCTCGCGGCCGGCGGCACCATCGCCGTCGCCGTGCTCGTGGCCCTGACGCTCCTGCCCGCGCTGCTGGGCTTCTCGCGGCGCCGGGTCCTGGGCCGGCGGCACCCGCAGGCCGAGGACGACGCGCCCTCCGCCCCTACGCTCGGCCACCGCTGGGGGCTGCTGGTTGCCCGCCACCCGGTGCGGGTCCTCGCGGTCACCCTCACCGTGCTCGGCGTGCTCGCCGTACCGGCCGTGTCCTTGAAGACCGCGCTGCCCGACGAGGGCGCGCTGTCGCCCGACAGCACCAGCCGCAAGGCGTACGGCCTGATGAGCACGGCCTTCGGCCCCGGCTCGAACGGCCCGCTCGTGGTCGTCGTGCTCGGCGACGCGAAGACCGGGCGCGCAGGCGCCACGACGGTGCAGCGCGCGCTGGCCGGCCTCGACGGCACCGTCGCGGTCATGCCGCCGGTGCCCAACCCGGCCCAGGACACCTTCCTCGTCACCGTGCTGGCGGAGGGCGGACCGGCGAGCGAGGAGACGAAGGGGCTGGTGCACCGGATCCGCGACGTCGCGCCGGACCTGGAGCGCCAGACCGGTACGACGATCGCCGTCACCGGGCAGACAGCGATCCAGGTCGACGTGACCGACAAGCTCAGCTCGGCGCTGCCCGTCTACCTGCTCCTGGTGGTGGGCCTCGCACTGCTCCTGCTCGCCGTGGTCTTCCGCTCGGTCGTCGTGCCGCTGAAGGCCGCACTCGGCTTCCTGCTCACGATGGCCTCGACCTTCGGCGCCGTGGTGGCGCTGTTCCAGTGGGGCTGGTTCGCCAGCGCCCTGGGCATCACGAGCACCGGGCCGATCATCTCGACGCTGCCGATCTTCATGATCGGCGTCATCTTCGGCCTGGCGATGGACTACCAGGTGTTCCTCGTCAGCCGGATGCGCGAGGAGCACGTCCACGGCGCGGCGGCGACGCCGGCCGTCGTCGACGGCTTCCGGCACGGCGCCCGCGTGGTCTCGGCCGCGGCGCTGATCATGATGGCCGTCTTCGCCGCGTTCATGCTCAGCCCCGACGCGAGCACCAAGTCATTGGGCTTCGCCTTCTCCTTCGGCATCGCGGTCGACGCCTTCCTCATCCGGATGACCGTCGTCCCCGCCGTGATGGTGCTGCTCGGCGAGCGGGCCTGGTGGCTCCCCGGCTGGCTCGACCGGCTGCTGCCCCGGGTGGACATCGAGGGCGAGGGCCTGCGCGTCCTCGACGAGGCCAAGGCTGCGCTGGACGACGACGCCGCCGTGGTCAGCCCGGTCGCGCCTGTTCAGGGGTGAGGACAAGCGCTCGCGGGTCTGCTACAAAGACTGGAACACGTTCTAGTTTGAGGCGGACATGAGCGCAGACGAAGCCATCCTCAGCGGGCAGGCCTGGACCGACTTCTGCCGCGCGCTGGAGCAGGCCGGCCAGCAGGTGCTCCGGGGGCCGAAGACGCCGCTCGACCAGGCCGAGGGGTATCGCTACCTCACCCGACTGCTGCGCAACACCCTCTACGCCACGTTGGAGAACTCCGACCCGGACCGACCCCGGTGGCAGGGCCTGGACCTGGTGAAGATCGGCGCGGACAACCCGGACAACGTGTATCACTCAGCTCCGGTGCGCGGCACGAACACCTACCGCATCACCGGGCAGCGCGGCACGATCGCCCTAACGACCTTCGGCAGCAAGGCGAACCGCTACGCCAAGGACGGCACGATGGCGTCGACGGGCGAGCTGCGCAACGACGACCTCATCGTCGAGGACGACGGGTCAGTCGAGATCCACGTCAGCGCTGCACGGCCCCCTGCCGAGACGAAGAACTGGCTGCCGCTCGCCGAGGACTCCACGATGATCGTGTTGCGCGAGTCCTACCTCGACCGGACGACCGAAACCCCTGGCACCTGGACGATCGAGCGGCTCGAGAACACTGCGCCCACGGGGCCGCTGACCAGCGGGCACGTCGTCAAGTCGCTGCAGCGCACAGCCCTAGGAGTCATGGGTACGGCGGCCACCTTCGCCGCCTGGACCGAGCTGTTCATGACCAGGCCCAACGAGCTCCCTGACTGGGGCCAGGAGATGTTCCAGAAGGCCGGCGGCGACCCTGAGATCTTCTACCTGCACGGGTACTGGGAGCTGCAGCCCGGACAGGCATGGGTCATCGAGACCGAAGTGCCCAGGGATGCGCCGTACTGGAACTTCCAGCTCTCCAACTGGTGGATGGAGAGCATGGACTGGGACAAGTCGATCACCGTGAACAAGCACACCGCCACCCTCGACGACGGGCGACTGACCCTGGTCGTGGCCGAGAAGGACCCGGGCTTCGGCAACTGGATCGACACGACCGGGCACACCAGCGGGACCGCGCTGCTGCGCTGGGTCAGTACCGACGACCATCCCCTCCCGACGTGCAAGGTGATCTCACTGTGAAGCTCGAGGTTGACGCGCTGCTCGAAGCAGCCACCGCCAAAGCGAAGTCAGACGCTTTCGGGGACATGTGGTTCCTCGAACCCCTCGGCGTCCTGGTGGACTCCCTCAACAGCGAGGCGGCGCTTTCCGAGCTCGGCTTCCAGATGACCGAGCGGCGCCTTGTGGCGCTGCTCGTTGATCGGCTGCGCTTGCGCGCCTACCAGTCCGAGCACCCGGATGTCCTCGACGAGCAGGTGCACGTGGCCGCCGAGATCTGCGGGCTCCCCCGCACGGGCTCGACCCTGCTGCACCGGCTGCTGTCCGCCAGCCCGCAACTGACCAGCACCGCCAGCTGGGAGTGCAGCTACCCGCTGCCGTTCCCCGGCGAGGTCGACGGCGCGGTCCGCAAGGAGAAGTCCAAGAAGATGATGGAGATGTTCCTCGAGCTCTCCCCCGACTTCGCCGACATCCACACGATCAGCTGGGACCAGCCGGAAGAGGACATCCTGCTGCTCGACCGCACCTTCACCGCGATGAGCTGGGACTCCTTCTACTGGGTCCCGACGTACGGCGTGTGGCTTCGCTCCTACGACCAGAGCAAGGCGTACGGCGAGCTGCGCGAGTGGCTGCAGGTGCTGCAGCACCAGGACCCCAGCCGCAGCGGCCGCAAGTGGGTCCTCAAGAGCCCGCACCACCTGACGGCTGTCGACACGGTCCTCGACACCTTCCCCGAGGCGAAGATCGTGATGACCCATCGCGACCCGACGAGCGCGGTCCCGTCGTACGCCTCGATGGTGGCGGAGATGAGCGTGCGGTACTCCGACGCGATCGACAAGCCGGCCATCGGGAGGTACTGGAGCGAGCGGTTCGTCGAGGCGCTCACCAGGCTCAAGGACAGCCACGCGCGTCGCCCCGACCGCTTCGTGGACGTGCCCTTCAAGGCCACCGTGTCGGAGCCGATGGCAACCGTCACGACCGTCATGGCTGCCCTCGGACTCGACATGACCCATGAAGATTCCGCAGCATTTGCAGGCTATCTCGAGCGCAATCGCGAAGAGCGACACGGGTCGCACAGCTACACCGCAGAGGACTTCGGGCTCTCAGCCGGGCAGCTCGACAACGACTTCCGCTTCTACACCGAGGAGTACCTGTGATTCTGAAGGACGAAGTCGTCGTCATCACCGGCGTGGGTGCTGGGCTCGGTGCCAAGCTCGCTCAACGAGCGGTCGCCGAAGGGGCGAAGGTCGTCATGGCCGCCCGCTCCGGCGGGGTCACCCAGCAGATCCAGAAGGACACCGATGGCGCGGCCGTGGCTGTGCTCTGCGACGTTCGCAAGGAAGAGGACTGCGCGCGCGTCATCGACACCGCGATCGAGCACTTCGGCAAGGTGACCGGCCTGGTGAACAGCGCCTACGCCCACCCCGGTTTCCACGACCTGCTCGAGACTCCTGAGAAGGGGCTGCGCCGGTCCTTCGACGTGATCGTGCACGGCGCGCTGAACATGTCGCGTCTCGCGGTGCCGCACATGTTGGCCGCCGGCAAGGGGTCCATCGTCAACGTCGGCACGATGACCACCCGCAAGCCGATGAAGGGCGAGGGTGGGTACGCGATCGCCAAGGCTGCGATGACCTGCGCCACGCAGTTCTTGGCTCTGGAGCTCGGGGAGCACAACATCCGGGTCAACCAGGCCATCATGGGCTGGCTGGATGGGCCTGGAGTGCGGTTCTACCTGCAGATGACTTCGGAGAAGAAGGGCATCTCCGAGCAGGCGGTGTACGACGACATCGCCTCGCGCAACCCACTCGGCCGCATCCCCACCGACGAGGCCTGCGCGGGCGCGATCCTCATGCTTCTCAGCGGTTATACGTCCGAGGTCACCGGCGCGATCCTCGACGTCAACGGCGGGGAGTACATGCCCGCGTGAGCCATCTCATCGAATCGGTCACGGTCGAGATCCAGGCTCCCCAGCCTGTCGTCTGGGCTGTGCTCATCGACTACGCGCGCTACCCGGAGTGGAACCCTTACACGGTGCGGGTCGAGACCACGCTCGAGATCGACAGCGTCATCGACCTCTACCTGCCTGATCCCGCCAAGCCCGGGGAGACGTTCCTCAACCGTGAGTACATCCGGGCGGTCGATGCCCCGACGTACCTCAGGTACGACACGGGCGAGCAGATCCCTGGAATGCACGCCGTGCGCGAGCAGTGGGTCACCGACCTGGGCGGCGGGCGCTCGTCGTACCGCACGACCGATCTGTTCACCGGCGAGATCGCCGGCTGGGTCTACGAGCACCAGGCCGCCTGGGTGAAGGCCGGCTTCGACGCTGTGGCCCACGCCCTCAAGTCACGTGCGGAGCAGCTCCACTCATCGCGGCCTTGAACTCCTCGACCCAGGCCGGGTCCATGAGCTTGGCGATGAGGTAGGGGTGGGCCTCCAGGCCGTCACGCTCGGTGAGCTTGCCGCGCCACCAATCGTCCACGACGGGCCTCAGATCCCTTGGTACGGCGATGATCACGTCGTCGAGCGCCGTCACGTAGCGGTCCTTGCCCAGGGCCTCGGCGACCTCGAGGAAGGTCGGCCAGCCCGGGCGGTGGTGCAGCAGCGGCCCGAAGAACGCACGGGCGTCGTCGATGAGGATCACCGACCTCTCGGCGTACGGGTGCTGGGCGATCGCTGCGAGCTCGTCGAGGACAGGGCACTCCGAGATGTCCTGCGGCACGTCGTCAGCGCCGAAGGTCCCGCCGTGCCCGTCGAGCCAGTAGAGCGCCGGACCATCCACGTTCTTCAAGATCTCCGGGAGCGCCTCGGGCGAGTAGCCCTCGTAGAGGTGGATGTTCGGCCGGTCCCCCATCCGCTCGCGAGCCTGGGCCAAGATCTCGGGCTTGAGCTCGACCGACCACACCTGGTCGACGAGATCGGCCAGCATCTCAGCGGAGTGGCCGAGGTAGGTGCCGGTCTCGACGGCATGCCTGAGGCCCTCGGCGCGGATGAGCGACGTAGCGAGGTCGAGCGGGATGCTGAAGGTGACGGAACCCATCGGCGCAGCCTCTCAGATGGCGACCCCCTGACCCACGCGCACGCGACGGCCGTGGCCCATTCCTACCCAATCCCGGGGAATACTGGAACACGTTCTAGTCCTTGGCTAGAATGAAGGACCACCGCGAGGAGCCCGGGCTGCAATGACAACCTTGACCCACCTGCAGCGGCTCGAGGCCGACTCGATCCGCATCATGCGAGAGGCAATCGCGGAGTCCGAGCGCCCGGTGATGCTCTACTCCGTCGGCAAGGACAGTGCGGTCATGCTGCACCTGGCCCGCAAAGCGTTCTACCCGGCAAAGCCGCCGTTCCCGCTGCTCCACGTGGACACCACGTGGAAGTTCCGCGAGATGTACGACTTCCGCGACAAGCTCGTCGCGGAGTACGGCCTGGACCTGCTCATCCACCAGAACCCGGATGCGGTGGCGCAGGGGATCAACCCGTTCACCCACGGGTCCGCCGTACACACCGACATCTGGAAGACAGAGGGTCTCAAGCAGGCCCTCGACAAGCACCGGTTCGACCTGGCCTTCGGCGGTGCCCGTCGCGACGAGGAGAAGTCCCGCGCCAAGGAGCGGGTGTTCTCGCTGCGGTCCGCGCAGCACCGCTGGGACCCCAAACTGCAGCGCCCCGAGCTGTGGGGGGTCTACAACGCGCGCCTCAACCCTGGCGAGAGCGTGCGGGTCTTCCCGCTGTCGAACTGGACCGAGCTCGACGTGTGGCAGTACATCCACCTCGAGAAGATCCCCATCGTGCCGCTCTACTTCTCCGCGAAGAGGCCTGTGGTTGAACGCAACGGGACGCTCATCATGGTCGATGACGACCGGATGCCGCTGGAGCCCGGCGAGACGCCCGAGCTGAGGAGCGTCCGCTTCCGGACCCTAGGTTGCTACCCCCTCACCGGTGCCGTCGAGAGCACTGCAGCCACCCTCCCGGAGATCATCCAGGAGATGCTGCTGACGACGACCAGCGAGCGCCAGGGACGCGTCATCGACCACGACTCCTCCGGATCGATGGAGAAGAAGAAGCAGGAGGGGTACTTCTAGTGGCTCACGTTAGCGACCTGATCGCCTCCGACATCGACGCCTATCTGCACGCCCACCAGCACAAGAGCCTGCTGCGTTTCCTCACCTGCGGGTCGGTCGACGACGGCAAGAGCACGCTGATCGGCCGGCTGCTGTATGAATCCCACATGGTCTTCGAGGACCACTTGGCCGCGCTGGAGGTCGACAGCAAAAAGCTTGGTACGCAAGGGGACGAGCTCGACTTCGCCCTCCTCGTCGACGGCCTCGGTGCCGAGCGCGAGCAGGGCATCACCATCGACGTCGCCTACCGGTTCTTCTCGACCGAGACCCGCAAGTTCATCGTCGCCGACACCCCGGGCCACGAGCAGTACACGCGGAACATGGTCACCGGAGCCTCCACCGCCGACGCCGCCGTTATCCTCGTCGACGCGAGGTACGGCGTGCTCACGCAGACCCGACGGCACTCCTACCTCGTCTCGCTCTTGGGCATCAAGCACGTCGCGGTCGCCATCAACAAGCTCGACCTGGTCGATTACAGCCAGGAGGTCTTCACGAAGATCGAGGCCGACTACCGCGCGTTCGCTGCCGACATCGGGCTCGAGAACATCACGTGCATCCCGATGTCCGCGCTGCGTGGCGAGAACATCACCTCCCGCTCCGAACACACCCCCTGGTACGACGGCCCCACGCTCATGGGTTACCTCGAGGCCGTCGACGTGGACGACGACCGCCAGACCGGCCCGTTCCGCTTGCCGGTGCAGTGGGTCAACCGCCCTGACCTGGACTTCCGCGGTTTCGCCGGCGAGATCGTCGGCGGCACCGTACGCGTGGGTGACGCCGTACGCGTCGTGCCAGCAGGTACGACGAGCACCGTCGAGCGAATCGTGACCCTCGACGGGGATCTCCAGGAGGCCGTCGCAGGCCAGTCCGTCACCCTCACGCTCACGGACGAGATCGACTGCAGCAGAGGAGATGTGCTCTGCGCAGCTGACCACGCCGCGCCCTCGGCAGACCAGTTCCGCACGCACCTTGTCTGGATGAGCGAGGAACCCATGCAGCCTGGTCGGGCCTACCTCGTGAAGATCGGTGCCCGGACCGTCGGCGCTTCGATCTCCGGGCCGGAGTTCCGCATCGATGTGAACACCCTTGAGCAGCAGCCAGCGGAGACGCTGTGCCTCAACGAGATCGGGGTGTGCGACATCCGCCTCGACCGCCCGATCGCCTTCGACCCCTACGTCGAGAACCGCGACATGGGCGGCTTCATCGTCATTGACCGCGTCACCAACAACACCATCGGCGCCGGCATGCTGCGCACCCCCCTGCGTCGGTCGCACAACGTGCACTGGCAGGCGGTCGAGGTCACCAAGGGCGCGCATGCAGCCCTCAAGGGGCACCGTCCTGCGGTGGTGTGGTTCACCGGGCTGTCCGGGGCGGGCAAGTCGACCATTGCGAACCTGGTGGAGAAGCGCCTTCACGCAGAGGGCATCCACACCTACCTGCTCGACGGCGACAACGTGCGACACGGGCTCAACAAGGACCTCGGCTTCAGCGAGGCGGACCGGCACGAGAACATCCGTCGGGTCGCGGAGGTCAGCCGGCTGATGGTCGATGCCGGCCTGGTCGTGCTGACGTCCTTCATCTCTCCCTTCCGCGCTGAGCGGGCGATGGCGCGGGCGCTGCTCGAGGAGGGCGAGTTCGTCGAGGTGCACGTCGACACTCCCCTCGACGTTGCCGAGCAGCGCGACACGAAGGGCCTGTACGCAAAGGCCCGACGCGGTGAGCTGCCCGACTTCACCGGCATCGACTCGCCGTACGAGGCGCCAGAGACTCCCGAGATTCGCGTGGACACCACGTCGATGACGCCGGAGGAGGCGGCAGACAAGGTCGTGGTGTTCCTGCGCTCGCACGGCATCGCGCGATGACTCTCGCGTCCAGTGATGCCTCTCTCGCGGCCCGGCTTGCGACCGAGGCCGGGGAGCTGCTGCTTGGCGTGCGCCGGTCCGTCGAGCCGGAGCGCCGCAAGGACGAAGGCGACCGCCAGGCCCATGAGTACCTCGTCGCCGCCCTCGCGGCCGTTCGGCCTGGCGACGCGGTGCTGTCCGAGGAGGGCAAGGACGACCCCATCCGCCTGACCAGCGACCGGGTCTGGATCGTGGACCCGCTCGACGGCACGCGTGAGTTCGGCGAGGGCGACCGCACCGACTGGGCCGTGCACGTCGCGCTGTGGGAGCAGGGTCGGTTGGTAGCCGGCGCCGTTGCCCTCCCGGCGCAGGGCGTCACCTTCTCGAGTGAGACTCCCCTGCCGCTGCCTTCGGTCGGCGACCCGATCCGATTGGTCGTCTCCCGGACCCGTCCCCCTGAGTTGGTGACGGCTCTCGCCAAGGCGCTGGGGGCCGAGCTCGTGCCCATGGGATCCGCCGGGGCCAAAGCGATGTCAGTCCTCCAAGGCACCTCGGACGCCTACGTGCACGCTGGCGGGCAGTACGAGTGGGACTCCGCCGCGCCCGTCGTCGTGGCAACGGCTGCCGGCCTGCACACCTCGCGACTCGACGGCTCTCCGCTGGTCTACAACCAGCAGGACGTGCTGCTGCCCGACCTCGTCGTGTGCCAGCCGGCGATCGCGGCTCGGCTGTTGGACGCGTTGGCCCAGGTTTGAGCACCTACGTCGTCACCGGTAGCGCGTCCGGCATGGGGGCGGCGACGTGCGCGTGGCTGCGGACGCAGGGCCACGACGTGATCGGCGTCGACCTGCACGACGCCGAGGTGCTCGCGGACCTCGCGACGCCAGGGGGCCGGGACGCGGCCGTTACCGCCGTACGGGACCGCACAGACAGCCTGGACGGTCTGGCGTTGTTCGCCGGCCTTGTCGGGCTCACCGGGCGGCCGTCGCACCTGCTCGCGTCGGTGAACTACTTCGGAACCATCGCCCTTCTCGAGGGCTTGCGCCCGCTGCTCGCTGCGGTGGACACGTCCTTCGCCCTCGCGGTGTGCTCCAACTCGATGACCTGCATGCCGGGAGTCAGCGAGGAGCTGGTCGAGGCGCTACTCGGTGGCGATGAAGCCCACGCACGCGAGGTCGCGGACAAGCGTGAGTCGGTGATGGCCTACCCCGCGACCAAGCTGGCGCTCGCCCGGTGGCTGCGGCGCAACGCGCCCACCCCGGAGTGGATCGGCGCCGGCATCCGTCTCAACGCCCTCGCACCTGGCGTGGTGGAGACCCCGATGGTCGAGCAGACGCGCGCCGACCCCGTCCTGGGTGAGCTCATCAAAGGGTTCAACGTGCCCATCGGCCGCGGCGCGACAGCGGGCGAGATCGCCGACCTCGCAGGGTTTTTGCTCACCAAGGCGACCTTCATGGTCGGCTCGATCGTGCTCGTCGACGGTGGCACCGAGGCTCAGTTGCGACCGGATGTGTACCCGACGAGTTGGGTCCTCTAGCTCGGCTCGAGCACGAAGACCGGGATCAGCCGCTCCGTCCGTTCCTGATACGCCGCGTACGGCGGGTACGCAGCAACAGCGCGCTCCCACCAGCGCGCCCGCTCCTCGCCCTCAACGAGCCGGGCGCTCATGTCCCAGACCTGCGTGCCGTCACGGAGTTCGACGTGCGGGTCGGCGAGCAGGTTGCGTACCCACGCCGGGTCCGTGGGCGCGCCTCCCTGGGAGCCAATCGCGGCGTAGGCGCCCTCGTGCTCAACCCGCATCAGCGGGGTCTTGCGGAGCTTTCCGGTCTGCGCACCACGGTTGGTCACGATCACCACAGGCATGCCCGTGTTGAACAGCGTGGTGCCCTTCGTGCCGCCCGAGCTCTCATAGAGCTCGACCTGGTCGCGGACCCATCCGCTGGTGCTCGGCTCGTACTCACCCTCTTGACCCATGCCCCCGAGTCAAGCAGGCAGGCTCGGGTGCGGCCCGGTCCTCCGAAGGTCAGTACGTCGGGGGTGGGCGGCGGAATTGCCGGCCGTCTGGGGTGGTCCAGATGGTGTCGCCGGTGTCGGGGTCTTTGGTGACGGTGAAGTAGGCCTGTTTCGCGCGATGGTGCCGCCGGCACAGGCACTGACAGTTGGTGTGGTCGGTGCGGCCGTGGGGCCAGGGCTCGCGGTGGTCGACATCGCACCAGTGCCCGGGCACGGTGCAGCCAGGAAACACACACCTGCGGTCGCGGTGCTCCACGAACCGCCGGAGCCTGCTGTGGACGCGGTATTTGCTGCTGGTCAGGTCTCGGATCTCGACCGGCTCGCGGGCGAGGTCCTCCAGGAGTTCCTGCAGCGGCTCAGGCGCGGGGAGGGGTCGGGCGTCGTCCACGGCGATCACCTGGCCGGTGTCAGCGTCGATGGCGATGCGCCGGACGCGTGCGGCGTGGGCGAGGAGCTCACGGGCGGTGCTGGGCAGGACGGGGCCGACGCCGACGAGCTCGGCGAGCTCCAGGTCCCCGCCTTGGGCGACGGAGTGCGGCATGAGCAGGCTGATCTCTGCCCCACGGACGGTGATCGTGACGGGCTGCCCGTCCACTCCCACGGCCGGGACCTGTGACTGGCCGCCGGCGGCGTCGATGGTGAGCAGGTCGTGGGCGGCGTCGAACATCCGCTGCTCCAGACTGCGACTGTCGCCTGGC